>NZ_JALQCS010000001.1:2300000-2600000 GCF_023277115.1 Acidithiobacillus acidisediminis
TTCCCGCCAATCTCAAAGTCCACGGCCTCCGGCCCCGCATCTTTTTTGAGTCCATCCAGAAAATCGGTGCTGAAGCAGCCAGCCTCTGGCGTTTTCTTGAGCCAAACAAGGGCCACTTCCACATCGGTTTTGCGCTGTGTATCTGGGTCCAGAAAGGCCGATTTCTCGTATCGCACAGACCCGTTCTTCTCGACCAGCTTCACCAGCCGTTCGCGTTTCTCGCTGAACGGGTTGCGGATCGTCTCAGCATTGAGAATGGCGACGATCTCGCCAGACAGCAGCCCGTCCCATGCATACAGAACGTGCTCCGCTCCATTCCGGAATGGGGGATTCATAATAATGTGCGAATACATACTGAGCCCGCCCATTTCCAGAAAATCCACACCAACCACGGTCCCCTTCTCTCGCAAAGCGGCATGTCGTCTCAAATCGATTTCTGCAGCATGGATACGATCATTCCGCAAGTCGTAGGGCTTCGCATCCAGCAGGTCGCCGTTGCCCGCCGACGGCTCAAGAACCAGAAGGAAATCCCGGTCTTGGAACAAGGACCATGCAGTACGGGCAAGATTTTCTGGTGTTGGGTAAAATTGCAGATTTTCCATCGTTTCCCCGCCATCAATTCTGAGTCAGATTCACCCTTGGCGCGGATTGTCTCGTCAGCCGGGGATCGTTGGTTTTGCCCGCAGGAAACTCGCGGCTTTCCGTACCACTTCCTCTCCGATTGCGCTCCATTTGCGGCCATCTGGAGCATTGCGGTTCCACGCCAGTGGGCTTGTGTGGGGCATGGCGTAGAGCCGTGCCCCACGAGGCCAAGCCGCCCGCAAATCTTCCCGGTACAGGCATGCGGCTTTTTGGGGGTCGTGGCCATTGGCATCCAGTGTCCCAATGTTGCTCTCCAGTTTCGCAATTCCCGTCAGGGCAGCAATGGCTGTAGCCCCGACGGTCAGCACCACTTCTGGCCTTGCATTGGCAATCGTCCCTGCCAGATAGGGCAGGCAATTCGCGATTTCCTGATTCGTCGGCTTCCGATTCCCCTCTGGCCGACAGCGCACGATATTGGCGCACCCATAGTCATAGCCGCGTCGCAAGCCGTATTCTTCCAGCAGGCGATGTAGGGTCCGCCCTGCCCTGCCTACAAAGCCCTTGCCCTGAGCGTCCTCATCGGCCCCTGGCGCCTCGCCAATGACCAGCAGGCGACAGGAACGACCAAAATCTGGCAGGTCCGGCATGACCACTTGGGTGCGAGAAGCACAAAGGGACGGGCAACGAGTGCAGTCGCTAATCATGATGATCTTCCCGCAATGGATGATCGATAAAAAATATGATCCGGTCCAATTCACCCCAGGTTGGGTGCCGCTCCTGGCCGCAGATTGCAACCCAAGAGCACCGTACCGCATCGAACCTGGATGCTTCACTGCGCAAGATGTGCATGGCCGCATCGCTTACCGGCTGATCGCTCCAAACCACCCGCACCAACCAAAGGATTGCGGTAATGCAGAGCAGGGCAACACCAAGGCCCAAAATGACCGCGCTCCAAGGATGCAGAAAATCTCTCTGGTACCCGGTAATGACACCCATACATCCAAGGGTAAAGGTGTAAATCTCAATCCACGGGAACGGCGCGTGTGGGCCGGGAAAGGTGTATCTCATGAAAGAAGCTCCAACAGAGTGCGATGATCCTCTACCGCAATCCACAGCGCGGCTATAGTGAGCCAAAAGCTCTCGGCAAACATGGCAGCATCATTATCCATAAGGCCCTGCATACCTTCGCCCAAGGCCAGAGAAAGGCCAGTCATGGTGCAGAGCAGGCGGAGCAGGACCATCGTAGCCATCTCACAAATCTTTCACAGATGGCCACTTCCGCCGTATTTTCCCTTCTCGGTCACCACCGCACCGCTTGCAGAGGCCTGTTTCCTTGGCGCAGTCTCGGCACAAGATATCAGTGGCCGTGCTGCTGTAGACCTGCTCCTTTCCACAGCACATGCACGGCTCTGTGGTGATAGCTTGCCCACCAATGCAACTGCCGTAGTAGCAGATTTGGCATAGGCCAGACTGTACCCGATTCTGATGCTCTGGGTCCGTGCGCAGCTTGTCGGCAAAGTCGATAGCCCGCTGCATACGGTCTTTCGATGCGCGGGTCCAGGATTCCATATTGGCTGCGCTCATGATCCTGCGTTTACGCTCCATCACAATTCTCCACAGCATTCAAACCCTCAACCCTGCATAATCCGTCGGCTGCCTAAGCGTATGGATTGCACGAGTCTTGGCGACATATAGCAATCGCTTTTCCTCATCACTCTCAAGCCTTTTCTTGTTGAAAAGGCCATCAGAAAGACAGACGGAATCGAACTCCATCCCCTTGCTTTTGTGAGCCGTAATGACAATACGATCACAGGACTTCCATGCATCCTTGTCGCCATCCAGATCCACAGAGGAATCCATGACGGACTGCAGCCCGTCAACGCCATAGTCGTCGACCAGCTTCAACAACATCTTGATATCGTTTCCTTCACTTGACCCCGCGTGTTCTCGTAACTCATCCTCTGACTTGAAAAGCGCGAATTGCCCTGATGGCTCACCATCCACCAGTTTCTGATAATCTCGGAGGAAAGCGCGGATTCCGGCTTTCCCACTAACACCAACCCGCTGCTTGTCAGACAATCCACTCATGGCTCGGTCGATGGCCTCGGCATTGGTGCGCACAATGGTGGCACGCGAAGCCTCAGTAGATTTGCCAGTGAACACTTTTGATGTTCTGTCCGGGCGTCCCTCCAGAAAGTATTTTGCCCCCAAGCTCTGCAACACCTGGTTTGCGTCGTCGGCCACCGCCTGCCCAAAGCGGAAGCTCATGGTCAAAGGCGTCTCCGGTAGATCGAGAGACTGCATGGCGTTCTTCGCCCCGCGCCACTCGTAGATCTGCTGGAATGCATCACCCACATAAAAAACCGGGATCTTCTGTGCCGTCGTCAATAGCAACATCAGTCCGTCAGCATCTTGCGCCTCATCAAACAGGATGTAGTCGTAGCGAAAGCCAGCAGCGTTAAGTTTTGGGGACGAAAGCACGAATTCCCGAAGATAGAGGTCATGCGTCACGGGGAAATCACTTTTAGGATTGAGCATTTCCCCCAATGCCCGCTTGGCAAGTTCTATAGCCTGATCGCGAATCTTGTAGCAGGTTTTGCAGTTTTGCTCGTTCTCTGCCAGCTTCTGGTTGATCTCGGTTTTGAGGCTCTGGTTCTCACCACAAGAGGCAAAGATTGCCTCCAATTCCCGACGCTCAGCGAAAATGGCCTTGCAGGCATCATTCCATGCCACGTGTTCCTTCGTAATCTGTGCATCCGAGGTGCGCAGAAACCTGGAGAGAGTGCCTAATGCCACTTCCCCTATGGCGTAGCTGTAATCTCCGGTGACCCCGAATCTGGAGCGAAGGTAGGAAGCATTCAGGCGCTTGTTCAGTCGGGCGCCGTATTTGCGTCCAAACCCCGCAAAAGCCAGCGAGTGAAACGTCCGTGCCTGGCATGCAGAACCCTCGAACTTCCTTTGTGCCTCTGTGGCGATTGCCTTGTTGAAAGACAGGTAAAGCCCCCGCTTTTGCCCGAGTTCCTGCGCAATCGCGGCGAGAGTGGTGGTTTTGCCGGTCCCGGCCAGGGCAGAGACCTTGAAGCTCTGCATTTTCTTGGCCATGGCAACCGCCTTGCGCTGTTCTTGAGTAAGGGCAAACATTTCATCTCCGCTTCGTTGTCCTGCAGACGTAGTGCAGGCTGCCTACCAGTTACGGTATAGCAACTAGCCATGGCGGCCCGCTCAACTACTGCGCGGATTGTCTCGTCAGAGATGAGGTGGAGACCCCTTGTGATACTAGACGATCATCATTCAATTTCAATATTTTTGATGATCTTCCTCTTGATCTCAGAGATAAACCGGCCTGCACTTGCAATGTGCTCATGCGCGCCTACTTTGTCCAAAGAGTCATAGCTGTAGTCG
This sequence comes from Acidithiobacillus acidisediminis, assembly GCF_023277115.1. Taxonomy (NCBI): domain Bacteria; kingdom Pseudomonadati; phylum Pseudomonadota; class Acidithiobacillia; order Acidithiobacillales; family Acidithiobacillaceae; genus Acidithiobacillus; species Acidithiobacillus acidisediminis. The sequence continues at coordinate 2,303,985 of NZ_JALQCS010000001.1, forward strand.
GCAACCAATCTTGCACTTTCAGCCCTGGTCAGGATTTTACTCATTTCAACGCCAACTTTCCCAGTCTTTACAAAGTGCCTGGAAAACTCAGAGATCAAACCACTATGAGACCTAATATTTTCCGCTCCCTGCACTCTCTGATGAATCAAAGCAGCTTTTGCAGCGTCTAGCATTGCATAGTACGCACGATTTACCGAACCATTATAGTCTTCGGCATTATACAGAGTTATAGCAGACTTGAATGCTACATCAGCTTTGGACATAAGCTCATTAGATAAACTTTTCATAATTGGATACCCTCTCTTTTAATGTTATCCAAAAGTTCTTGATTTGTATATTTGTCTGGATGATCCCAATACTCTACTGGAACCAAAACCGTTGTAATTACGTAACCAGTTTCTAACAAGACTTCTGCAGAAAGATCTGCGAGACGCATACTCAACGCATACACTTGGCTCTGCGGAATGTTGGAAACCAAAGCAACATCAACGTCGCTATCGCTCCGTGCGTCACCACGAGCACGACTGCCAAAAAGAATGGCCTTTTCAAAAGATACCACACCCATCGCTCCATCGATAAATCTTTGGAGCGATTGCAAAAGATCCGGTGGAATATCCTGCCTTGATTTTTTCAGTTCCATAACCAAGCCTGTGACACCAGTAGCCGTCTCTCATTGTACCGCGAAATCAATATTCTCCCTACAAACGAAGTCTTTAGAACCGCGAAAACCAGCCCTTGGCCTTGGCTACCAAGCCACCAACGCCACCACCAGCCATCTTCCAGTCCTGATTGAACTGCGCTTGCAGATTCCCGATGTCGCTCCCGTTCAGCAGCAGGCCCATCTCCCGGTTCTGCTCCAGACTGGTCTGGGTGAAGTTCTCGGAACCAATGAAAGCCAAGGAACGTCCCACGATCATCTTGGCGTGCATGTAGATGGGGCTCTTGGGCAGCAGGCGAACCTGACACCCATGCGCCTTGAGAAAGTCCACATCGCGTTGATCCGCGCTATTGATGCTGGCCGGCAGTATCAGCCGAAGATCCTTGCCCTTCGCCGCCAGGGCATCAAGGATCGGGCGGTAGGGGCCAAGCTCTTCCGACTCAACACTGATCGGTCCTGGCTGATTGATGACCTGCAATAACTGTCCGGCTGAACTCCCGGGAGAAACGACGAGAACTCGATGCGCATAGGCTGGCGCCCTGCGGTTGTTCCAGTCGGCATTGAAAACAGCGTTCGCCGCCTGCACCACGGCGCGGTTGCTCGTGACATAGAGATACTCCCGGTTCTTGTGGAATGCGGACCAATCGAAGTTGGCGGTGCCAACCTCGCATTCATGCCCGTTGCAGACGTACTTTGCGTGCATGAAGGCGTAATGGTCACCATGGCTGGTGAAACGGTACGGGGCCAATTTGAGAGTGGCTCCCGTGGCCTGGATGGCCCGCTCCTCGCGCCGTACCTGCCAGGGTTTCATGCCATAAGGTTTACCCTCTATGATGACGCGCACGTCCACGCCCCGCGCGTGAGCAGACTGCAAGGCCCGAAGGATCGGTTTGTCGGACAGGTAGTAGACTTCCAGACTCACTTCCCGCCGCGCCTGCTGGATCACCTGGATGATCGGCGCAGGACCGGCTTGTGGTTCAATGTACATTGGCATCAAAAACCTCTCTTAATCATGGCAATCCCCAGTATCATCAATCAGATCAAAAGGAATGCTCAAGAACATAAACATCCCACAGAGAAAAACGGCAGCCCCTAACAGACTGCTGAAAAACCGAGCGATAAAATCCACTTGGCGTCTATTGTTCTCGAAAAACGCATCTTGAGGACAGTTCTGGACGGCTTTTGTGCGGTTTTTCTGGTCAATCTGCCCGGTTTCCCGAACTCTGGACGCAGCACCCCCATCACGCCACCCCCAGTCGTGCCATACGCACCAGATTGTAGGCGGTGGACACCAGGGTGAAGTGCAGCCCCACCCGTTCCAATCCACGAAATCGCGTTTTGCGCATCCCGCCCACGGTCTTCATCCACCCAAAGATCGACTCGATCCGCTTGCGTACACGAATGCTGATGCTGTACCCGACATGACGGGTAGTGCGGCCATCTACCGCGGATCCCTTGCAAGGCCCGCGGCAATACCGTGGAACGGCATAGGGAACGCAGAGGCGTTGGCAACGGCGGAAATGGCAAGGGCAAACATGCCCGCGGTGATGGCAGTAGTCTTGGTCATAAAAACTCCATGTTGTCGATGAAAGGTGCTTCTCTACCAAAGCTGGTATAGCAACCGGTCATGGCGCGAAACCCGCTTCACCGATAGCGCGGATTGTCTCGTCAAAGGGTTTTGGGGATGGAGTGATATGCGGATCCGGCCTGTGCCAGACTGTGCCATATTTGTACCATGCACAGCGCGTAAGTGCCTGTTTTGTGGTCTTGAGTGACAGGATTTCGCCGTTGGCAGACGGGCTAACCTGTTGATAAATAAGATATTATATTAGCAAATCACCGATTTGTAATCAGAAGGTCACGAGTTCGATTCTTGTTGCCGGCACCAATAATAACAAATAACTACTCCAATCTCTTTTAAATCATTTCCCTGCCCGTAGACACCTCGTAGACGCTTGGAGCCCAATTCGTTCTGTCAGCGTGCAAGGCAAGATACGGCAGCGACAGTGAGGATCTCTCCCCCTATCGAACTTATCGTTATCCACACTCCACGGCAGATTGAGGCAGCAGCTCAGATCACTTCCACTCCCTGCGGTAAATTCGCTTGGAGAATCGCGGCAAGTTGGTCGAAGATTTCAGATGTCGGGGCACGTCTGCGCCAGACCAGGGAAATGGTCCTTCCCGGCCCGGGCTTGGTGAATGGCCGGATTTCCAGACTATTGCAGCGAGCACCAGACTGATCTGGAACGGCCAGTGCTGGCAGCAACGTTAGGCCGATGCCAGTGCACACCATTTGGCGCAACGTCTCCAAACTGGTCGCACGCACCTCTTCCCGCTCGCTCGAGTACCTGCCGCAGATCTCCAGCAGTTGATCGCGCAGGCAGTGGCCTTCGTCGAGCAACAGTATGTTCTCGTTGAGGATGTCAAGGACAGTCAGGGTATTGCGTGCCCCGAGCCGGTGCCCAGCTGGCAGTGCCACATAGAATGATTCCTGGAAAAGTGACACTACTTGCAACTGTTCATCCGTTACCGGGGTCGCCAGCAGACCGGCATCAAGCTTGCCCGTGGTGAGATTTTCAAGAATCTGGGAGGTCAATTCTTCGCGCAAGAGAAGACGCAGGTTGGGACACTGCCCATGGACCACGTTCAGGGCATGGGGCAGATAGTAGGGAGCAAGAGTCGGGATGACCCCCAATCGCAGCGTTTGAATCACCGGGCCGTGTGCCTGCTTGCAGCGCTTACGGATATCCTCAGCCTGGGCAACAACATGGCGTGCGATAGGGAGGATTTCGCGCCCGATGGGGGTAAGCGCCACGTGTTTCAGGCTGCGATCAAACAGTGTCACCCCGAGAAAGTCCTCCAGTTTCTTGATCTGGGTGGACAGCGTAGACGGGGTGATGAAACAGGCCGCAGCAGCCCGGCCAAAATGCCCGTGATCCGCCAGTGCGACCAGGTATTTCAGTTCCTGCAGTGTCATACGTAATCGTTAGATATTATCTAACACCTCATTCTAAATGTTTCACAATACAACATAACACGGACGACCTACACTAAAAATGCCCTGTAGCGGGATAACCATCAAGACATCTGTAGAGGAGTGTATGCCATGTCCGAGAGTCAATGCCCCTTTCACGTCACCAGCGCCAGTGGTGATGCCCCGAGTAACCATGACTGGTGGCCGAATCAACTGAATCTCAAAATTCTGTCCCAGTTTTCGTCCAGGTCCAACCCCATGGGCGAAGACTTCGACTACGTGAAGGAATTTGCGTCCTTGGATTATGCCGCGCTAAAGAAGGATCTCATGGCGCTGATGACTGACTCGCAGGACTGGTGGCCCGCAGACTACGGAAATTACGGACCGCTGTTCATCCGCATGGCCTGGCATGGCGCTGGTACCTATCGCGTTGGCGATGGCCGTGGCGGTGCCGGCGGCGGCCAACAACGCTTCTCACCCCTGAACAGTTGGCCGGATAACGTGCTGCTGGATCGGGCACGGCGTTTGTTGTGGCCGATCAAACAGAAGTATGGACGCAAGATCTCTTGGGCTGACCTCATGGTGCTGACGGGCAACGTCGCAATGGAAAACATGGGGTTCAAGACCTTCGGATTTGGTGGCGGACGTGCCGACCAATGGGAACCGGACGAGTCGGTGAACTGGGGGCCAGAAACCACCTGGCTGGATGACCAACGCCATGGCACGGATCCTGCCAAGTTCGACAACCCCCTGGCGGCGGTGCAGATGGGGCTCATCTATGTGAATCCGGAAGGTCCCGGTGGCAAGCCTGACCCGATCGTTTCTGCACAATTGGTGCGGGAAACCTTCGCCCGCATGGCCATGAACGACTATGAGACCGTGGCCCTGACGGCTGGTGGCCATACCTTCGGTAAGTGCCACGGCAATGGACCGGTGTCCCATGTCGGCCCAGCCCCCGAGGCAGCACCGATCGAGGCACAGGGCCTGGGGTGGATCAGTACCTACAAGAGTGGCAAGGGCGGCGATGCCATTGGCAGCGGCCTCGAGGGTTCCTGGACGCCTACCCCCACGCAATGGGACATGAGCTATTTCGACGTTTTGTTCGGCAGTGAATGGGAACAGACCGTATCCCCGGCAGGTGCGCACCAATGGACACCCAAGGTGAATACGGATCGGAATATGGCACCCGCCGCCGCGGATCCGACGCGGAAAGTGCCGATCATGATGACCGATGCCGACATGGGCATCCGCTATGATCCCGAGTATGCGAAGATCGCCCGACACTTCCAGCAGAATCCCGAGGAATTTGCCGATGCCTTCGCGCGCGCTTGGTTTAAACTCACCCATCGCGACATGGGACCAAAGACGCGCTACCACGGTCCGGAGGTACCTAAGGAAGACCTCATCTGGCAAGATCCGATCCCGGCAGTGAATCATCCCCTCGTCGACACGAGAGATGTCGCCAATCTCAAGGCACAGATCTTGGCGAGTGGGCTGTCAGTATCTGAACTGGTGTACACGGCCTGGTCGTCCGCCGCAACATTCCGCGGCTCGGACAAGCGGGGCGGTGCCAATGGCGCCCGTATTCGTCTGGCCCCGCAAAAGGACTGGGAGGTCAACCAACCGGCACAGTTGAGCAAGGTCTTGGCCACGCTGGTCGCGCTGCAAGCGGACTTCCATGGCTCAGCGGACTCTGGCAAAAAGATCTCCCTTGCCGATCTGATCGTGCTCGCGGGCTGTGCGGGCGTGGAGGAAGCGGCGAGGAGGGCTGGTCACGCAGTGACCGTACCCTTTACTCCAGGTCGTATGGATGCCTCGCAGGAGCAGACGGACGTCGCCTCCTTTGCGGTGCTGCAACCGGTGGCCGACGGCTTCCGCAACTACCGTAGCCATCGGCACCCAGAAGTACCTACCGAGGCGCTGTTGGTGGATAAGGCGGAACTGCTGACCCTTACCGCACCGGAGATGACGGTATTGCTTGGTGGCCTGCGCGCCATGAATGCCAACTATGGAGCGTCGCAACATGGGGTATTTACTACCCGTCCGGGCACCCTTAGTAACGACTTCTTCGTCAATCTGCTCGACATGGGCAACGAATGGAAACCGATGACGAATGATCCGAACCTGTTCGAACTGCGGGATCGTAAGACGGGTCAGGTCAAATGGACCGCGACTCGGGCGGATCTCATCTTTGGCTCCAATTCCCAGCTGCGCGCTTTAGCAGAGGTGTATGGGAGTACAGATGCCCAGGAGAAGTTTGTGCAGGATTTTGTGGCGGCATGGGTAAAGGTCATGAATTTGGATCGTTTCGATCTGGCCTGATTCGTCGTCTCCGGACACGGAAACGTAGGCCTCTTCGCGCCAGATGTTCCTCCAATCTCGCGTGCAGATTAACACTGCGCTCCACCTGCGCTAGAGTAATTGGGAGTCCAAGAACCCATCCCTTTTCACCAGCCTGGGGGAGTGATCCAGATGGCACAGATTCAACGAATCCTGACCACAGAGGATGAAGCCGAGCTCCGGGCGGCGCGGCGGATTCTGGATAATCCGGGACTGGCGGCGCGCCTGATGGATATGCTGGGCACGCCGATTGAGCTGGGGTTGAAACGTCTTCCCAGTCAATGGCATGAGAAGCTCGGTCGCCTGACCGAGCAAGCCCTGCAGAAGGCTGCGGATGCGGCTCTGTTCTCTCTTGACGACGCGCCCTTTCGTAAAGCATCAACACGTTGGCACAAGGCCGCCGTAGCGACTTCGGGTGGTGTTGGTGGGCTCTTTGGCCTGTCTGCCCTGGCCATCGAGTTACCCATCTCCACTACCATCATGTTGCGCTCCATCATCGACATCGCCCGCAGCCAAGGGGAATCGATCAGCAGCGCCAACACGCGGGCTGCATGCCTGGAGGTCTTTGCCATGGGCAGCCCGCATAGTCGCGAGGATGATCGCGCGGAAGCAGGCTATTACGCGACACGCTTTGCTTTGAGTGGCTTCATTGCGGAAGCCAGCAAAACCGTTACTGGAAGCGGTGGCGCTGTGTCGAGCGCGGCACTGGCGCTATTGCTGCGCAAAGTCGCAGAGCGTTTTGGTGTAGCAGTGACAGACAAAGCGATGGCACAGATGATTCCAGCCGCCGGTGCAATCGGCGGCGCGACGATCAATACCATCTTCATTACCCATTTTCAGGACATGGCGACGGGTCATTTCGTCATCCGCAAACTCGAGCGCAAGTACGGCGAATCATTGATCGCTGAGGCTTACCGCGCCCTTACCTGACGCTGCTGCCCAGAAGAGATGGAACACGATGTGGGCAGACCCGTCTCTTCCGATAGACAAGGGGCACGGAATAGCTGACCGGTCCACATGCCGAGAAAGCTCTTGCGCGTAACCACGATCCAGAAAAACGCGAGCAGGATGGTGAAGATCGCGCCTAGAGGCGCAAAAATCCAGAACCCCGTTTTATCCGCTAGCAGATAGGTTGCTGCATTAAAAACGCCAAGGGGGAAGGTAAAGCCCCACCAGCCCATATTGAAGGGCAATCCTTCGCGCAGATAGCGTAAGGTGAAGAATATCGCCATACACATCCACCACAAGCCAAAACCCCAGAGAATCAGGGCTACCATCAAACCGGCCATTTGCGCAAACTGTGCCATTTGCGCAAGCGCGCCATGAAAACTGGCAAAATCTGCATTACCCAAGGTGATCATGGCCATGGCGCCGGTGCCCAAGGGACCAAGAGTCAGCCAGCTCGAAACCGCCATATCCTGATGCGGCAATTTGTGCAAGGTAAGGCGAAGCAACAGAATGGCCAGGATGCCCATCGCTAACAAGACGGAAATGGACCAAAGAATATAGCTCATGTAAATAACGTTTTCCGCTGCTCCCACCGCCAAGTGCGGTGCCAGCAGGCCCCCACTCGCCGCAGCAACCTCCGGTGGAACGATGGGTAGGAGCCACGCAGCAGTCATTCGCTCCATGCTATGCTGATGGCTGGTAAACATGAAATACGGCACCAGCAAAACCGAAATCAGGGCCAAAAAAACATCCACCCACCAAAACGCCGTCGCGACCGCAAGACTCGCAGTACTGAGGGGCCAGATGATGAAAAATCCATTGATGATGGTGGCGAATCCCATCGGGATGGCACCGATGAACAGCGATTGCAACGGATGGTCAAACAGTCGGCGAAAATCGCGAAAGTAAAAGACTGCCCGGCTCAAAAAGAGTAGGCTGAACAACGCAAAAAAGAAGCTGTTGATGCTCCACAATACCTGAGCCAAGTCCTGCTGGCCCCAGTGCTCGTAGGGAAAGAGCGCCAACATCAGAGCCAGAATACCCGTGCCCATGTTGGCCGTGAACCAGTTGGGTGTAAATTGACGAACGATTTGGCGCGGATCATTGCCCGGCGCAGCAGAGAGAAAGCCCATTGGCAGCTCCAGTCAACGATTGGACGGGAACATTCTATAGCCGATAATATATCAAATCTAATTCATATATTTTACGTTAATGATTACTTATCCTAATTTCATGAAGGTTTGCTCATGGATCGACGCCTTGACCCCAGCCTGCTGCTGATCTGGGCACAGGCCGCTCGCGCTGGCAACCTGCATCAAGCCGCGGAGCGCCTCTTTCTCACCCAGCCGGCAGTTTCCCATCGTCTCAAGCTGTTGCAAGAGCGAGTGGGTGAACCACTCTATCGCCGCACCCATCGCGGCATCAGTCCTACCCCCATGGGCATCGCCTTGTGGCGCATTGCGGAAAGGATTGAGGTGGCTGTTGCGGAAGCCAGCAACTTGTGTACCGACAGTCAGGGGCTACTGACAGGCACAGCGCATCTTGCTGCGAGCCAGAGCAATGCCGAGGTATTACTACCCCGTGTTCTGGCACAATTCCATCATACCTACCCAGCCATTCACCTGCAGGTCTGCTCATTGAATAGTCGCCAGGCGCGGCAGAGCAAGGAGGAATATGATCTGGTCTTTGTGGAGGATGATCTCCCGGCGACGGAGCAGGGCGTCTGGGTACAAGAGACCCTGGTCGAAACCGAGATCGACCTGATCGTGCCCGCAAACCATCCTTGGGCACACACGGAAACAGCCATTACCCTTGAAGATCTTGAAGCTGCGGACCTCATCTGGCGCGAACCCGGCTCGGGTATTCGCGAGGCCGTTCTGCAAGCCAGCAAGGCAGCGGGCATCTCCCTGGCCATTCGTTACGAGTTCAGCGGCCTCGCTGCAATTCGGGAGGGGGTGCGCAGCGGCCTTGGTTTTGGCTTTGCCTCCCGCTACCACGCCAATCTTGCTGCCGACCTGCGTCTGCTCCCCCTCTCGCCTCCCATTCCCCATCGCCTCTCGGTGCTGCACCGCACGGATGCCAGCCCGGCCACCCTCGCCCTCTTGCAAACCTTGCGCAGTCACCTGCAGACTGCGGAGCCATGAAATTACCTCCGCTAACCCCGGCGCGCCTGTTGCGTCGATATCAACGCTTTTTGGCCGATTGCGAGCTTGCGTCTGGCGAAATCGTGCAGGTGCACTGCCCGAATCCCGGCAGCATGCGCAGTTGTGCCGAACCTGGCCAAGCCGTTCTGCTGTCCTGGCATGGCGAGGGCAAACGGAAGCTGCCCTGGACCTGGGAGCTGTATTGGAGTGGCGCCAGTTGGGTGACGATCAATACCCAGCGCCCCAACGCGGTGGTGGCCGAAGCGCTGCAGGAGCAGCAAATCGCCGAACTGCGAGGCTACGCCACCCTGCGCAAAGAGGTGTCGTATGGCATGCGAGAGCGGGTGGATTTCCATCTGAACGACCCAGATCGTGGTCAGGTATTTTTGGAGGTGAAGTCCTGCACCCTACTGGATGAGGACGGGGTGCTCCGTTTTCCCGACGCCCGCAGCACCCGCGCCCTGCGGCATCTGCACGCCTTGGAACAGGAGCTCCGGCACGGACACCGCGCGGTCATGCTCTTTTTGCTGGGCCGTGAAGATGGCCGAGGTTTCGCCCCCGCTGACACAATCGACCCCGAATATGGCACCGCCCTGCGTCGTGGGCGAGACCTGGGTATCGAAATCCTTGCCTACCGCAGCCGGGTCAGGCCTGATAGTATAGAGATCAGCAACGCGGAACCCTTACTCTTTTGATTTATCCGCGGAAGGAGTCCTGATGTTACGCCGAGCCCAAACCCGTCCCCCCGTCGTCATCCACAACGCCGAAGAGATCGAGAAGATGCGTGTGGCAGGACAGCTCACCGCCATGGTCCTGAAGATGATCGCCGGTCATGTTCGTGCAGGAATCAGCACCGGAGAGCTCGATCGCATCTGCCATGAGTATATCGTCGACGAGCTGCAAGGCATTCCTGCGCCCCTCAACTATCAACCCAGCCCCGAATATCCCCCCTTCCCCAAATCGGTCTGCATTTCCGTCAACCATGTGATCTGTCATGGAATTCCGGGGGACCGGATCGTAAAGGAGGGGGATATCCTCAACATCGACGTAACCGTTATCAAAGACGGTTTTCATGGCGACAGCAGTAAGATGTTTCTGGTGGGTGATGTGCCCCTCAAGGCGCGGCGGGTCGTGGAAGTAGCGCACGAAAGCATGATCCGCGGCATTGAGGTCGTCCGCCCTGGCGCCACCCTGGGCGACATCGGCCATGCTATTCAGAGCTATGCCGAGGCGCAGCACTGTTCTGTGGTCCGGGAGTTCTGCGGTCACGGTATCGGGCGCAAGTTCCACGATGAGCCGCAGATTCTGCATTATGGTGAGCCTGGCGCCGGCCAAAGCCTGGTCGCTGGGCAGACGTTTACCATCGAACCGATGATCAATGCGGGTAAACGCCATATCAAGGCCCTTCCGGATGGCTGGACCATCGTGACCAAAGACCACAGCCCATCGGCACAATGGGAGCATACGGTCTTGGTAACGGATACCGGCTATGAGGTCCTCACCCAACTGCCCGGAGATCCACTCTGAGGAGTGCGGGATCACCCTCCGCGATACTATCCGCGCTCTCACCAGCCAGCGCGGAGGTCCTGCGGCCACCCTTTGCGAATCTGGGAAGCCCAACGCAGCGTCTGCGGCAATTCGCCAAGGGCACGGATCGCTATCTCCGCACCCTTTGGCAGCAATTCGCTCCCCCCCCGGGTCTCGCCCTCATCGCCGTGGGTGGCTACGGTCGTGGGATGTTGTTTCCCTTTTCCGACCTCGACTTGCTGCTATTACGCCAGCCAGACTGCGCCGCCGATGATTTCGTTACCCGATTTCTGACTGCGCTCTGGGATCAAGGACAGCAGGTGGGGGCGTCTCTGCGCACGGTGGCAGAAACACTGGACGTTGCACGGGGCGATCTGAGCATTGCGACAACGCTGTTGGAGCGACGACTCGTGGCCGGCGACCAAGCGCTCTGGCGTGAGCTGCAACAACAACTGCAAGAACATCCGCCGTGGTCCATCAATGCCTTTTTTGCCGCCAAGGTTGCAGAACAGGACGCGCGCCATCGCCGTTTTCGTGACACTGCGTATCATCTGGAACCGCAAATCAAGGATGGCCCCGGAGGGTTGCGGGACGTACATCAGCTCCTGTGGCTAGCGGGTCAGATTTGGCACCGGCCCGAACTTGCAGTCCTTGCTCAGGTTGGAATTCTGGACGCAGCCGACTTGCGTCGTTTGCGCGCCGCAGAGGGCTTCCTCGCCAGCGTGCGGGTGGCGCTCCATCAGCGGAGTGGTCGTGCGGAAGACCGCCTACGCCTGGAATTGCAAGAGAGCATTGCGGGCGATCTGGGCTTTCGCAGTGGGCGTAACCGCAGCGCCGCCGAGCGCCTGATGCAGCGCCTCTATCAGTCCTTTGCCCTGATTCAGGGCTTGGCTGCGGTGGCGGAAGAAGAAATTGCCGAATTTCTCGCCACCGGCACGATCCACAACCATGTCGTCGAGCCGGCTGAATCGCCCAGCGCCCTGCTGCGGCATTGGACGCAATGCGCCAGCACGGACCAAGAACTATCCGCGCAGGCATTACACGCGGCACGGCGCCAACAGCCACTGTGGAATCCGCAGTTGTTCAGCGATATCGGTTTCCGCGCGACGTTTTTGCAGGCCATCGTCGATCCACTACGGGCCAGCCGAGTGCTTGGCTGGTTACACAAGGCAGAGCTCCTGGGGCGTATTCTTCCCCCGTTTCGCCGTATTAGCGGCCTCATTCAGCATGACCTTTTCCACGCCTATACCGTGGATCAACATACCCTCTTTCTCATCGGTCAACTTGCCGACCTGTGGCGCCATACCGAGGGACGGGCATTGCGCAACGCCTGGCGGGAGATCGACCAACCCGCGTATCTCGTGCTTGCAGGTATTTTTCATGATATTGGCAAAGGACAAGGGGGCGATCACTCACACATTGGTGCGCGCGCCTGGCGCAGCTTTGCTCGGCGCCTGCAGATTCCTGAAAGTGAACGGGCCCTCGTTGCCTGGCTGGTCGAAGCGCATCTACAAATGTCCTCGACCTCGCAACGCCGTGATCTCGATGACCCCGAGACCATCCATCAATTCGCGCAGATTGTGGGTACACGCAAGCGACTTGCGCACCTGTTTCTGCTGACGGTAGCGGACATGCGCGCTACCAACCCTGACCTTTGGAATAGTTGGAAGGCCAGCCTGCTGTATAAATTGTATGAACGTACAGATGCGTTTCTCGCTTCCGGCACCACGCCGGATGATCGTTTAGAGGCCGCACGGCAATGCATGCATCGGCTCGGAGAGGAGTTCTCTGCAGAGCAACGCGGGGGACTGGAGCGCTTGTGGCGCGCCCTACCCGCTGGCTATTTTTTACGCTACGACAGCGAAGAGCTGCTCTGGCAAGCGCAGGAAATCCTGCACCGCGAGACAGACTATCGGATTGCGATTCGCCCACACCGGCTGCAGGGGGAGCAGATCTTCATTTTTGGACCAGACCGTCCAGCGCTCTTTCAGGACATCGCCGGAGTACTTGATCGTCATTCCTTGAGCATTTTGGACGCCCGCATCGATACCAGCGACAACGGTCTGGCCCTCGACACCTTCCAAGTACTGGATGAGACCCGGGCGTTCCAACGTTCGACCGCCGCCCACGCCGAGCTTGCCGACGAACTGAGTGCAGCACTCAACGCTGGACTGTGCAGCGCCCCGCGCTTTGGCTTACGTCATCACGACGCGCGTCATCGCTTTTTTTCTGCGGTGCCGCTGCACCTCCATCTCGACAATGCCGCGCTCCTCGACGACACGCTGCTCGAACTGCACAGTTCCGACCAGGTGGGGCTACTCTATTCGGTCGCTGCGGTGATTGCACGCTTAGGCTTTAGCGTGGTGGGGGCTAAAATTTCCACCTTTGGCGAGCGCGTGGAGGACACCTTTTTTATTCGCAATGGCAAGGGCGAAAAACTCAGCCGGCGAGAACGACAAGTGTTGCAAAGCACACTGGAAGAACGATTACGCGACCTGAACGGCAGTCACTCATGCCATTGATCAACCCTCTCTTACCGGATCCCCGACGCTTGTCGGACCGCTGCCTGGCCTTGGCCGGTATGCTGCGTGCCGCCCTGGAAGTTCAGGAAGTTGCACGCCGCGGACGCAGCGATAATCATCTCTTGCTGCTGAGCATACAAAGTATCCTCGCCATTGATGCGCGGGATAGCGTCACTGCAGTAGCCGGTCTGGAGGGACTACAGCGACCGCTGCAGGCGCTCTGCCCGCTGTTGCACCGTGGCCCAGGGCAGGCAGATGAGGCCGAGATCCTGCGCTATACTCTATCGCTGGCCAAGTTGAGTGGGCGATTACTGCGCAATCAAAAGGCGCTGGGCCGAGTACAGCGGGGAATCGAACAGGCGCGCCGCCAGGTGGATCACTTTGGCGAACTGCTCCACCCCAGCGTCCTAGCCGGTCTTGCCGATACCTACGCCGAGGGCATTGGCACCCTCTCCCCCCGCATCATCGTCTCCGGCGAGAGTCGTTTCCTTACCCGAGATGAGGACACGACCCGCATCCGCACCTTATTGTTGGGTGGAATCCGCGCCGGAGTACTGTGGCGTCAATCCGGCGGAAAGATCTGGACGACGCTACTGGAGCGACAAAAGTTATGTGAATGCAGCCGGGATTATTTGCGGCAATTACCTGGGCATGGCTGATCGCGCATAAGCACAATGACTGACAAGTGGGCATTGCGTACAGCGTGGTCGCTTCGGTCGGCAGCATTCCTTGCCCAACGTAACCAGTAATGCATGGAACTCATTGCGAATACTCGCGTCCTCCGCTGGCAAATTACGCTCTATGCTTGCCTGTAAGGATGCGTACGAGACGTTTTCGTCTACCCAGCCCAAGCGACTGCCAATCCTTCGGGTATAGGCATCCACCACCATGATCGGCAGACCCAGGGCGTAGAGCAGTATCGAGTCTGCGGTCTCTTCCCCTACGCCATGCACCTGGAGCAACCGTTTGCGTAACTCCGCAACCCCAGCCCGTTCGCGCAAATGCCGCGGTTCCTCCGCACAGCCCTCTGCCAGCAGAAACTGGCACAGGGCACGCAAACGACGGCCTTTGACGCGATAGTACCCAGATGGACGCAGGCATGCTTCGAGGGTCGTATCATCGCTGTCGAGAATCGCTTGCACCGAAAGAAGCTTGGCGCTACGCAGTTGCGCGATCGCCTTCTCGACATTCGTCCAGGCGGTATTTTGGGTCAGAATGGCCCCCACCATTACCTCGAAAACTGTCTCAGCAGGCCACCAGTGTTGCGTCCCCCACTGCGCTCGCAGCTGCGCATACAAGCATTGCAAATCGCCGGGCTTCGTAGTCATCGGTTTCTTGGTGTCCGACGGATGCGGCGATCCCCTGTACTTTTCGCTGCGGGGCTTGGGCGCCGCGGCGTCACGGTTCGCGCTGCCACCCCCTCTTCCTGCCAGTCGACCTGGGCAAAGAGCAGGTCACGCTCCTCATCGGGTAATTCCTCAAAATAGCCACTCTTCAGGTGCCGTGGCATATCAATCGGCCCATAGCGCACGCGTATCAAGCGACTGACAGCCAGATTCAGCGCGGCGAAGAGGCGGCGCACCTCGCGATTCCGCCCCTCTTCCAGAGTAACGTGATACCAATGGTTTGCTCCTTCACCGCCTGCATCTTCAATTTCCAGAAATTTGGCGGGACCATCCTCCAAGTTTACGCCCGTGCGAAGTTGATCGATCTGCGCCTCGCTCAGGCGCCCAAGCACGCGCACCGCATACTCGCGCTGCAGGCCATGGCGCGGGTGCATCAGGCGGTTGGCTAGGTCGCCATTATTGGTGAGCAACAACAAGCCCTCGGAATTGAGATCGAGACGTCCGACGGAGATCCAGCGGCTCGCCCGCAAACGGGGCAAGCGATCAAAGACCGAGGGCCGACCTTCCGGATCACGACGACTGCAAATCTCCCCTGCGGGTTTGTGGTAGCGCAGGATACGCAGTCTGCCCTGGGTCCAAGACGGAACCTGCAGCGGTTTGCCATCCACCAGAATCTGCGCACGCTCATCAACGCGATCCCCGAGCTTGGCGATTTGTCCGTTGATGCTGATGCGGCCGGCCGCTATCCACTCCTCCAGCGCCCGGCGAGAACCCAATCCATAGCGTGCCAAAACTTTCTGTAACTTTTCGTCCATTGCTTCTGCCTCCCGGCAGTAAAAAAATCGGCCCCACCACGCAGGTGAGGCCGACACGACTCATGTCAAGGTTGCTTACGAGGCCTTGCGCTGTTCGATTTCCGTCTCTTCCTTGAGGCGGGTGATCCCCATCATCTTGAAGAGTACACGCTCGTAGAACGGCTCGGAAACACCCATCTTCATCTTACGAATGAAATATTTCTCGAAGGCTACCTTGGCAAGATGCACCCAGCGCCCATAGGCAAAGACGTCGACCTTGCGCGGCTTGATCTGCGGCAGAGCGACGAAGGCGGCACCACGATCACCCATATCGGCGAAGCAGACGGCATTCCAGGTACCCATGGTCTTGTCGCCCTTGCGACCCTCGATGTCGGCCTTGATATTGTGCACCGAGGCACTGACCATGGATTCGATCATGTAGCCGGTCTTGGGCGCACCAGTGGGAACTGGCGTCGCCTCTACCGGTGGGATTGCGATCGCAATACCTACCGCATAGATGTTCGGGTACCTCTTGCTGCGCTGATTCTCATCAACGATGACAAAGCCGCCAGGATTACAAAGTCCTTCGACATTCGCGACGGCGGGGATGCCGCGGAAGGCAGGGATCATCATGCCAAACTTTGCTGGTAGGATGAATTCCTTGACGGTTTCGCCCTTATCGTTGACTTGGGTGATAAACATCTCACCATTTTCGACCTTGTTCACCTTACAATTCGTGTAGGCTTTGATCCCTTCTTCTTCCAGTCCCTTGGTCAGGATCCCAGTGGAATCCCCGACTCCGGAAATACCCAAATGCCCAATGTATGGCTCGCTGGTTACGAAAGAGAAAGATGGGATCTTGTCGCGCATACCGCGCTTTTTCAGATCCGAGGCGACGATCATGGCGTACTCATATGCCGGACCAAAGCAGCTCGCTCCGGCCATGGCACCAATCACGATGGGGCCAGGATTCTCCAGCAATTCTTGATACTTGCCGTAGGCAAGCTCGGCGTGATCCGTGGTACAAACCGACTGCACAGGCCCTTCGTGTGGATCGGAGCCGGGGACGAGTTCAAAAGCGAGACGCGGCCCAGTAGCTATCATCAGATAGTCGTAGTGTACAGAGCTGCCATCGCCAAGGGTAATCGTCTGCGCCTCAGCGTCGATCTTTTCCGCGGTCTGGGCAATGAATTTGATTCCGCGGCGTTCCACATAGGGCCTGATGGGAAAGGTAATGTCTTCACGTTTGGACCAGCCCACGCCCAGCCACGGGTTGGAGGGAACGAACTGAAAATAATCATTGGCGTTGATCAGCGTCACCTCGTGCGCCGCGCCCAGTGCATGCTTCATTTCGTACGCTGCTGGCATGCCACCCGTGCCTGCCCCCAAAATCACTACGTGTGCCATGGTCTTGCTCCTCAAAATCTGCCTAATACCACTTCGGGTTTGTCTGCGAAAAGGATGATTTCATCTCCTCAGCTTCCAGCCGAACTATTGATCAGGCGGCATCTGCAGTCAAATCAGCACTTTCTAACCTTTTCATCATATTTGCTTATGATTCGGACGGTTCCATTTCCAGAATGGCATCCGGCAGCTCTGCGAGGGAAGACAGACCGAAGTGGCGCAGAAATTCCGCAGTGGTGCCCCATAATGCGGGTCGCCCCGGGGTATCGCGATGGCCTTTGACTTCGATCCAAGCAAAATCCTGGAGTTGCTGTAAAATACCGTTACTGAGCGCGACGCCACGCCAGTGCTCGATTTCGGGACGCGTAATGGGCTGGTGATAGGCAATGACGGCGAGGGTTTCCAGCACTGCTTTGCGCAACGGTCGGGGTTTCTCCATCTGCAGGTCTTCCAGCAAGTGCAAGTAGCGTGGCCGCAGATGCGCCCGATAATGCGTGCCTTGCCTATGGATTTCCACTGGCCCCCATCCCTGGGCACAGAGTACATCGAGGGTTTCACGCCAGAGCGGGTGTTCCGCAGCAAGCAGTCGCTCCAGCTCCTCCTCACTGACCCCGTCTCCGCGTAGGAACAAGATGGCCAGCAAAAGCTCGCCGAGATCCTTAGTCTCCATCACCCTTTTCCACCGCAATCACCTGCCACTCCGTACCTAGCGAGAGCAGACGCAAGGCCTGTTGGCGGAGTAATTCGAGAATGGCCAGCAAATTCAGACCCAGCTGCACCCGGTCTGGTCGCGGTGGCAAGGTGTCGCGAAAATACAGCGGTCGATCTGCTACACGGCAACGCTGCAGCACGTCCAGAATTCTCTGTCGCAGATCCAAGGAGCGCTGTGGGAGCGGCGGCACACGGCGGCGCTTTTGCTGCGACCGCAGGGAAAGCTGCCGCAGTAATCCGGCGAAATCTTCCAGTGGAAGCTCGGGTGCTGGTGTTGGCAATGCATCATGGGCCAGTGGCGCGAGCAACAAAAAATCCTGTCCTGCTCGGGGTAGCGTGGCAAGACCAGCTGCTTCGGCCTGCACCTGCGCCAGCAGGGCCAAACGCTGCGCCAACTCCTCGCGTGGATCCATCGGCTCCCCCTCATCCACCGGCGGCAAAGGGAGCAACATTCTCGCTTTGATTTCGGCGAGCCAAGCCGCCATGAGCAGATAATCTGCGGCCAGCTCCAGATCCTGACGCCGCGCCTCCTCCAGATAGACGAGATATTGCCGAGTCACTTCCGCCACTGGGATATCCCGAATATCCATCCGGTTCCGGCGAATCAGCCAGAGCAAGAGATCCAGCGGACCCGCAAACTGCTCGAGGAAGAGCTCCAGGGCATTGGGCGGTATATACAGACCGTCGGGCAGGCGGTGCGCCGCGGCAGCCTCAGGACTGACCGCCATCCAGCCCCATGACCTCGCGCACCCGAATCAAGGTTTGTTCAGCGCGGGCACGAGCCTTTTCTGCACCATGCTCCGCAATCTCGCGCAGACGCTGCGGCTGGGCCGCCCATTCTTCCGCCTTGGCACGGATCGGCGCCTGTTCCGCCAGCACTCTTTCCACCAGCGCACCCTTACAGTCGACGCAGCCGATCCCAGCGCTGCGACATCCTTCCTCTACCCACGCGCGCGTCTCGGCGCTGGAATAGACTTGATGAAAAGGCCAAACCGGACAACACTCGGGATTCCCCGGGTCCGTGCGACTTACGCGCGCAGGATCGGTGGGCATGGTCAGCAGCTTTTTTCGTACCACGTCCGGCTCTTCGCGCAAACCAATGGCATTCCCGTAGGACTTCGACATCTTGCGTCCATCCAGTCCCGGCATTTTCGCGGCCTCGGTGAGCAACGCCTGCGGCTCGACGAGAATGGCACGACCCTTGCCCTCCAGGGTTGCCAGTAGCAGCGTTCGAGTCGCCTCATTGATGCTCGCAGCACTCTGCAGGAGCTCCTGGGCAGCCGTGATGGCTCCCTCCTCGCCGTGTTCCTGGTATTGTGCTTTCAACTGCAGGTATTGCTGTTTCAAGCGCTTGCCAAGGGCACGCAGCCCCGCCTCTACGGCCTCGCCGTCCGCCGCACTCCGTCCATACAAGCTATTGAAGCGTCGCGCCAGCTCTCGACAAATTTCCAAATGCGCCACCTGATCCGCCCCCACCGGCACCCAGGCAGCGTCGTAGAGCAGGATATCGGCACTCATCAGGGTCGGATAGCCCAGAAAACCGAAGGTTGCCAAATCCCGGTCACGCAACTGTTCTTGCTGGTCCTTGAAGGTCGGCACCCGCTCCAGCCAGGACAGCGGTGTCAACATCCCCAGCAACAACGCCAATTCGGCATGCTGCGGCACCCAACTCTGCACGAAGAGGGTGGCCTTTTCTGGATCAAGGCCGACAGCCAACCACTCGATCAGCAATTCCCAGGTAGACTCGCGGATTCCCTGCGGGTGCTCGTAGTGAGTGGTGAGGGCGTGCAGATCTGCAACGAAGTAGAAGCAATCCTGCTCCTCCTGCAAACGGCACCAATTTTTCAGCACCCCATGGAAATGGCCTAGATGTAGACGCCCGGTAGGACGCATCCCGGAGACGACCGTGGCACTCATGCGAGCCCTCCCAAACGAAAAAAGAAGCCCTGAAACAGCTCAAAGGCTGGCCCGAGGACCGTCCACAAGATACCCGTAAAGAGCAAGACGATCAGGATGATAAAGCCGTAGGGCTCCACCCGCGACAAGACCTGGGAGGCATGCTGAGGCAAAAGCCCGACCGCGACCCGGCCACCATCCAGGGGCGGGATGGGAATGAGGTTAAAAAGGAACAATACGCCATTGATGAGAATCCCCGCCTGCCCCATCAACTGCAGGGGTTCGGCAAAATAGGGTAGGCTGGCGGCAAAATGTACCCCGAGCCAGAGCACGAGGGTCCAGAAGGCTGCCATGAGGAGATTTGCCACGGGTCCCGCAATGGCCACGAGGACCATGTCTCGTTTGGGATCGCGCAGTCCGGCGAAATTCACTGGCACCGGTTTGGCGTAACCAAAGAGAAAAGGCGAGTGAAACAACAGCAGCATGGCGGGAAGGAGGATCGTACCAAAGGGATCGATGTGTTTCAGCGGGTTCAGGGTCAAGCGGCCCATCAGCATCGCCGTGGGATCTCCCCTCTTCCACGCCATCCAGCCGTGCGCCACTTCATGCACGGTAATCGCAAAGAGTACCGGAATAGCCCAGATACTCAATTGACGGAGGATGTTCTCGATATCGTTCATGCTGCGACTATACCCTTTCCTCGTCGGCATTTCCGCCTGTCTGCAACGGCACACCCAACAAATCCGGGTCGCCCAGCCCGCGCCGGAGCAAACGTGGGGGCCAGGTGCACAAGTCAATCACCGAAGAGCATGCCATCGCTCCCTTTCCGGCGAGCAGGATAACGTCTACTCGGCTACCAACTTTTTCTTGAATGTCTTCCGGATCACTGAGCGGATCCGGCTCTCCCGGGAGCTGAAGGGTTGAACTCATGAGCGGCTCACCCAAATCGGCCAACAATGTCTGAAGGATGGGCGCATCGGGTACGCGCACGCCAATGCTACGCCGCCGCGGGTCTGCCAAGCGCCGGGGAACATCGTGCGTCGCCGGAAGAATGAAGGTGAATGGCCCCGGCAACACCCGTCGCAAGATACCAAAGCTCCGATCATCCAGCTTGGCGTATTCTGTCAACTGCGAAATACTCGAAAAGACCAGCGACAGATCGTGATGTACATCCAACTGGCGAATTTGCCGCAGACGATCTTGCGCTGCCTTGGCGCTAATCCGACAGCCCAAGGCATAACAACTATCGGTGGGATAGACGAGAAGACCATCAGCGCGTGCCTGCTCCACGGCTCGACGGATCAGTCGAACTTGCGGATTCAGCGGATGCAGATCCAGAATCAGGGCCAAAGAGTGCTCGTCCATAAGGAGAAAACCGCAGCATGATAGACCAGGTGCAACATCTGCTACCAGCGCCCCAGCATCAGGAACGCGTGCTCCTACTGATGAGTGGTGGGGTCGAAAGTAGCACCTTGCTTCGGCTGCTGGATGCATCCGGATATCTGCCGGTACCCCTATTTCTCGATTACGCACAACGCGCTGCAGCGCAGGAGTGGAAACGGGTGATCGCGCAATGTCAACGCCTGGGAATCACCGCTCAGCGCCTTCCTCTGGCTGACTTGGGCGAGGCGCTGAGCGCTCTGCGCCCACATCGCTTCCATGTGCCCATTCTCCATCGCAACCTCGTTGCCATTAGCATCGCTTCCAGCGCTGCCGCTGCGCTACACATTCCCATGCTCTGCCTGGGTATCTCAGCGGATGATGCCGCAGTCGATGCGAGCTCACGCCGCGAAATGCTGACACCCTTGGCGCAGTGTCTTGATGCCCTGGGGCGGAAACTACTGCTGCCATTCCAGCAGTTACGCAAGGTGGACATCGTACGTCTGGGGCAAGACTTGGGGGTAGACTGGGATTTGTCGTACAGTTGCCTGCTTGGAAGGGCGCAGCATTGCGGAAGTTGTCCGCAGTGCCTGAAGCGGCGGGAGGCTTTCCGGGAAGCCGGTCTGCAAGCTTCAGACGTACGTTACGCCCGCGATTTGTCATCACGATAAAAAGGAGAACTGCTTCGCATGGCCGATAAAACCCGCCATCCCCGCTGGTCTCTGCAGGATATCCCCTTCGCGCAGGTGGAAAGGGCGGCGATTGCCGATAACACCGATTGGTTTTATCTCTTGGCTGGCGCGTCTTTCGTGGAAACACTTTCCGACCTGTATGCCCAAAATTTATCCTCCTACTATCAAGGAAATAAAGCTGCGCAAGCCTGGCTTCGCGACCATTGGGAAAAAGAAGAGGTGCAACACGGTCATGCACTCCGTACCTATGTCTTGACCGTCTGGCCGGATTTCGATTGGGATGCGGCCTATCAACGATTCGTGGCGGCTTACACCCCACTATGTCGGACCGAGACTCTGGGACCGACACCGGCCCTGGAAATGGCAGCACGTTGTGTAGTCGAAACCGGAACGGCCAGTTTCTACACCATGATTCAGGGCGCCAGTCCCGAGCCCATTCTACGTGCACTTGCAGGCCGCATTCGTGCTGATGAGGTCCAGCATTACAAGTATTTCTTTCGCTTTTTCCGCGACTACTATGCGCGCGAGAAGGTATCCCGCTGGCGCCTCATCCGTGGGCTTTGGCAACGGGTTGCCGAGGCCGACCTGGAGGACAGCTATCTCGCGATACGTTGTGCCTACGAAATCCGCAATCCGGGCCAGGAGTTTACTCCCGCAGACTTCCGCGCCTTTCGCCGGCGCCTGCGGGAATGGATCCGCGCGCACTACCCCTTTGAAATGGCGATCAAGATGTTGCTCAAGCCAGTATCTTTGCCTCCACTTCTTCAGCGCCTGATCCTGCCGCTGCTGAAGACTGGAGCTCGCCTTGCCATAGCCTAGGCCATGGATTTCCGCTGCAAAGAGAGTTGTCCTAGATCATCACTCCTGCAGTTTTTCGCGATCTGTCTTCTCTGTCTCCTCACACTCTACTCGGGGCGGACGATAGCGAGTGAAAACCACTTGTTCCACGACGATGCCAGTGTACTGCATGCCATCCATCAGGCACTGTCTGGATCAGTCAGTACCGTACAGCTTCAACGCTGGCAAGGCCAAACCCAAGGGATTGTTCACTCTGCCTACGCCTGTATGCAGAGTCAGGAGGCATCCCTCACCGAAATCAACAAATCCCTACAGATCCTCGGGCCCACCGTAGCCGGCGAACCCACCAGTCTCACGCAGCTTCGCCGGCGGCTGGAGTCCCAAAAAACATCTGCCAGCGGTGAGCTCGCCGCCTGCAAGGTGCTGTACGTTGGCGGCAACTCCATACTCAGTGACATACGCGCCAAGGAAACTCGCATTCATACGCGCAAACTTCTGCAACGCGGACCATTTTTCACTCAGCAGATTACCGAGTTGGAAGATTTTCCAAAGGCGGACTGGGAAAAGGAAAAGGCGTTTTGGACCCGCTCTGACCATATTTCGATAGTGAACCATCACGGGTTTCAAGGGGCATGGGGAATAGGGATAGCCCTGTATGTTCTTGCCATCGTTCTCCGCCGCCATTCGCAAAGTCGGCTGCGGGAGCTTTATCCCCTACCAGCGATTTTTCTTTGGGCGCTGGCAAGCTATCTTCTCGATGCATGGTATCCCATCACCATTCTCATCCTACTCACGCTCCTTGCGTACAACGGAAGTACTTGGCTAGCTCGATCCATGCTCCGTCATCTCGCCGAAATTCCCACTCGCGCTCAGCGTGAAGCGGTGTTGCTGCGAGTATTCTGGCGACCGTTGCGATTTGTCATCACGTTTGGCACCTTTCTCCTTTCCTACCAATCCCTCGATCCGCAAGGCAGCACGATCATTACGCAACACACTCTGCTGCTCACCCTAATCCATACGGCCTTGCTGGGGAGCGTCATCTGGGTGCTCTGGCGCGCTCGCCGCTTTACCTTTCTCAAGGATTGGCGCTGGCTGCAAATTCTGCTCTTTGGTACAGCAATCCTACTCATCCTATTGAATTTCATTGGCTATCTAGAACTTGCCGCATACCTCACCAGCGGCTTTGTCATTAGCCTGGTTGCTATCCTGATCGCTCGGGTGATTACTTGGTTTGTTGACGACATTTGGGGCGATGACGAGAATGAGGAAGGGGAATTACCCCGTCTGTTACGTCAGCATTTGGGGCTTGGCGAAAGGGGTAGTTCGTGGCTATCGTGGCTACGACTACTGATCCACACGGCATTGTGGATTTCTGTTTTAGCCATTTGTCTCCTCGCTTGGGGATTGACCAGCAGTGGTTTTACCTTTTTTTGGCAATATTTTATTCACGGATTTACTATAGGAAATTTTCACATACAGCCGTTCCGCTGGCTCATTGCCATCGCACTACTTATTTTTCTCTTCAATGTTAACCAATGGATACAGAATCGACTATCCTCAGCGCGAGGAATATTTCACCACTTTGACGCCGGATCGCGTCACTCCGTTCTCGCCATATTTCGCTATATCGGCTTTGTCGTTGCCATTTTACTCTCGTTATCAACGGCTGGCGTCGCACTACACAATCTTGCGATCATCGCCGGCGCCCTATCGGTAGGCATTGGCTTTGGTCTGCAAAATATTGTCAATAACTTTGTTTCCGGCATCATTCTATTACTGGAGCGCCCTATCCGCGTAGGAGACTGGGTAAAGGTTGGCACTACGGAGGGATATGTACAACGCCTCAGTATTCGCTCCACCCTCATCCTGACCTTTGATCGCACGGAAGTCTTTGTGCCTAATTCGGAACTGATCTCCGGCCAAGTCACCAACTGGACTTACAGCAACAATGTACTGCGCTTGATGATTCCATTGCGTGTCCATCATCAGTCGGATGTAGATGAGGTGCGCGGCATACTGGAGAACGTTGGCCAACAACACCCGGAGGTCCTGCAGGATGATCCGCGCGGGATTCCTCCGACAGCGTTGCTGCTGGACGTGACTGAAAATGCTCTCGTTTTCTATTTGCGCGTCTATATTGCCGATTGCAACAACAGTTTTATGATCCAGACAGACCTACGTGCCCAAGCCGTAGAGGCGTTGCATCGCCGGGGCATCCGTCTGGCACATCAGCAGCAAGATCTGTACTTTCCCGAACGAGCAACAGCCGTTGGCGGTCCTAATTCGACTTAGAAGGACTGCGCACCAGATTATCCCGATGTATGACGACGCGATAATCATCATCAACCGCTTCACCCGTCTCCAGCAAAATGCGCAGATGTTGCAGTAATTGTGCATCGAGATTGACCAGACCTCGTGCAATTTCCAATCCCTTGCCGTCCACGCAACTGACCAATTCACCGCGACGAAATTGCCCTTCCTGCCCTTGGATGCCAAAAAGCAGCAAACTCGCCCCATCTTCGCCAACCGCTACCACCGCGCCAGGATCCAGGTAGAGTTTACCATGCACTCGAAGGTGATCGGAGAGCCAGCGTTTGCGTGCACCGAGCACGGGCACTTTGGCTTCGAGGAGCGTTCCCACATCCTCCTGTGCTGCGAGCCGCAGCAATATGTTTTCCTCGAGGCCACTGCCAATAATGGTGGAGGTCCCAGAGCGTGCGGCGCGTGCCGCCGCCTTCACCTTGGCAAGCATACCGCCTGTACCAACAGCAGAACCACCGGACCCGGCTAGCCGCTCCAGACGCAGTTCCCCGGCACGAGCACGGCGAATCAGCTTGGCGTTCGGGTTTTCGCGTGGATCAGCCTCATAAAGCCCACGCTGATCCGTAAGCAAGACAAGTAAATCCGCGTCCCATAGGTTGGCCACCAGTGCTGCCAGGGTATCATTGTCGCCCAGCTGTATGGCGCGATGGGAGATCGCGTCATTCTCATTCACGATGGGGAGCACCCCATGTTCGATTAAGGTACGCAGAGTCTCACGCGCATTCAAATAACGGGAGCGATTTCGCAGCTCTTCATGCGTAAGAAGCACTTGGCCGCAGTGCAGAGGAGGATGATTTTCTCGCTGAATTTGATGCAGTATTTTTTCATATCCATGCATCAGAATGGATTGCCCCACACTCGCGGCAGCCTGACGATCCGCCAGCGCGCTGGGCCGGCCCGACCACCCCATACGCCTGGCGCCAACTCCCACCGCACCAGAGGATACCAGCACAATTTGATAGCCCTGATGAATCAAAGCCTGCATTTGCGCGAGCCAACCGGCTACGCGATCCTCAGCCAACCCTCCCACCCCATTCATGAGCAGACTACTGCCGATTTTGATGACCCACTTTTTGCCAAAAGCAGGCCGAGACACTCCATCAGCGCTCATGTTGCCCCGGCGCTATCGAGACCCCAGCGATAAATCGGGAAATCATTATTGAGCATCACGCCTTTTGCTATCCGCTACATAATAAATCGATCATCTCACAGAAAACTTTATCTGTCAACAGAATTTCTTGTAATTTTCCCCAAAGATATATTCAACAAATTTAATCAACCTTTCGGTTTGTGCTATCCTTTGTATCGAAACGCAGCTCATGGCAACCGTCAACCTCACCTCAGTTTCATCGCAATAGCATCAAGAGATGGTTCGACAGTTGCTCTCGCCGATACGAGTAGGCTGCATCACGATTGCGCTTCGGCATACATCATGCATGCATTTATAGGGGAAAATCTCTGATTCATTCCGTGGAGAACAAGATGTTTGAGGAAACAAAAACTGACAGCGATAATTGCGCTATGGCGAATAGACTCGCCGCGCGGCCAGTGCTGCGGCTTCCGCCTGCGGTGCGCAGCGAGCAACGTTGTGTTTCGGAAGCGCTGGAACGCCTAGGGGAAATTTCCTGGGATGCGGTGGTAGAACTCGCCACGCCATGGATCAGCGCGGCACGGGAGGCGCAGAAACACAATTCTCTGAGCATGGAGTCACTGCTGGCCGAATATCCCCTCGACAGCGCCAGTGGACTGGCGTTGATGCGCTTATCTGAGGCGCTGCTGCGCGTACCGGATCGCGCCACTGCAGCAGCCTTGGCGGCAGACCAGCTGCGACGGGGTTTTTCCACACTTAGCACCAGCCTGGAAAACGGGCGGTCATTGATTACCCCGATGTTGCGCATGGCAGCGCAGTGGCTTCCCGATCCTAGCCAAGGTCCATTAGCAAAACAGACCCTGCGTGCGCGGACAATCGTCAATGCCGCAACCCAGGCGGTACGTTTTCTTGGGCATCAATTCATTCTGGGAGAGACCATTGAGCAGGCGATTGTGCGCGCGGACAACAAGCGCAAACAGTCGCAGGTATGGCGATTTTCCTTTGACATGCTTGGCGAAAGTGCGCGTTGCGATCGAGATGCAGAACGGTATCTTCAAGCGTATCAGCAGGTTCTGGAACAGCTTGCACAAAAAAATGAAAAGGGTGGACCGCGGGAACGGGATGGCCTTTCCATCAAGCTTTCCGCGTTGGAACCCCGCTTCGAGGCGGTGCAACGTGACCTGATCCTGCCCAGGCTTCTGCCCAAACTGGTGCATCTAGCCAAGCTCGCGGCGCAGGCACGGGTGGGACTGACGATCGATGCAGAGGAAAGTGAGCGTCTGGAATTGAACTTGGAGACTTTGGAGGCCTTACTGGCCGCTCTCGCCGAGGAGCCGGACTGCACAGGCTGGGAAGGCTTGGGCGTAGCCGTGCAAGCCTATCAAACACGGGCGATCGAGACTGTCGATGCCGTGATTGCTTTAGCGCGCCGTTCCCAACGGCCCCTGATGCTGCGTTTGGTCAAAGGGGCTTACTGGGATGCTGAAATCAAACGCGCACAGGAATTGGGCCTATCCGGCTATCCAGTCTACACCCGCAAACATCACAGCGATCTTTCCTATCTGGCCTGCGCACGCAGCATGCTGGATGCCAGCGGCGAAGGTTTGATTTTCGCGCAGTTTGCAACGCACAACGCAACAACCATAGCTGCAATTCTGCTGATGGCCGAGGATCTTCCGCGCGCCAGTTTCGAGTTGCAAAAACTGCATGGCATGGGCGACAGCGTATATGCCGAAGTACTCCAGAAGCGCAACATCCCCGTACGAGTCTACGCCCCGGTCGGCATCCACCGCGACTTATTGGCCTACCTCGTGCGGCGCCTGCTGGAAAATGGCGCAAACACCTCCTTCGTCCACCAACTCGCCAATCCCAAGACGCCACTGTCCGCCCTGCTCGCCAACCCCTTTCTTGCGGACCGCGAATCGTCTCTCCCCTTCCCCGTCGACATCTACGGCGAACTCGCCGGCCGCGCGCGCCGGAATCCGCTGGGGATAGACGTTGCGGAAGAAGGGCAACGGTCCGCATTGTTGCGTGCCTGGACGGCGTTGCCGAAACCCCGCTCCCAAGCCGCAGATCATGATGCGACCATTCCGGCACGGATGCGTGCCTTACAGGAGGGATTCAAGCGCTGGAATGAGCGCGCCCTCCCAGAGCGTTGTGCTTGTCTGCTGCGTGCCGGGGATCTTCTGGAACAGGCACGTGATGAATTTATCGCCCGCATTGTCTGGGAAGGCCATAAGAGCTGGGTAGATGCCACCGCAGAGGTCCGTGAGGCCATTGATTACTGCCGCTATTACGCCCTGCTCGCAGAGGAGCAGCTTGCCGACCAGGCGCTACCAGGACCAACCGGAGAAGCAAACACCCTGCGGATGACGGGGCGTGGATGTATGCTCTGTATCAGCCCCTGGAATTTTCCCCTCGCCATTTTTGCCGGCCAACTTCTTGCCGCCTTGGTCTGTGGCAATAGTGTGGCAGTCAAGCCAGCGGAGCAGACAAGCCAGGTCGCCAAGGACTTCGTGGAGCTGTTATGGCGTGCGGGCGTTCCACGCGATGCGATCGATTTATTCCATGGCCCCGGCCATAGTCTGGGTGCGGAGTTGGTGCGCGCGCCGGAGGTGGCCGGGGTACTCTTCACCGGATCGACCGGGGTAGGGAAACAAATTCAGCGGAATCTCGCCGCGAGCGACGGCGCCATCGTTCCGCTGGTTGCGGAAACCGGCGGCCTCAATGCCATGATCGTGGATGCCACGGCACTACCAGAGCAGGTGGTCGATCATGTCGTACTCAGCGCCTTTCGCAGCGCCGGACAGCGCTGTTCGGCCTTGCGGATCCTGTTTGTGCAGGAAGAGATTGCCGACGAACTGGAAGAAATGCTCGCCGGCGCCATGGCCCTGCTACAACTTGGCGCACCAGAAGACTTTGCCACTGACGTCGGTCCTGTAATCGATCAGCGCGCACAAAAACACATTATCAGCCAGCTGCAAAAGCTGACAGAACGGGGAGGTCGACTCCTGGCCCGTACTCCCTGGCCACAAGCTGCAATGATGGGAGACCCCTCAGTCTCCGCCGGAGCAAGTCTTACCGATAGCCTTGGGCGCGCTCTCCACTATATTGCCCCCAGCCTGTATGCCGTGACCTCCGAACAGCTCCTGGCGGAGGAAATCTTTGGTCCTGTTCTACAACTGGTGCGTTGGTCTGGATCCTGGCAAGCCGTAGTAGAGCAAATCAATGGCTACGGCTACGGCTTGACCCTGGGCGTACAGACGCGCATCGACAGCCGCGCGCAGACGATTACCCGCGGCGCCCGCATCGGCAACATCTATGTCAATCGCGGTATGACCGGGGCGGTCGTCGGGGTACAACCCTTTGGCGGCATGGGGCTTTCCGGCACCGGGCCAAAGGCCGGGGGACCCCACTTTCTACCGCGCCTCTGTCAAGAACAAAGCATCAGCATCAACACCGCGGCGGCAGGAGGAAATGCCAGTTTGCTCAGTCAAGCCCGTTGGTAGCAGGTCATTTAATGAAAATCGCGTGAAATACCGGTTAACAGCGGTGGTATACGCGCGCTCAGATCCACGAGTTCCTCGACAATGATGTTGTGCACATAGGGCCCCGTCTTTTCCAGGCGTCCCTGAATGGCCAGCAATCTACCGCGCAGAATCTGCCGTCGCCACTGTTCGACGCGTTGTGGCCAGACAATGAGATTGGCACGACCCGACTCATCTTCGATGGTCAAAAACACGGTTCCATGGGCTGTGCCTGGACGCTGACGATGAGTCACCATTCCTGCCAAGCGCACCTGCGTACCACTAGAGCGACGCAAGGACTGGGCAATGCTGTCGTACCCGGATCGCTGCAAACGTGTACGCAGAAATGCCAGGGGATGTGGCCCAAGACTCAGACCCAGCTGCTGGTAGTCTTCTACACAGAGTTCCTGGGCAGGGGCAGGTGGCAAGCCTGATGCCTTGACTGATGGCATCGGTGGGAGTGGCAAGGCAGCATTTTTGCGTAGCGCCAATACCTGCCACAACGCCTCGCGACGATTTCCCAACAAGGGATCAAACGCTCCGGCACGGGCAAGCGTTTCCAAACTACGCCGCCCTACTCCAGCATCATGAAACAAAATGGCAGGGTCCAGGGCAGCACTCGTAGCGCGCCAAGCCAAGCAGCGCTCAGCTTCTTCACGCGGCAAGCCTTTGATCTGATGCAAGCCCAATCGCAAGCGTTGCCCACGAGCACGACTTTCCCAATGACTGCGCTGGATGTCCACTGGCAGCACCGTCACCCCTTGTCGCTTGGCCTCTTGCACAATTTGTGCGGGCGCGTAAAACCCCATGGGCTGACTATTCAGCAAGGCGGCGGCAAATATGGCGGGGTGATGGCACTTGATCCAGGCGGAAGCATACACCAGGAGCGCAAAACTGGCGGCGTGAGACTCCGGAAAACCATATTCGGCAAAGCCACGAATCTGCTCGCAGAGTTGCTGGGCAAACTCCACCGCATACCCTCGCGCCGCCAAGCCTTGCAACAAGCGCTCCTGATACGGGCCTAGATTACCCTTGCGTCGCCAGGCGGCCATGGCGCGGCGCAGGCCATCGGCAGCGTCGCCATCAAAGCCTGCCGCGTCCATGGCAATCTGCATTACCTGTTCCTGGAAAATAGGGATACCCAGGGTACGCTCGAGAACCTTTTGCACCTCGGGGCCAGGATAGGAGATTTTTTCCCGTCCCGCCCGGCGCCGTAGATAGGGATGAACCATGCCCCCCTGAATCGGACCTGGACGAATAATGGCCACCTCGATTACGAGATCATAAAAACAGCGCGGCCGTAGCCGGGGTAGCATACTCATCTGCGCCCGCGACTCTACTTGAAATACCCCAAGACTCTCCGCGCGTTGCAACATCTTATAGACCGCAGGGTCTTCGCGAGGAATTGCCGCCAGGTCGCTGCCCAGATCAGTAAGCGCGCGCCGCAAGACACTGAGCATCCCCAAAGCCAGCAGATCCACTTTGAGAATTCCCAGCAGATCCAGATCGTTCTTATCCCACTGCAGTAGCGTCCGCTCGGGCATTCGTGCGGGCTCGATAGGCACCAGACTCGATAGGGGGGCTTGAGAAAGCACCATCCCACCAACGTGCTGCGACAGATGGCGGGGCATACCGACCAAGGCGTTCACGACGATGATCAAACGCTGAATGGCCGCACTTTGCGGATCAAAACCGGCTTCCTGCAAGCGTTCCGGCAGTACTTTACGGCCATCCCACCAAGCCAGATGGCGACTGAGCTGATCCTGCTCAGCGGGAGAAAAGCCCAAGGCACGAGCTGCATCACGCATTGCACTACGCGGACGATAATGAATGATTGTCGCGGTCAAGGCGGCATGTTGCCGACCATAACGGGTAAAAACAAACTGAATCACCTCTTCCCGGCGCTCATGCTCAAAATCTACGTCGATATCTGGCGGCTCGCCGCGTTCCCGGGATAAAAAACGAGAGAAGAGCAAATGGGCACGGGCAGGATCCACCTCGGTAATCCCCAAGGCATAACAAAGCACGGAGTTGGCCGCCGAACCACGCCCCTGACAGAGGATGGCGCGACTCTTGGCAAAACAGACAATCTCATACACCGTCAGGAAATAATTAGCATAATCAAGTTCGGCAACAATGCGCAGCTCTTCTGCCAATTGTTCTTGCACTGCTGCTGGAATTCCTGCAGGGTAGCGTTGCTGCAAACCTTTTTCAGCCTCCTGCTGCAGATATTGCTGCGGACTGTTTTGCTCTGGGCAGGCACCCTGCGGATAGATATAGCGCAATTCTGCCAGAGAAAAATGGCAGCGCTGCACGATCTGTACAGTCTCAGCAAGTAAATCTGCTGGATAGAGTTGTCCCAAACGCTGACGCGAACGCAGGTGGCATTCCCCATTTTTCGGCAGCGCCCAACCCAACTCCTGTAGCGGCTTGCCTTGACGAATAGCCGTTAGCACATCCAGTACAAAGCGCTCTCCACGGCGCGCCATACGCGCTCCCGTACAAGCCACCGCAGACAAGGAAAAATGCTCTTGCCAGCGGCGCAATCCCGCCAAATGCTCCTGGTGATCACCACTACAACGCAAAGAAAGACCGAGCCATAAGCGCTCTCTTCCCCAGGAAGAACAAAGGGATGCAATGTATTCTCCAGCCTGCTGCGGCTCTTGCCGGTAATCTGGAAGCACAATCGCCAAAAGCCCCACGAGGGGGAGCAAATCAGCCAAAAAAGCTCGATAGCCCCCCTTTTCTGCCCGACTGCGAGCCAGCGTGATCAACTGCGCCAGAGCGGTATACCCTTGTCGATTCTCGATCAACAAGATGGTTTCCAGCCCCTCTTCCAATCGCAGCGTTGCGCCCAGGAGTAAGGGCAAAGCAATCGACTGGGCATGGGTGTGGGCACGCGGCGCACTATACAGCGCACATTCCTCGGTAATGGCCAAGGCGGCGTAGCCCAGTTCCTTGGCACGATCGAGCAAGTCTTCTACTTCTGCCGTAGCCTGTAGAAAGCTAAGATTGCTCAGACAATGCAGTTCGGCATAGGACGGCTCAGGCGAAGTAGCCATGCAGGAAATAGTGGCCGGAGCGGCGATCGCGAAAGACCCAGCACTCTGCCCCATCGATACGCCGCCAACGAAAGTAGTCCCGGCTACAATCCCTGCCATCCCACCAACCACCCTCAATTCGTTCCAATTCTGCGGGCTCAGGTAAGAAAACCGGTGTGATTGCCTCCGGTTGAGGCAGCAACCACAAGGGACGCGGTGGGCAATCTGGCAGGGGAAAATGATCTTGTGGTCTATCAGGGGCCAGAACACGCCAAGCATATTCCGGGCGATGATCGGCATGGACCTGCACGCGATACACCTGATCCACGCCCAACCGAGCGCGCCAACGATCGAGTAATCGTCCTTGTTGCCGCGCCAAATCCTGCTCCCACAAACTGCCCTGCTCTCCTATCCAGTCTTGCGCATCGAGGGTACGCAGTTGTAGATAACGTATGGGAAAATCCCAGGAATATCGCAGCAATTTCTCTTGCCAGAGCTGCAGAAAAAACTCCGGACTGGTTAGCGGATCGCGGCTATGCAGCTGGGCGCAATATTGCTCATCAGCCCGTCCCCGCAAGCGCAACTCCCAGCCAGAGCTGGCACGGTGCCGCAAGCGTAAGCGTAACTCCTGAAAAGCACGGCGCAAAGAAAAACGCAATTCTTCCCAACTACTAACTTCCTGCAATAAAGGGAAAGAAACCAGAAACTCTTCCTGTACAGGCCAAGCATTCCGGGGGTCGGCTTCCTCACCCCGCATCCGGGCAAAAAAGCGTTCCCACTCGGGACCAAAGCGAAGCGCTCGCTCCTGCGGATCAAGCCGCATCCAATCCGCGCAAGTCTGCAGTCCTAAGCTTTGCCACAGTGCCCGAAGATGATCCGGCGCGGGAAACAATGAGAGGGGAAAGGCATGCCAACAATCGGCAAAGCTTTCCTGTGCAGGGCATTGGCACAACGCAGCATCGCTACATTGCCAAGCGAGCAATGCCGCCGCCAGGGGCGTAGCGGCCAACCCCAGGCGATAACTCAACCTCTCTCCAGCAAAATCGTAAATCGCCTGTAGTAATGTCGCAGCGTTTTCCCGCCATAGTCGATTGCCTTGCAGTTCCACCGCCAATACATGCGGCCACTCCGTGAGGGCTACTACCTGCGGCCCCCAGGCATACAGGAGCTGAGCAGCGCGATCCAGAAGGTTATGCTCCTGCTCTGCTGCGCGCGCCACCATCTGGATCTCTGGTGCCAGGGCCTTGGCTTGTGCCGTACTCATTCCGATCTGCAGGCCCTGCCTGACAGCTCCGCGATCCATCTGCCAAACACGCTGTCGGGCATCCGCAACCCACACCCCGGGCAAACGACCATCCAGATTCCAGAGCTCTGCCGCCAGGGCCGGGAAAACCAGCGCCAGCCACTGCTGCGCCATGTGCCCAGCTCAAATCGCCAACGGCAATTCCAGATTGGCCGCGGCAACGCCCGCACCGCGCCGCTTTTCCACCTGGACCTGAGTTTGCCCCGCCGCTGGCTGCAAGCGTAAGCGTAAGGCGGCAGAACTCCGGCTACTCACGGCGTCACGATAAAAGAAAAAACCCAGGCTATTTCCTGCCTCAGCGGCCAATTGCAAACGCCGCTGCGTGCTATCTTCCAGAGTGGGAGGCCAAGCCAGCACTGCACTACAGGTACCGGAACGCAGGGCCGATTCCAGCGCCCAAAGTTGATCCTGGCGCTGACGTGGATGGAGCACAAGCATGCGCTCCAGACGGACCCCCGCCGCCGCCAAGGCTGGCGCATAAGGAACATAGGGAGGTAGACACCACAGTACCCAGCGCTTTTCCTGCTGACTCAATGCGGCGATAGTCGGTAGCAAGAGGCGTAATTCCCCAATTCCATGGACTTGGCTATGAATCTCCGTGATTGCGCCCCGTGGCCAACCACCGAGCATATCGCGTAGGGCTGGGTGTCCGGGATCCTGCAGGTGCTTGCGTGCATCTACATCAGCGGATTGAGCGCGCCATAGACGCTGGGGATGACGGGCTAACAGTTCTTCGACAGCAGTTTTCATCACAGACCTCCTAAGCGCAGCAATCCGATCACCAGACCTTCCAGGCGGAGATCTTGCGTACGCAAATCGACTTCTATGGGAGAAAAATCCGGGTTTTCCGGCAACAAAAATACTTGGTGACCATCTTGACGCCAGCGTTTGACGGTAACTTCTCCATCCACACGTGCTACGACTACCTGGCCATTTCGCGCTTCGCTGCTTTGCTGTATGGCCAACAAATCGCCATCCAGAATTCCCGCATCGCGCATACTCATCCCCTGTACTCGCAGAAGAAAATCGGCTCCAGGAAAGAGTTGTGTGTCTACCGGCAAGCGCTTTTCCTGCAGACTCTCTGCCAGGATGGGCTGACCAGCGGGCACCCTGCCAATCACCGGAAGACCCGTTTCTTCCAGAACCTGATGCAGGAGTTGGATACCGCGCGCCCTTCCTTCTTGCAAACGCAAATATCCTTTGCGCGCCAGGGTCCGCAAATGGCTTTCGGCGGCGTTGGGAGAGCGGAACTGAAAGGCTTGCTGCAGCTCCGCCCGAGTGGGTGGCAAGCCCTGCTTGGCAATTTGCCCTTCAATCCATTGCAAAATCTGATGTTGCCGACGAGTCAAAGGTTCCACGCGATCCCTCTCCATACTCATTAACTGTATTTTTATACAGTATTCTGGGCAAATGCAAGCGCCCGCCTACCCTCTAGCGTGGATGCGGGAGAGACCACCGCCGATAGATCGCGAGGGTGCGCAAGGCAAACGTACAAGCAGCCCCAAACAGCAGACTGATCCAGGAGGGCAACTGTAGCCAGTCGCCGCAAAGCACCAGGACAGAGCCCAATAGGGCCGCGGATGCATAGATTTCGCCACGCAGCACCACAGGTACTTGTGCTGTCAACACGTCGCGCACCATGCCTCCTCCGATTCCACTGATCATCCCCAGTACCGCCGCCATCTCTGGCGCCAAGCCGTAGCTCAATGCCTTCTGTGTACCCGTTACCGCGAAAAGTCCCAAACCAGCAGCGTCAAAGAGCAGCACTGGGTACTGCAAGCGCTCAAAATATCGGTGAAAGAAAAACACCAGCACCCCAGCGCCAATGGCCAGAGCGATTCCATGCCAGTTTTGGATGGATTGCGGCGGGATGGCACCCATCAAAAGATCACGCAGAATGCCACCCGATACCGCGGTGACCACTGCCAGCACGAGAATGCCAAAAATATCCAGACTGGCACGTACCCCGCGCATGGCCCCACTCACCGCAAATACAAAAATTCCAATAAAGTTAAATAGTTGCAGGAATAAAGAGAAATGCATGATAAGACAATACACGGGAAAGTGCGTAGGGTAGCGCATATCCCTACCTACAGAAACATGGCCGCAGACCATGATTACCCAGCAGGGCTGTCGATTATTTGTTAGAATCCATCCCCTATCCCACGCGAAGACGATTGTCTTGGCTATGAGAATCAAGGAGCCTATTCCATGAGCAAACAGCAAAAAACAGCAGTCGTTACTGGTGCTTCCTCGGGCATTGGTGCTGCTACCGTAAAACTCTTGCATACAGAAGGCTATCGGATCGTCCTTGGCGCGCGCCGGATGGACCGTTTGCAACAACTGGCCCAACAGGTGGATGGAATCCCTCTCGAGCTCGATGTGACCTCTACGGCGTCCGTCACCGCCTTTGCCGCCCAGATCGATTTTCCCGTTGATGTCCTGGTGAATAACGCTGGCGGCGCGCTGGGCAAAGAAACTGTAGTGGAATGCAACGAGGAGCATTGGCTGCAGATGTATCAGAGCAATGTCTTGGGACTTGCCCGCGTCACCCGTGCACTCTGGCCTCATCTACAGCAGTCCCCTGCTGCTACGGTGGTCAATATCGGCTCCGTTGCCGGAGAGGAAACCTATGTCGGTGGCGCCGGCTACACCGCCTGCAAACATGCCGTACGAGCAATCACCGAGACCATGCGCTTGGAATGGTTGGGCCAGCCCATTCGGATTACCGAGATCGATCCCGGCCTTGTCGAGACGGAGTTCTCCCTGGTTCGCTTCGCGGGCGACCGCAGCGCCGCCAAGGCCGTCTATCAGGGCATGACACCATTGGTAGCAGAAGACATCGCGGAGGCCATTCGCTGGGTCCTTTCCCTACCCGAGCATGTCAACATCGATCGCTTGGTCATCAAACCCCGCGATCAGGCCCGCGTAGACAAGGTCGTTCGGCGCTAAGCCAATGGCAGCCAATCCCTGGCAGCGGCCCACAAGCAAGAATTGGCACGCCCTTTTCTCCCTCTTTCCGTTCTTGCGGCCACGGGTATGGCTATTGTTCTTTTACGCACTCGCCCTGTTACTAAGCGCGATGGGCACCCTCGCCCTGCCGCAGGGGGCACGCTACCTTCTGGACCATGGCTTTCACAACGCCCGCATCCTGTTATTGGCGAGCATTGCGCTACTGCTCTTGGGGATTTTTACTACTGCAGCACGCGCTGCGCGGGAGGCCCTCGCCACCTGGATCGGACAAAAGGTAGTCGCCGACTTGCGCGAGCAAGTCTTTGCCCATGCCCTGCATTTGCCCGCGATATTTTACGAAAAATTTCGCACGGGCGAGGTGATTTCCCGCCTGAGCAGTGACGTTACCATCCTCCGCTTCGGACTGGCGGGGGTTCTTGGAGGTGCATTACAACATGGCCTGACCCTGATTGGTTCGTTGATCTTGATGGTTGTCACCGCGCCCATCCTCGTGCTCCCGGTGATTGTCATTGTACCCCCGCTGGTTTGGGTCAACCTGCGTTCCGGTCGCTTGCAGCGAACCTATAGTCGACAGGAGCAAGATTATCTAGCCGACCTTTCTGCGCACACTGAGGAAAGCATCAACGCCATTCGTACGGTACAGGCACTGACGCGGGAGAGCGCGGCGAGGACCACCTATCAGGAGGGAATTGCTGGCTTACTGCAACAGGTGCGTGGACGGATTCGCGTACAGGCGGTCGCGTCGCTGCTCAGCGGCTTTCTCATCTTCCTCCTACTCGCTGGGATGCTCTATCTGGGCGGCTGGCGCATTCTGCATCACCGCGGCAGTCTGGGCGGCCTTACCGCCTTCCTCATCTACGCCATGTTTGCCACCTCTGCGCTCTCCTCTCTTGGCAGTCTGTGGGGGCAACTGGGACGCCTGCTGGGCGCCATTGAGCGCCTCTTATCTCTGCTGGACCAGAAAACCGAAGAAACTGTCGAGGAAACAGCACATATCTCAAGCCTGGAGTACGAGGAGCATAGCAAGCCAGCGGCGCTCTCTTTTGAACAGGTGTTTTTCTCCTACCCAAGTCGGCCCGACATCGCCACTCTGGAAGCCATCGACTTGCGCATCGCACCAGGCGAGCATCTTGCCCTAGTCGGCGCATCCGGAGCAGGGAAAAGTACATTTTTTGAACTGCTACTACGCCACTACGCACCCACTCAGGGACGTATTCTCCTTGATGGTCAGGATATTGCAGCGCTCCGCGTGCATGACCTACGCCAGCAGATTGCCATTGTACCTCAGCATCCGGCCATCTTTTCCCTTAGCGTGGCGGACAACATCCTGCTCGCTCGTCCCGGTGCCTCGACAGCAGCCTTGCGCGCCGCCATGCGTGCAGCGCGGGTGGATGAGTTTGCCGATCAACTCCCGGAGGGAATTGATACCCACGTAGGCGAGAAAGGGATTACCCTCTCTGGCGGCCAACGCCAGCGGATCGCCATTGCCCGTGCCCTGTTGCGAGACCCGCGGATTCTCATTCTCGACGAAGCCACCAGTGCTCTCGACGCCGAAAATGAGCGATTGATCCAGGAGGCGCTGGCCACGCTCATTCGTGGACGAACCACGTTGGTTGCGGCCCACCGACTGGCTACCATTCGCGATGCGGATCGCATTGTCGTGCTGGAATCTGGCCGCATCACCGCCATTGGCAACCATGCCCGGCTGCTCGCGCAATCCCCGGTGTATCGCCACTTCGCCAGTTTACAGTCTCTTGACGAGCAACCAGAGTCCATAGCCGCATCGTCGTGATCTGACAACAATATTACAAAATATTTTCAAACGGTTAAGGGAAGGCCCCAATCCACGTCGGGTCATCGCAACAATAATGCGATCTTCTAGCCGAGCAGATAACGTATATCCCATTGTTTTGTTTTGTTTTTTATTGTTGGCACAGCGTTTGCTTAATCCGGATGCAGTTCACTGTTACTTTTTGAGGAGAAATTCCATGTCTGTCAAAACTTCCGCTATCGTTGTTGCCTTGGCTTCCTTGTTTGCCGTCTCCAGCGCCTTCGCCACCACCTCTGCTGCTACTTCGGCAAAGCCTGCAGCGAAGGTGGAAACCCACAAAGCGCCGATGAAGAAGGAAATGAAGAAGGTCGAGCACAAGACTCCGGTCAAGAAAGAGATGAAGAAAGTCGAGCACAAGGCTCCGGTCAAGAAGATGGAAGCCAAAAAAGCTGAGGCCAAGAAGAGCTAATAGCTTTAATCAAGCGGCAACAAGCTGGGGGCCAATTGGCCCCCATACTTTATCCGGAACTCCCGTGCGGTATGATAGCCTAACGTAAAAGCAATTGCCGGACGTCAAGCGACCATGACCCACAAAGCCATTCACATTTTTCTTGCCGCAGCCTTCCTCGTTGCCACCCCTGTCTGGAGCCTTGCTGCGGATCACACCCTGAGCAATGCAAAAATTGCCCATCTGCAGCGGTCCGCCAAACTCGGCTACGGACCCGCGCAGTACGAGTTGGGCTTGGCCTACGCCGCTGGTGATGGCCTCCCCCAGAACCTGCAACTTGCGGCATTCTGGTGGCAAAAAGCGGCAGAGAATCTAGATGGCGCCGCGCAATTACAGCTCGGTACAGCCTACGCCCATGGCTGGGGCGTGCAGAAAAACATGGATCTGGCCATTCACTGGTGGCAAAAGGCAGCACAGGACGGCAACCACGTTGTCGCCGATCAAGCCCGCTTGCTGCTCGATCAAGCAGCCTGACCGATCAAGCCCCATCAGGCGGCGCAAGCGAGGACAAACCCAAAGCCTGCTGCTATACTCCTGAGCCTGCCCAAGTGGCGAAATCGGTAGACGCAAGGGACTTAAAATCCCTCGGCTTATGCCGTGCCGGTTCGAGTCCGGCCTTGGGCACCACCGTTTATGACCATGGCGACTCGGGAACGATTTTGCGCGCCATTAGTCCCATTTTGTAGGGTGGGGTACTTGGGAGCGGCGAATGCAAGTACGCATGGTGGGTATGAAAAAGTTGGCCTGGTGGCAAAAGCTGGGGGTTTTTGTTGCGCTACTCGCCTTTTCTGCGATTGCCCTGCTATTTTTTGCGGTCTTTCTTGGCCTCCTTGCTGCGACGCTGGTGTTTTCTAGCCTTTGGGTTCTTTGGCGGCGCTGGCGTCTGCGCCACACTCAACATCTATACCAGGATGGGACTCTACGTGCGGAGTACCGCGAGATTCGGCGTGGGGAAGAGCAGTTTCCTAGGCGGAATGATTCCGCAAGCGAATAGTTCCCGTCGCACTATGTTAGTGCATTACTCGCGTCGCCCGCAAAAGGTATCGCACCGTTATGGCGCAGCTTTCTCCTGGAGCTGTCCGTAAGCGCACAGTCCTAGCGCATTTTGGCTTCTCCTTCTCGCTCCCTGCCCAATATTGGGGTCTTCGCGGTCCAAGAGTACCTGGCACAGATATGCTGCTCTCCCAGTGCGACAGGGATTGATAGGGAAACGTCCAGCCCATTTCAACGTCTAAGTTTTATGACCAGAGGGAAGCCCAAGGGCAAGGAGTGTGTAGTATGACTCTGTTTGACAATTACCAAGAGCGTTTCTTGCAACAGCAAGAAAGTATTCTCTCTCTGGACGAGTATTTGGAGCTCTGCCAGACCGAACCATTGGCCTACGCCAGTGCAGCCGAACGGATGTTGGCTGCCATCGGCGAACCCCGGATTCTCGATACCCAGGCAGACCCGCGTTTGGCGCGCATCTTCATGAACCGGAAACTACTGACCTATCCGGCGTTTGAAGACTTCTATGGGATTGAGGACGCCATTGAAAACCTGGTGGCGTACTTCCGCCACGCCGCACAGGGGCTGGAAGAACGGAAGCAGATTCTCTATCTGCTGGGCCCGGTGGGTGCCGCCAAGTCCTCCCTTGCGGAGCGCCTCAAGACACTGATGGAACAACACCCCATTTACTGCCTGGCAGCCCACGGCAAAGTTTCGCCGCTTTTTGAGTCGCCCTTGGGTCTATTCGATCCGCGCGAAGATGGGGCCATTTTGGAAGACCGCTATGGCATTCCGCGGCGTGCCCTCCATGGTGTCATGTCTCCCTGGGCGGCAAAACGTCTGCGCGAATTCAATGGTGATATTCGGAAGTTTACGGTGCACCGCTTACTCCCCTCGCAATTACATCAAATCGGCATCACCAAGGTGGAGCCTGGCGACGAAAACAATCAGGACATCGCCAGCTTGGTAGGCAAGGTAGATATCCGCAAGCTGGAAGATTTTTCCCAGGACGATCCCGATGCTTACGCCTACTCCGGCGGTCTGAATGTCGCCAACCAAGGGGTGCTCGAGTTTGTGGAGATGTTCAAAGCACCCATCAAGATGCTGCATCCGTTGCTGACTGCGACGCAGGAGGGCACCTATAACGGTACGGAAGGCTTTGGCGCCATGCCCTTTCAGGGGGTTGTGCTCGCCCACAGCAACGAATCCGAATGGTCGGCGTTCCGGAATAATCGACGCAATGAGGCATTCCTCGATCGTGTCTATATCGTCAAGGTGCCCTACTGCCTGCGCGTTACGGAAGAAACGCGCATCTATCATAAGCTCCTCGAAAACAGCGCCTTGGGCAATGCTCCCTGTGCGCCGGATACCCTCGATATGCTCGCCCGATTCTCCGTGCTCAGTCGTCTCAAGGAACCGGGCAATAGTAGCCTGTGGTCAAAGATGGAGATTTATGATGGCAAGACCCTGAAAGACAAGGACCCGAAAGCCAAGAGCCTGCAGGAGTATCACGACGCCGCCGGCGTGGATGAGGGAATGGATGGGATATCGACTCGTTTTGCCTACAAGATTCTCTCTCGCACCTTCAACTATGATGCCGATGAGGTTGCGGCAAATCCGGTACATCTGCTGCACATCTTGGAAACCCAGATACGCTCAGAACAGTTCCCCGAAGATCAGGAAAACCGGTATATCGGTTTCTTGAAAACCGAACTGGCACCACGGTATGCCGAGTTCCTTGGCCTGGAAATTCAGAAGGCATACCTCGAAAGCTATGGTGAATATGGACAGAACCTCTTTGATCGCTATATTCAGTATGCAGATTTTTGGTTGCAAGACACGGAGTTTCGTGATCCCGATACCGGCCAGTTGCTGGACCGCGCATTGCTCAACGAAGAGTTGGAGAAGATCGAAAAACCGGCAGGCATTGTGAATCCCAAGGATTTCCGCAATGAAGTGGTAAATTT
Source organism: Acidithiobacillus acidisediminis (assembly GCF_023277115.1). Lineage (NCBI taxonomy): Bacteria > Pseudomonadati > Pseudomonadota > Acidithiobacillia > Acidithiobacillales > Acidithiobacillaceae > Acidithiobacillus > Acidithiobacillus acidisediminis. Next base: position 2,345,608 of record NZ_JALQCS010000001.1, read on the forward strand.
TGTCTTACGCGCCAAGGCCGCCAATGACGGCGTTGGACCCGCTTGGACCAGCTACGAAAAGCTACGCTCGGTCATCGAAAAGAAGATGTTTGCCAATACGGAAGATCTTCTTCCGGTAATTTCTTTTGGCAAGAAAAGCTCTTCGGAGGACGAGCGCAAGCACCAGGATTTCGTCAGCCGCATGACTGCGAAGGGCTACACGGAAAAACAGGTCCGTCTGCTGGTCGACTGGTATATGCGCTATCGCAAGCATCATTGAGCTTGCAAGCAGGCGCGTGGAGGGTTCTGCATGAGCAGCATCATTGATCGTCGTCTATCGGGATCACGCTCCGACGCGAATCGTGAACGTTTACAGCGACGCGTGCGGGGGCGATTGAAGGAAGCCGTCGAAAAGATGGGGCGCGCCGGCGCAATCGAGTCGTTGAGCAAAGGCGACAAGGCGGTGGTCATCCCGGGCAACGATTTGCACGAGCCCAGTTTTCGTCGCGATCCGAGCCAGGGTTCCTGGGATCGCGTTTTCCCCGGCAACAAGAGCTTTCATCGCGGCGACGAAATCCCGAAAGGCGGCGGCGGTGGACAATCCGGTCGAGAGGGCGCACCCGACGGGGAAGGGGATGACGTCCTTGGCGTTCTGTTGTCTCCAGATGAGTTTCTCGACCTGCTCTTCGACGGTCTTTCCCTCCCCGATTTACGACTGGGAACCGGCGGTGAGATAGAGGCCGAGCAGTGGCACCGCAGCGGCTTCGTGCGCGACGGCAGCCCCTCCCGCATGCATGTGTCACGCACCATGCGCGCGGCCCGAGCCCGGCGTCTTGCCTTGCGAGCGGGCAAGCGCAAGGCGTTGGAAGAGTACCAAAAAGAACGCGACGTTCTGCAGCAAGAAATCATCGCGCGCCGGAAGAAAAAGGCTGATGTCAGTATTGAAGAAGAACGGTTACGGCAACTTGACGAACAGATTTCCGTATTGCAGCGCAAAATCCGCGCGATACCCTTCATTGACGATTCCGATCTTCGCTTTGCTCATATCGACCGACAAATGCAGCCCCGCAGTCAAGCGGTGATGCTTTGTGTCATGGATGTCTCTGGCAGCATGGGAGAAACGGAAAAGGATTTGTCCAAGCGCTTTTTCCTCCTGCTATACCTGTTCCTGCAGCGACAATATCGGAATGTACAGATTGTTTTTATCAAGCATCACAGTGTTGCTCAGGAATGCACGGAAAAGGAATTTTTTGCCGCCCGCGAGGGTGGTGGAACTTTGGTCTCCCCTGCCTTGGTGCTGGCGGAAGAAATCATTTCTGCACGTTTCCCCGCGAGCGACTGGAACGTATATTTGGCGCAGGCATCAGACGGCGACAATTACTTTGCCGATAATGTCGTGGTAGAGGAAACGTCCCAACGTCTATTGGAGGAGTTACGCGGCTTTTATTATCTGGAGGTGAACCGCGATGATGAAAGCCATCTCCTGCAGCTCTATCAAGAACTCCAGGAGCAGTATCCGCAATTGGTTTGCACGCGGGCACAGCAGCGTGAGGATGTGTATCCATTGTTCCGTGAACTGTTTTCCAAATCGCAGGTGAAAGAACATGTCTAATCTGCTCTTTACCGATAACGATTGGTCTTTCTCCCGCCTCGACGCGGTAGACCGCGCCTGCGCCAAGATCGCTCAGGAAGAACTGGGGTTAGACACCTATCCCAACCAACTGGAGTTGATCAGTGCTGAACAGATGCTGGATGCCTATGCCTCCATTGGCCTGCCGGTATATTACGCCCATTGGTCGTTTGGCAAACAACACGCACTGGAATCGGGGCAATACAAACGTGGCGAGATGGGGCTTGCCTACGAACTGGTGATCAATAGCAACCCTTGCATCAGTTATCTCATGGAAGAAAATACCATGACGATGCAAACGCTGGTCATTGCTCACGCGGCATATGGCCACAATGCGTTTTTCAAAAACAATATATTCTTTCAGCAATGGACAGACGCGGAAGGTATCCTCGACTACCTGAGCTTTGCCCAATCCTATATCGCTGCCTGCGAGGAGCGTTATGGAGTCCAGGAAGTCAGTGCTGTGCTCGACGCTGCCCATGCCATTGCAAAAAATGGCATAGATCGGGCGCGTCGTCCGCGCCGCCTTTCCGCCCGCGAAGAGGAAGCCAGACGTCAGGAGAGGGAAACCTATCTCGAGCAACAACTCTCTGCACTCTGGAGCACGCTGCCACCGCCAACAAATGATAGTCCCAGACCAGAACCTTCGCGTTTCCCCGCGGAACCACAGGAGAACCTGCTCTATTTCATTGAAAAAAATGCGCCCCAGATGGCCAATTGGCAGCGGGAAATTTTACGGATCGTGCGCAAGATCAATCAATATTTATATCCGCAAGGCCAGACCAAGATCATGAATGAAGGCTTTGCCTGTTTCGTTCATTATTACATCATGCATCGCCTGCATGAAACCCGGCAGATCTCTGATGGCAGTCTACTGGAGTTTTACGCCAGCCACACGGCTGTCGTTTTTCAGCCCGATTATGATGATCCACGTTACAACGGCATCAATCCCTATGCCCTGGGTTTTGCCGTTTTCCGTGATATTCAAAGGATTTGCCTGCAACCCACGGACGAGGACCGACGATTTTTTCCCTTCGCTGGGGATCCAGACTGGAAAAAGCAAATTCTCTTTGCCATGCGCGAATTCCGCGACGAGAGTTTTCTGTTGCAATATCTCTCGCCGAAAGTCATCCGCGACCTGCACCTCTTCGCACTGCACAGCGATCCAGATGCGGATGTCTATCGCGTCTCGGCGATCCATGACGATGCCGGCTACCGCGCGATTCGGGAGCATTTGGCACAGCAGGTTGCGGAGAGCAGCCGCCCGCCCAACATTGTGGTTGATCGGGTGGATCGCTGGGGCGACCGCCACCTGGATCTACGCCAACTCGATAATGCAGCACTGCTGGAAGGCGAGACGCGGAGCACCCTGCGCATGATTCGTCGACTGTGGGGCTACGACGTGTTTCTGTACCCGCACGACGCAGATACCCCCTGGTCTGCCCAAGACCACTGAGCTTTCCCCAGTTTTTTGCTATGCTCAGCCGCTGCAGACGCAGTGGTGAGACTCTACATGAAGCAAAAACGGACGCCTCCTCGATTGGGATGGCAAGGGCTGATCTACCTCTCGATCCCCTGCATTGCTGTGCTGGCGGTTCCCCTCTATAACCGCGCCAGCCCGAGCCTGTTTGGCATCCCCTTCTTCTATTGGTGGCAAATTGTTTGGGTTCCGCTGTCGGGTGTCTTTCTCTTTCTCGCCTACCGGCGTTACCAGACGAGAGATTGAGTAGATGCAGAAGCCTACCGCAATCATCGTCTTTGTTGCCTTTTTTCTCTTCATTGCCCTGCTGGGATTTCTTTCCGCGCGGTGGCAGCGCGGCGACCTGAGTCAGTTACACGAATGGGGACTTGGGGGTCGGCGATTTGGCGCCTGGATCACCTGGTTTCTGATCGGCGGCGACCTCTACACCGCCTATACCTTTATCGCAGTGCCCGCGCTGGTATTTGGCGCCGGTGCACTGGGCTTTTTTGCCCTGCCCTACACGGTATTGGTCTATCCCTTGGTCTTTGCGGTGTTGCCCCGCCTGTGGGTGATTGCAAAGCACCACAATTTCATCACCACGGCAGATTTTGTGGCCGCACGCTACGATAGTCCCTTGTTGGCTTTGGCCATCGCCATCACCGGCATCATCGCGACCATGCCTTACATTGCTCTGCAATTGGTGGGTATCGAGGTGGTCATCGGCGGCCTCGGTTTTCCCACCCAAGGGATTGTGGGCGAATTACCGCTGATCGTGGCCTTTGTCGTTCTCGCCACCTTCACCTATACCAGCGGCTTACGTGCTCCGGCCTCCATCGCCATCGTCAAGGATGTATTGGTCTACATCACGGTGCTGGCATTGGTCGTAGTCGTACCCTGGAAACTCGGTGGCTTCGGCAAAATCTTTGCGGCCATTCCTAGCCACCAGCTCTATCTTCCCGCCATCCATGCCGGCAATTTTGGCTTGCAGTCCTTTTATTTTAGCTTGGCCCTGGGCTCGGCCTTGGCCCTTATGCTGTATCCGCATGCCAGCACCGCCGTGCTCTCGGCCAAGGGCCCCAAGACCCTGCGTCGCAATTGGATTTTCCTGCCGGCCTATTCCTTTGTGTTAGGGCTGATCGCCCTGCTTGGCTATATGGCCTATGCTGCGAAATTGCCAAACAATCCGGCGCTCGCCCCCTACTTTCACCAGTATGGACCGCAATTCGCCATGCCTGGCCTGCTATTGCAGTATTTTCCCGGTTATTTCGTAGGTATTGGGTTTGCTGCGGTAGCGATAGGCGCCTTGGTTCCCGCGGCGATCATGTCGATTGCCGCCGCCAACCTGTTCACCCGCAATATTTACCGTGCATATATTCGCCCTAACTGTGATGCACGACAGGAAACGCAAGTCGCAAAACTGGTTTCTCTGGTGGTGAAATTTGGTGCCCTTTTGTTTATTTTGCTGCTCCCCATGCATTTTGCCATCCAATTGCAACTCTTGGGTGGTGTCCTGATCTTACAAACCCTGCCTGCGATCGTCGGTGGTATTTATACACGCTGGTTTGATCCTCGGGCATTGCTCCTGGCTTGGGCCATTGCCCTGGCTTGGGCAATTTGGGCCGCATCGCTGACCGGCTTTCAAAAGTCGGGCTACGCGTTGCATCTGTTGGGGTGGGTGATCCCCGGGTATATTGGCTTGTATGCATTGCTACTGAATTTTTTGGTGGCGTCTCTTGCTACGCTGGCCCTGCGTGCGAGCGGGCGTCATTCCGTACGTGACCATACCGATACCGCGGCCTATCGAGAGTAAAAGTTTGCGCTTGACAATGGCTATCCACCCCCGAACAATCTCGATCACTATTCCATACCTTACCCATAGAGGGATTGCATGCACGCCCTAGATCGCCCACTTGCTCCGCGCCTTCCGGTTTCTGAGGAGGTCGGCAAATGACCGCGATCCGAATCGATGGCAAGGCGGTTGCGCAACGGCTGCGCGAGCAAAGCAGGGGTGCGGTGGAAGCCTTCCGCGCCCGGCATGATCGGGCACCCGGCCTTGCCGTGATTCTGGTGGGCACCGATCCCGCCTCGCAGATCTACGTACAACACAAGCAAAACGCCTGCAAACAGGTGGGTATCGAGTCCCATGCTCAAATTCTCGCCGGCGATAGCGACCCCGCACAGTTACTGGCGGAAATTGCGCGTTGCAATGCCGATGATCATATCGATGGCATTCTGGTTCAGCTCCCTTTGCCCGCACAGTTCGACGCCGAGGCGATGATTGAAGCCATCTCCGTCCACAAGGATGTCGATGGATTCCATCCCTACAATGTCGGGCGCTTGGCGTTGCGTGCGCCCACCCTGCGCTCCTGTACCCCCGCCGGGATCATGACGCTGCTGGCGGAATATCAAGTCCCGGTCAAAGGGCGGGAAGCGGTCATTGTTGGCGCCTCCAACATCGTCGGGCGGCCCATGGCGCTGGAATTGTTGTTGGCGGGAGCGACGGTAACGGTTTGTCATCGCTTTACCGAAAATCTTGCCGCCCATGTCGAGCGCGCCGATATTGTTGTCGCTGCGGCGGGCAAGCCAGGACTGATTCGTGGATCGTGGATCAAACCGGGAGCAGCGGTGATTGATGTCGGCATCAATCGTTTGGCAGATGGGAGCTTGGCCGGAGATGTCGAGTTTGCCGAAGCGGCGGAGCGCGCGGGATGGATCACCCCGGTCCCCGGCGGCGTTGGCCCGATGACCGTCGCCACGCTGCTCCAAAACACCGTGCATGCCGCGCAAACACGTCTCGAGGGCAAGGTATGACGGAGACCCCTACCCCCTCTCTCAGCGACCCCAGTCTCTATTTCAATCGTGACCTGAGCATCCTGGAATTCAATCGTCGCGTCCTCGCCCTCGCCGATGATGATCAGATCCCCCTGCTGGAACGATTGCGTTTTCTCACCATCGTCTCCAGCAATCTTGATGAATTCTTTGAAGTGCGTTTTGCTGGGGTCATGCAGCGGCGCAAATATGGTGCTGGCCCCCTGGGTCCGGATGGTTTGGGTCCGGAAGAGGAAATGCGAGCCGTATCGGCGGTGGCCCATCAAATCATTGCCGCACAATACCGATGCTTGAATGAACGGCTCATTCCCGCCCTCAGTTCTGAGGGAATTCACTTGCTGCGTCGGCGCGAATGGAAGGCGGCACAGAAACGCTGGGTGGCGGAGTATTTTCGCGCCGAGGTTCAGCCGCTTCTAACGCCGTTGAGTCTGGATCCGGCGCATCCCTTTCCCAAGGTCCAGAATAAGGGACTGAATTTTGCCATCGTGTTGGAAGGGGATGACGCCTACGGCCGGCACAGCCCCATCGCCATCGTACAGGCGCCCCGCATTCTGCCCCGCATCATCCAATTACCCAAGGAAATCGCAGGAGCGACGGATTTTGTCTTCCTCTCCTCGGTAATCCACGAAAACATCGATAGCCTGTTCCCGGGCTTGGAAGTCAAGGGCTTCTATCAGTTCCGCGTTACGCGCAACAGCGAGCTTTTTGTCGATGAGGAAGAAGTCGACAATTTACTCGATGCGATTGCCGACGAACTCACTACCCGGCCTTTTGGCGAAGCCGTGCGCTTGGAGGTGGCCAATAACTGCCCCCCTGCCGTCTACGAATATCTCTTGCGCCATTTTGACCTGGGGGCAGAAAACCTCTACACCTTGAGCGGTCCAGTCAATCTCTCCCGCATGGCGGCCATCATCGACATGGTGCCCCGCCCGGATCTGCTCTATCCCACCTTCCTGCCCGGAACGCCAGACCGTTGCCTGCGCAGTGAAGAAATCTTTACCCAACTGCAGCGTGGCCCACTCCTGCTCCATCACCCCTACCAGAGCTTCTCGCCGGTGATCGATTTTGTGCGTCAGGCCGCCGCCGATCCGCGGGTATTGGGCATCAAGCAAACCCTCTATCGCACGACGAACGATTCCGCCATCATCCAGGCCCTCATGGATGCTGCCGTGGCAGGCAAGCAGGTAACGGCGGTAATCGAACTCAAGGCGCGCTTCGATGAAGCCAACAACATTCATCTTGCGGAGGAGCTGGAGAGCGTTGGCGTACAGGTAGTTTATGGCGTCGTCAAACATAAGGTCCATGCCAAGATGATCCTCGTCCTGCGGCGTGAGGACGATGGTCTGCGCCTCTATGGTCATTTAGGGACGGGCAATTATCATCCTCGCAATGCCCGTATCTATACCGATTTCAGCCTCCTGACCGCAGATCCGACCATTACCGCAGATATGAATGCCTTGTTCATGCATATCACCGGGATTGGTCAGGCGCCGCGTCTGAAGCAACTGCTGCAAAGCCCCTTCACGCTGTTCAGCGGCATGCGCGAACGGATTGCGGCGGAAACAGCCCTCGGTCCGCGCGGACGCATTCTCATCCGCGTCAATGCTCTCATCGATCCTGATTTGATTGGCGATCTTTATCAGGCTTCCCAGGCCGGCGTAAAGATTGATCTCATCGTCCGGGGCGCATGTGCCCTCCGACCGGGGATCCCGGGTGTATCAGAGAATATTCGCGTCATTTCCGTTGTGGGTCGCTTCTTGGAGCACAGCCGGGTATTTTATTTCGGCGGCAACGGGAGCCCGGAGATCTGGATTTCCAGCGCTGACTGGATGGGGCGGAATTTGTTCCGGCGCCTGGAGGTTGCCGTTCCAATCCGCGACCCGGACCTCAAAAAACGTATTCAGCGGGAGGGCTTGGACTACTATCTCAAGGATCACTGCAACGCCTGGGAGATGCACAGCGATGGTAGCTACCAGTCACTGCGACGTATCGATGATGATTGTTTCAGCGCGCAGCAGGCCTTACTGAATCAATACGCGCGAGGGACCAGTGGTGGCTAAGGAACACTGCCGCATCTTGGTGCTGAATAGCAAAGGTGGGGCTGGGAAGACCACGCTGTCCACGAATTTGGCCAGCCTTTTGGCACTACGCGGTTCGGTGCTGCTGGCCGATCTCGACCCGCAAGGCTCGAGCATTGCCTGGGGCAAAAGGCGCCCCGAAGCGTTGCCGAAAATCGTGCTCATGGACGACCCCGAGCGGGATTTCCGAGGCTATCCCGCCAGCGACTATGTCGTTTTCGATGCGCCCGCGGGGCTCAAACGTAGTCGTTTGGAGGATATGCTGGGAGAAGTCGAGGTCCTGCTGGTACCCATTACCCCATCCCCCTTCGATATAGACGCCAGCAAGCTCTTTCTGCAACGTCTGGACGAAATCAAACGCTTTCGCAAAGGCAAGGTACGCATGGGCGTAGTTGCCAACCGCGTCAAGATGCGCAGCCAGGCGGAAAGGCTCCTGACGCAGTTTTTGCAGGAGCTCGATCTCCCCTTGGTGGCCACCCTGCACGACAGCCAGATCTACGTACGCGCCGCCCTGCAGGGCACTGGCTTGGCAGACCTGCGCGCCGCCGAGGCACGCAAGGAATTGCCGCAGTGGGCGCGAATTCTGCGCTTCGTGCAAACGGGAGAACTCTATGGAGCGTGAGATCAAACTCGAAGTCCTCCATCCCGAGCTGTGGCAGGAAATCCTTCTCCATCCGCTGATTGAACTGGACAAGACGCCCGCGCAAAAGCTGCACGCAATCTATTACGACAGTGCAGATGGGGCCTTGCGCGCAGCCGGGATCGCCTATCGGGTCCGTCGGGAAGGACGACGCTGGGTGGCAACGGTGAAGCTGGCCGGGACTGCCGAGGGGGGATTGCACCAGCGTCCAGAGTGGAACGTCGCAGTACGCAAGCACGATCCTGATCTGCAGATCTTTGATGCCGAACCACTCAAAACCTTGCTCGCGCCCTTTTTGGGCCTGCACTTGCTGCCGGTATTGGAAACCGTCTTCCAGCGGCGAGAGAAAGAAATTTCCTATCACAGTGCGCGGATCTTGCTCGCGGCGGATTGGGGGAAAATCCGGGCTGCGGGAAAGACACAGCTCATTCACGAGATCGAGCTCGAGCTTGCCGAGGGAGAGCTTGCCGATTTATTGCAATTGGCCAGTGCGCTCTGCGCTAGTTTGCCACTCTGCCCCGATGACGCCAGCAAGCTCGCGCGGGGTATGGCCCTGCTGGGGGAAGCCGCGCGCGTCGACACGTCGAAGGTACCTGTCCTGCGCGGACGCGCGGCAGCCGGGAGCACACTCAGCGCGGTCCTGATCGCGGCAGCACACAGCATCCTCAGTGGCCTGGTCCAGCGGCAAATGGATAGCAGAACCGACTTGCATGCCCTACGTAAGGAGGTGCGTGCCCTGCGTGCCCTGCTGCGCTTTTGCAAGGGTATGGACCCTGACGACCGACTACGTGGGGTGCGCAACGGCCTTGCGGTATGGTTTCATGAACAAAGTTTGCAGCGCGACGTTGATTCCCTCGCCGAACACTGGGTGGCTATTGCCCCGCGCCTCGGGCAAATCTCCAGCCCCTTACCAGAGACATTATCCTATTCTCGCCTGTCTGGCCGCGACCCGCGGGTAGATTCCCGCGCACGTCTAGCCGCAGAACTCCTCGTCCTCTGGTCTCAACTCTTGCGCCATCCCTTGGCCGACGACGAAACCGTACGCAGCTATGTGGAAGAGCGATTGCAGCGCATGGACGAACATTTGACCTACGTAGATCCCGAGCAGGTCGCCGAATTTCATCGCCTACGTATCGCCCTCAAGACGCTGCGCGATGTGCTACTGTCTTTGCAGGAACTGTGGCCAGCTAAGGATACCAAGCCTTATACCAAAGCCCTGCATGCCGTACTCGAGATCGTCGGCATGATCCGGGATGCACAGATCGCACAACAACACCTGCCGCAACTAATCAGCGGCGGCAATGCTGCGAGCGACTTGGCCTTTCATGCCGGAATTTTGCTCGGTTATTTACAGGCGCGACGGGAACGGGAGAGCAAGCGCTTGCGCAAACACTGGGAACGCTTTCGCCAGGCCACCCGTCCCTGGACCTGAGCGGAACACAGGACCTCAGCAGTCGTCCAGACCTTCCCGTATGCGCTCGACCCGGCGTGCCAACAGGGCGATATGGTGCGCCAGACAATATTCGTCATGGCTCACTTCCCACTCCCGCGCCTGCTCCTCGTCGACCTGGAGATCTGCACAGAGTTTGCGCAACGCCTCACAGTTGTTGCTGTCGAATAAAAATCCAGCTAGTTCAGTCACTTGATCATTCTTGTTGTTCGCACCCAGGACTGCATAGGCCGCATCCAGGCATGTATCGTCTCTTCTGGCCAAGGCCTGTTGTAATGTCTCGTCCCCTTCGATCTTCATTTTCATCTCCTTTTGCTTGACTATGCGAGCGAACGCTCCAGAATTTCCCCCAAATCCCGGGAGAGATTTTTTTTGCTGCGCAAATCTGCCATGGCGGCAAGCATTTTTTCCTGGCGGTTTTTGTCGTAGCGTCCCCAACGGCTAAAGACCGTGGCCAGGCGTGCGGCCGTCTGCGGGTTCAAATCGTCCAGTCGTCGCAATTGCTGGGCATAGAAGTGATAGCCCGACCCATCTGTCGCGTGGAATACCGGCAGATTCGCGGCAAAGGCGCCCAGAACGGCACGCACTCGGTTGGGCACGCGCCAGGAAAATGCCGGATGCGACAAGAGTGCCTCGGCGCGTTGGAGCGTATCTGCCGCTACCCGCCCCAGTTGTAGGGAAAACCAACGATCAACGATGAGCGGATGATGCTGCCACTGTTCATAAAAATCGTCGAGCAGGGCTTGGGCATCGTAGTCTGGAGTAAAGGTTAGCAGCTGTAGCGCCGCAAGCCGGTCGGTCATGTTGTCCGCAGACCGGTACTGGCTCTCGGCCCAGGCACGTGCCTGGTCTCCCTTGTCGCCAGCCAAGGCATAATACAAGGCCAGATTGCGCAAACGACGCGCGCCCATGGCACGACCATCGCGCCGGTATGGTGCCGCCAGCCCTTGATAGAGACGTGCCCAGTCACCGCCAAATTCCGTACCCAGTTGCGACCGCAGCGCCTCCCGCGCTCGGTGAATGCCGTCCACATCGACACAATCCATCTGCTGTCCAATGGCCTCTTCTGTCGGTAGGCTCAAGAGCTCGGCGGTGAACGCCGGATCCTGCTCGGCCTGGGCCAGGGCAGCAGCAAAGGCCGCGCGCAGTTCCCCTGTCACCGGGGTTGCAGAGGGCTCCTGCACGGCGGACAGGAGCATTTTCTGCGCGATGCGTTGCAAGCTGTCCCAACGATTGAAGGGATCATCATCGTGTTGCGCGAGAAAGGCATCAACTACCTCCGCATCACTGCGCTTGAGCTGTACCGGCGCGGAAAAGTCGCGCAGCAAGGAAGGTAGGACCGGCGCAGAAAAGGGGCCAAACACCCAGTCTTGCGCAGCATCTTCGAGGAGAAGCACGGTTTCTCGCTCTCCCGTCGGCAAGAACGCCGGGCGTCCATCCGCAAAAAAGAATGCCAGCCGCACCGGGATGGGCACCGGTAGTTTCTTCTCTTGGCCCGGCGTTGCCGGGGTATGCTGCTGCAAACGCAGCAGATATCGCCCGGTGCCCGCATCAAAGTGCCCATCTGCTTGCAAACGCGGCGTGCCTGCTTGGGCGTACCAGCGCAAAAAGCCGGAAAGATCGCGCCCACTGGCCGTGGCAAGGGCATCGAGGAGCTCTTCGATCCGCACCGCCTGCCCATCGTGACGCTGAAAATACAGATCCGTGCCTGCGCGGAATGCCGCTGCACCGAGCAGGGTGTGCATCATGCGGATCAGTTCTGCCCCTTTCTCATACACGGTGGCCGTGTAGAAGTTGTTGATTTCCTTGTAGGATTCAGGGCGCACCGGATGTGCCAGAGCGCTGGCATCCTCGGCAAATTGGGCACTGCGCAAGCGGCGCACATCGCCAATCCGCTGCACGCCGCGAGAATTCATATCGGCAGAGAATTCCTGATCGCGGAATACCGTCAAGCCTTCCTTGAGGCTCAGTTGAAACCAATCGCGCAGGGTAACGCGATTGCCGGTCCAATTGTGAAAATATTCGTGCGCAATGACCGATTCGATCCCTTGGTAATCACTATCGGTAGCCGTTTCGGGACTGGCCAGGACATACTTGGAATTGAAGATGTTCAGGCCCTTGTTTTCCATAGCCCCCATATTGAAGCTGTCCGTGGCAACGATCAGATAGCGATCCAGATCATATTCGCGCCCATAGACCTGCTCATCCCAGGCCATGGCCTTCTGCAGACTCTGCAGGGCTTGCGCACAGGCATCGCGATCCCGCTCCGCGACATAGAGCTCCAAGCCAACCTGCCGTCCAGACTGGGTAATGAAATGATCCTTGGCGCAATGAAAATTCCCGGCAACCGCGGCAAAAAGATAGCAGGGCTTGAGAAACGGATCTTCCCAACGAGCCCAATGCCAGCCATCGGGCTCTTCCCCCGTCGCTATACAGTTGCCGTTAGAGAGCAGAATGGGGCAAGACGATTTCGGCGCGTGCAGAGTGACGGTAAAACGCGCCAGGACATCCGGTCGATCCAAGTACCAAGTGATGCGGCGAAACCCCTCCGCCTCGCATTGGGTGAGAAAGACTTCATCTGCGTAATACAGGCCAGATAGAGCGGTATTCGCTTCCGGTTGGATATGCACTCGGCTTTCGAGGGTAAAGGCATCCGGAACCGAATGAATCCATAATCTACCATCCTCTAGCGTATATCGATCCGTCGCCAGACTTTCCCCATCCAGAGACAGGGAGAGCAGTTCCAAGCCTTCTCCATCGAGAAGCAGATCTTGCGTCTGCGGATCCACGCGGCGTACTGAGAGCCGGGAGTGGACCTCCGTCAGCGTGGGCCGCAGAAAAATATCCAGAGCGACTTGATCAATAGCAAACGGTGCTGGCCGATAGTCCTGACGATGAATGGTGATCGCGCTGGAGTCCATCATTGACACTTACCCTCCGCGTCGAAGCTTCCGATCCCAGAGAGGAACTTGCCCAAATTCTGCGCCATACCATGGCTGATTTCCGCCTTTCCCTTTTTGCTGCAATAGAGAATCGTGGGTGTGGCAACCTCACCGCTGTCTTGCAAGAACTGGGTGTTTTTCTGCAGCTCTGCCAATACGGCGGGACTGGGATTGGCATCTGGGTGAATGGCGCCCTCTTCGGTCTCTGTATTGAACCCCTTTTCATTCTTCGCCATCGCTGCAATCGGGTCCTTGGCCGACAGAATTGCTGCCGCCTTGCCTTCACTGGAGGGCTTCAAGAAGGCAACGACCACATAGCGCACCCGCAACTTTCCGGCGGCAATCAGGGGTTTGGCATCCTCGTAGAACTTATGGCAGAAGATACAGTTGGGGTCGACAAAGGCAATCAACTCCGGTCCCTTGGTCCCAAGCACGAAAGACTTGGCTTGACTGGCGGTCTGCTCCGCCAGCTGCGCTGCCGGCTTGGGCTTGGGTAATAGCCCCGCCTCCTCAGCATTCTTGCGAATCACGTTCTCACCCGCGCTGTTGATGATCGCCTGGGCCAGGATCAGATACTTACCATCCGGGCTGGCATAGGCAAGGGACTTGTGGCCCTGATCTTCCACCACGATTGCCGTCAATCCGCCTGGCCCAGCCAACACCTTGTCCACCTGGGCCTGATCGTGGGTGACGGCACTCACCAACTGCTGCGCGGCACTTTTCGAGAGTACCTTACCGGAGCCGTCCTGTCCTGGTACCGGGTGACTCCCTGCACAGCCGGAAAGAAGCAGGGCGGCGGCTAGGACAAGAACGCGTACACGCATAGGAATACTCCTGGATCACTGGGCAAAAAAGTAATGGCCATCATACGCAATTCGCCCGGACTGGCGCCAGTCGCGGGCGAAACTGCCTCTATGACCAAGAATTACGACAACGGTTCAGCGTGAAAAGCGAAGGCATCCTCCTCCAGATCGACGTGAATCAGCTCGCCGCCACGGTAGTCGCCCCGTAACAGGCGCTGCGCCAGCGGATTCTCGATCTCCTGCTGAATGGCGCGCTTGAGCGGCCGCGCCCCGTAGACGGGATCAAAGCCAATCTCCGCCAGACGATCGATCGCGGCATCGCTAAGCACGAGATCCATATCGCGTTCCCGCAGACGAGCCCGCAGCCCCTGCATCTGGATCTCGGTAATGGCACGGAGCTGCCGCGCATCCAACGGATGAAAAATGACGATTTCGTCGATCCGGTTGAGGAACTCCGGCCGGAAGTGAGCCTGCACCACGGCCATCACTGCCGTACGCATGGAATCCTCATCTCCACTGCGGCTGTACTCCTGAATCCGATCGGAGCCGAGGTTGGAGGTCATGATGATCACCGTGTTGCGGAAGTCCACCGTCCGCCCCTGGCCATCCGTCAATCGCCCATCATCCAACACTTGCAGGAGGATATTGAAGACCTCCGGGTGGGCCTTTTCCACCTCGTCCAAGAGCACGACGGAATACGGTTTACGGCGCACCGCCTCGGTCAGATAGCCCCCCTCCTCGTAGCCCACATATCCGGGGGGCGCACCAATGAGGCGGGCGACAGAGTGCTTCTCCATGAATTCGCTCATGTCGATGCGTACCATCTGCTCGTCACTATCGAAGAGGAACTCCGCCAGTGCTTTGCTGAGCTCGGTCTTGCCCACGCCGGTGGGCCCCAGGAAGAGAAAAGAGCCATTGGGCCGCCGCGGATCGGAAAGGCCAGCGCGAGAACGACGGATGGCATTACTTACCGCCTGCACCGCTTCGCCCTGCCCGACCACCCGCGCCTGCAGCCGTTCCTCCATCTTCAGTAGCTTCTCCTTTTCCCCTTCCAGCATCTTCGCTACCGGAATCCCGGTCCAGCGGGCAATGACCTCAGCAATCTCCTCTTCCCGCACTTCAGTACGTAACAGGGTGGGGGCCTTGCTCGTCGCTCCCGCCTCTTGTTGTTCAGCTTGCTGCAGTCGCGCCTCCAGCTCGGGGATCAGACCATACTGGATTTGTGCCATACGGTCGTAGTCCGCCGCGCGGCGCGCATTGTCGAGCTCGATACGCAGGCGATCAATTTCCTTCTGAATCTGCGAAGTCCCCTCGATGACCAGCTTTTCCGCCTTCCAAACCTCTTCCAATTCCTGAAATCTGCGTTCGGCCTCGGCAATCTGCTCTTCCAGAACTTCCAGGCGCTTTTTGCTGGCTTCGTCCTTTTCCTTCGCCAAGGCCACCTTTTCGATATTGAGCTGGATCAGACGACGCTCCAGCTCATCCAGGGCCTCGGGCTTGGAATCGATTTCCATCTTGATGCGCGACGCGGCTTCATCGACCAGGTCGATGGCCTTGTCGGGCAAATTCCGATCGCTAATGTAGCGATGCGAAAGCTGGGCCGCCGCGACCAACGCCGGATCGGTGATGCGCACCCCGTGGTGCGCCTCATAACGCTCTTTCAAGCCGCGCAGGATAGCGATGGTGTCCTCAACCGAAGGTTCATCGACGAGCACCCGTTGGAATCGGCGTTCCAGCGCTGCGTCCTTTTCGATGTATTGGCGGTACTCGTCCAGGGTCGTGGCACCGATGCAGTGCAGCTCGCCCCGCGCCAGGGCGGGTTTGAGCATATTGCCGGCATCCATCGAACCCTCGGCCTTGCCTGCCCCTACCAAAGTATGAATTTCATCAATAAAGAGAAGGATTTGTCCCTGACTTTTCGCGAGATCATTCAATAACGCCTTCAAGCGTTCTTCAAACTCCCCACGAAATTTAGCGCCAGCAATCAGTGCGCCCAGATCCAGCCCTAAGAGGCGCTTGTTGCGAAGAGAGTCCGGCACCTCACCGTTGATGATGCGTTGCGCCAACCCTTCGACAATGGCGGTCTTACCGACCCCAGGTTCGCCAATCAAGACGGGGTTGTTCTTGCTGCGCCGCAATAACACCTGAATGGTGCGCCGAATCTCGTCATCGCGGCCGATGACCGGGTCCAGCTTGCCTTGGGCAGCCCGCTCCGTGTAATCGATAGTGTATTTTTCCAGCGCTTGCCGCTGTTCTTCGGCGTTCGGATCGTTGATCTTTTCCCCGCCATGCAAGGCGGTAATCGCCGCTTCGAGATCCTTGGCCGTTGCCCCGGACTCTTTCAGCAGGCGTCCTGATTCCCCTTTATCCTCCAACAGGGCAAGGAGAAAATGCTCCGTGGAGATGTAGCCGTCGCCGCGCTTCTGGGCGATCTTGTCGGCCAGATTGAGTAGATTGACCAGATCACGTCCAAATTGTATCTCTCCCGGCTGGCCTCCCTGGACCTTGGGCAAATTGTTGACTGCGCGCCCAAGCTCGTTGCGCAGGGCATCCACCCGCACCCCCGCTTTACTGAGCAAGGGGCGAGCGATTCCACCGTCCTGGTCGAGAAAGGCAGTCAGTAGATGTAAGGCATCGACCTGTTGCTGATCATTGCCGAGGGCGAGGCTTTGCGCCTCCTGCAGGGCTTGTTGAAACTTTGTGGTGATTTTATCACTGCGCATCTGGCGACTCCTTTGTCGGATGATGTGCAGGAGATGGGCGCCTCAGGCGAATTTTTCAAGAGCCGGCTGGCGACGAAACATCCCAAGCAAAAACAAAGTCGCGACAGCGGCGAGGATGCCGGCAGCCAAAAAGGCGCCACTTCCACCCCAACGCGACCAGGCCCAGCCCGCTGCCAGCGCCCCGATGCCTCCACCCAGGCCATAGACCAGGCTGGCATAGAGGGCCAAACCGCGGGCCCGCAGGGCGCGGGGAAAACGCGCAAACACCCAGTGAATGGCGGCCAGATGAAAGGCGGCATAACTTGCCGCATGCAAGACCTGAACGAGTACGATCCAAGTGAAATCCGGCCACCAGGCAATCACCATCCAGCGCAAGGCGGTCAGGATAAATGCGGCAACAAAGACCAGCGTGGTGCCGAGCCGGCGCAATACTCGATCGCCGAACCAGAAAAAAACCACTTCGGCGAGGACTGCAAGCGCCCAGAGCAGACCAACGCTGAGACTGTCATAACCATGCGCCTCGACGTAGATGGAATAGAATGCGTAATACACGCCATGACTGGCCTGCTCCAATAGTCCCGCGAGCAGAAATAACCACAGGCGTGCGTCACGCAATTCCAGCCAGAAGAGCGGTGCCTTGCCTGACTGCTCGGCATCGTGCGGATCAACGGCAAAGGGTAGACCACGGCTCACCCACCAGGTGAGCAGCAGAAACAGCGCTATCCCCGGCAGAAAGCTGCGCAGCCCCCAGCGGGCCAGCAACGCACCCATCCCCAAGGAAAGGGCGATAAAGCCGAGGGATCCCCAGAGACGGATACGGCCATAGCGTCGTCCCTGCTGTTCTGCCCAGGCCATGGTGATGCCATCCACCAAGGGCAAGGTTGCTGCCCAGAAAAAAGAAAACAGTAGGGTGATGAGAAGTAGCGGCAGAAAATGTGCGCTGCCGCTAAAAAGCAGGAGAAAACTCATGAGGGCTGCAAGGCCACCCCAGGGTATCAGTCGCCTGGCCGGCTGATAGTGCAAGAGCCAACCCCAAAGGTTTGGCGCCAGCACCTTGCTGAACTGAACAGCTGCCGTCAACACACCGATGGCAAATGCGTCCTGACCTTCGCTGCGTAGCCAAGGGCCCCAATAGGGCATGAAGGCGCCCAGGGCACAAAAATAGAAGAAATAATACGCAACGAGGGATTGTCCCTCGTAACGTCGATTCAACATTGCGTGGGGATGGGAGGAATTGGCGCGACGACGTCGGCATTCTGCGCCCGCTGGCGCAGATAGTGATCCATCAGGGTAAGGGCCAACATGGCCTCGACAATGGGCACGGCGCGAATACCCACACAGGGATCGTGGCGCCCAGTAGTGACGATTTCAATGGCTTGCCCATATAGATCGATACTGGGCCGGGGGATACGAATGCTAGAGGTCGGTTTGATGGCGACTGAAAACCGCAAGTCCTGGCCACTAGAAATGCCCCCCAGCACCCCGCCGGCGTGATTACTGGCAAAGCCGCCCGGGGTCAGAGGGTCCCCATGCTCGCTACCACGCTGCTCCACGACTGCAAAACCATCACCAACGGCGACTGCTTTGACTGCATTGATACTCATCAGAGCCTTGGCGGCATCGGCCTCCAGACGATCAAAGACAGGCTCACCCAAACCGATGGGCATGCCAGTCACCCGCACATCGACACGGGCGCCGATGGAGTCGCCTGCCTTGCGCAACTCGTCCAGATACCCTTCCATGCGGCTTGCCGCCTCGGCATCCGGGCAGAAAAATGGGTTCTGATCAATCTGCTCTTCTTCGAACACCTGCGCGCGGATCGGCCCCATCTGCGCCAGCCAGGCGCGGATCTCCGTGCCCAGACGCTCACGCAGGTACTTCCGCGCGATGGCACCGGCCGCAACCCGGGTCGCCGTTTCCCGCGCCGAGGAACGCCCGCCACCGCGGTAATCGCGCAGGCCGTATTTCTGCAAATAGGTATAGTCCGCATGACCCGGACGAAAACTGTCCTTGATCTTGCTGTAATCCTGGGAGCGCTGGTCGGTATTGCGAATCAGCAGGCCAATCGGCGTCCCCGTGGTTACGCCCTCGAAGACCCCAGAGAGAATTTCCACCTGGTCGGCTTCCTGGCGCTGCGTTGTGTGGCGCGACTGCCCTGGGCGGCGGCGATCCAGTTCGTGCTGAACATCTGCCGCGCTGAGAGAAAGGCCTGGCGGACAGCCATCCACCACTGCGCCAATAGCCGGGCCATGGCTCTCACCAAAGGTACTGACGCGAAAAAGCTCACCGATACTGCTACCAGCCACGGGTTATTTTTCTCCCTCGATGTAGGCGTAGGCAGAATGGTTGTGGATCGATTCGAAATTTTCCGAGGCAACCGAATAACGCCGTACCCGCGGGTCATTTTGCAAGCGCAGGGCAACGTCACGCACCATGTCCTCGACAAATTTGGGGTGGTCGTAGGCGTATTCTGTCACATACTTTTCGTCCGGTCGTTTGAGTACCCCATAGAGCTGTGAGGACGCCTCCTCCTCGACCAAGTCGATGAGGTCCTCGATCCATAGCGTTTTGCTTGCCTCGACCTGCACGGTTACCCGCGAGCGTTGATTGTGTGCGCCATATTCCGAGATGCTCTTGGAGCAAGGACAGAGGCTGGTAACCGGGACATGGACGATCAGAGAAGAATGGGGATCCTGACCGGCGATCTCGCCATTCCACTCCACCTCATAGTCGAGATAGCTTTCTACGCCAGAAACGGGTGCCTTCTTGCGGACGAAGTACGGGAACTGCAATTCAATACGCGCACTCTCCGCCTCTAAGCGCTCCTGGGTTCGGTACAGTAGCTGATCCAGGGTAGTGACACTCAATGGCTCCGTCTGCTCCTGCAGAATCTGCAGGAAACGGGACATGTGCGTGCCTTTCAAATGGGCTGGCAAGCCAACATACATATTGCAGAATGCCGCCACGTGCTGGCTGTGGCCAGCGCGATCAACGACCTGCAGCGGGTGACGCACCGCTTTCACCCCCACCCGCTGAATGGGGATGGCACGTGGATCGGCGCGCCCCTGCACGTCTTCCAAAACATCTGCAGCACAATCTCTCACAAGAACCTCGGCGAATGCTTGACTAGTTTAGTCAGATATTACGCGCCACCTTCCCGGGCGGCAAGGCGCGCGAGCAATTCCTCGCCAGATCGACGAATCCCTTCTGCATCCAGCCCCAATTCCGCGACCCACAATGCTGCCTCGCCGTGTTCGATGAATTGATCCGGTAGGCCAAGGATTTTCAGGAGGGGCTGCTGCCCCTGATCGAGGAGAGCCTCGGCCACGGCACTGCCCGCCCCCCCCATCCGCACGCCCTCTTCCACCGTCAGGAAGGCATCATGGGTGGCAGCAAGCTGCTGGAGCAGCGCCTGATCCAAGGGCTTGACGAAACGCATGTTCACCACCGTGGCGTCGAGCTCATGACCGGCCTGCAGGGCTGCCTCCGCCCGCGTACCGAAGGACAGAATGGCGAGGCGCTTTCCCTCGCGCAGAGTTTCTGCGCGCCCTACTGGGATCTGCCGCTGCAGATCACCGTCGCCAATATTTCCGTGGGCCGCTCCGCGCGGATAGCGCACGATCACTGGCCCAGGGTGGGCGTAACCCGTGTTCAGCATGTCGCGCATCTCTTGGGCATCCTTGGGGGCCATGATGACTACGTTGGGGATGCAACGCGCATAGGCGATATCGAAGGCCCCCTGATGCGTTGCACCGTCGGCACCTACCAGACCTGCCCGATCCACGGCAAAGAGCACCGGTAGATTTTGGATGGCAACGTCGTGCAAAAGCTGGTCATAGGCACGCTGCAGGAAGGTCGAGTAAATGGCCACGACGGGATGATAGCCCTCACAGGCCAGCCCGGCGGCGAAGGTCACGGCATGCTGCTCGGCAATACCAACGTCGAAGTAGCGTTCAGGAAAAAGTTGCTCGAAGCGCACGAGGCCCGAACCCTCGCGCATGGCCGGCGTGATGGCGACCAGTTTTGCTTCTTTGGCCGCCTTGTCGCAGAGCCAGTCCCCAAAGACCTTGGTATAGCTGACGGTAGAGGACTTGCGCATGGCGCCGCTGACGCGATCGAAGGGTGTGACCCCATGATAGGTGCAGGGGTCCTTTTCTGCCGGCGCATAGCCTTTGCCCTTGCGGGTGATCACATGCAGTAGTCGCGGCCCGCGGATCTTTTTCAGGTTTTCGAGTGTCGGAATCAGGACATCGAGATCATGGCCATCGATAGGCCCGTAGTAATTGAAGCCCATTTCCTCAAAGAGCAAGCCCGGCGAAACCAGGCCCTTGACCCCTTCTTCTGCCTTTTTCGCCAGCTCGCGCAGCGGCGGCACAAAGCTCAGGGCCTGCCCGGCACCCTCCCGCACGGTGTTGTACAGGGGATTGGACAAGAGACGAGTGAGATACTGCGACACCGCACCGACGTTGGGCGAGATCGACATCTCGTTGTCGTTGAGCACCACCAGCAGATCGGCATCCAGAACACCACCATTGTTGAGCGCCTCATACGCCAAGCCGGCGGTCATGGCTCCATCACCAATGATCGCCACTACCTGGCGACGCTGGTGATCAAGGGATGCCGCCACCGCCATTCCCAGCCCGGCACTGATCGAGGTACTGGAATGCCCGGCACCAAAGGCATCGAAAGGGCTTTCATCCCGCTTCAGAAAACCCGAGAGGCCGTCCTTCTGGCGCAGGCTCGGAAATTGTGGACCCCGGCCGGTCAGGACCTTATGCGGATAGGCCTGGTGTCCTACATCCCAGATCAGACGATCCTCTGGAGTCTGGAACACTGCATGCAGGGCCACGGAAAGTTCCACGGTCCCCAAGCCAGAAGAAAGATGGCCACCGGTTTCGCTGAGAGTTTCGATGAGGAACTGGCGCAAGCGCTTCGCAACCTGCTTGAGCTCGCCACGGGACATGCCACGTAAGGTTTCCGCATCTGGAATTTGCTGCAACAAAGAATTCATCGGTTACGCTCGACAATCAATCGGGCCAAGGCGCGGAGATGCTCCGCCTCACTGCCCCAGGAATCCAGCTCACGTAGCGCTTCTTCCAAAAGGTTGCGGGCGTAGTCTTGTGCCTGCTTGAGGCCCAGCAAAGAGACGAAACCAGGTTTCTCGCGCTCGCGGTCGGCACCTTGCTTAGCCTTACCGGTTTGGCTGATGTCACCGATTTCGTCGAGGATGTCATCTTGCACCTGAAACGCCAGTCCGACGCGATCGGCAAAGCGAATCAGCGCTGCACCTTGGCGCGATTGTTCTGCCACGGCTGCAGCCGCAAGACCCAGTTGAATCGCACAGCGGATCAACATGCCAGTTTTGAGCAAGTGCATTTGCTCCAGGGCCGGTTGCGCCAACTGATGCCCCACCGCGGCCAGATCGATGGCCTGCCCACCTACCATGCCATGGGAACCCGCTGCTTGCGCCAGCGTCGCAATCATCTGCAGCTGTAGAGGGGGCGGCAGACCAGCAGGTTCCGCCAAGATCCGAAAGGCTTGGGTAAGCAAGGCATCACCCACCAGGATAGCAGTCGCCTCGTCATAGGCCTTGTGGCAGGTAGGCTGCCCACGACGCAGGTCGTCGTTATCCATGGCAGGCAGATCATCATGCACCAAGGAATAAGCGTGGATCATTTCCAGCGCCGCTGCGGGCCGGTCGAGCAGAGACTCGTGCACACCCAGCGCGAAACCCGTTGCGTAGACCAGCAGAGGCCGCACCCGCTTACCACCGCCCAAGGCGCTGTAACGCATGGCCTCATGCAATCGGGCTGGGAATGCATTTTCTGCGGGCAAGTAGGTGGCAAGACACTGCTCCGTCCGTGCCACAATGCGCTCACGGAAGGACGCAAAGGATTCCGGCTTGTTTGTCATAATTCAGTCCTCCTCGGCATCGCTTGCCATGGGAGTCGCTTCGCCACCGAGGAGGATTTCCACCTTTTGGCGCGCCTCACTTAGTTGTCTTTCCGCCCGCTGTGCCAGCTTCATTCCTTGTTGAAAGAGGGTGACGGACTCTTCGAGACCCAACTGTCCCCCTTCCATTTTTTCTACGACGCCCTCCAAAGAGCGTAAGGTGTCAGAAAAACTTTCGGGCGGCGGCTGGTCTACTGCTTGCTCTGGGGAATCTTTGGATACAGTCATGGTCGCAATTAAACACTAGGCCCCGGCCTTGGGGCAAGCCACTGTATGCAGCGATTCGGTCTTGCTGCTCCACTCAGGATACCTACTGGACGGTATGCTTTGTGAACCGTAGACTACGCGCTTCCGTAATCGGAGTGTCTATGTCCAGCATCGTCCGCGAAAAATCCCTGCCGCAGCGCCGGCCGAAATCCCCCACCCGCTTCGATGTCCTCGGCGCGATCAGCGTGTCGCACTTCTTGAACGATAGCATCCAGTCGCTGATGCTGGCGGTATATCCCCTGTTTCGCAGCAACTTCCATCTCAGCTTTGCGGAAATTGGTCTGATTACCCTGGCCTATCAGCTGACCGCGTCGATTATTCAGCCGCTGGTTGGACGTTATACAGATCGCCACCCGCTGCCGTGGTCCTTGCCCTTGGGTATGGTGTCCACCTTTGCTGGTCTGCTGCTCCTTTCCATCGCCCCCAATTACGGCATTCTGCTGCTGGCAGCGGCCCTGGTGGGATTGGGTTCTTCGGTATTTCATCCAGAGTCTTCACGAGTTGCACGCATGGCCTCGGGAGGACGTTTTGGCTTGGCCCAGTCCATCTTTCAGGTGGGCGGCAATGTCGGTACTGCGGTGGGTCCGCTTCTCGCGGCCTTTCTGGTCATGCCCAATGGACAACACAGTTTGTCCTGGTTTTCACTCTTTGCCCTCGCTGCCATCGTGATCCTGAGTTTTGTTGGGCGCTGGTACCAGCATCAGCATCGACAACCAAAAAAGATGGCAACCGTAGAGACGCCGACCCTACCCAAGAGTCTGGTGCGCCGCAGCATGGTCATTTTGGTGGTATTGATGTTCTCCAAGTTCATTTACTTGACCAGCATCAGCAGCTATCTGATTTTTTATTTGATGCACCGCTTTGCCATCCCGGTACGCGAGGCACAATTGCATCTGTTCATTTTTCTGGCGGCGGTTGCCGCTGGCACCCTGCTCGGCGGGCCGATCGGAGATCGCATCGGTCGCAAACGGGTCATCTGGGTTTCCCTACTGGGCATTGCGCCTTTCACCCTCGCCCTACCCTATGTCGGGCTGACCCTAAGTGCGCTGCTGACCATAGTCATTGGTTTTTTGTTGGCCTCCGCCTTTCCCGCGATCGTTGTCTACGCGCAGGAATTGGTGCCGGGTAAGGTCGGCGCGATCTCTGGCCTTTTCTTTGGTCTTGCCTTTGGCCTGGGTGGCATCGGCGCCGCAGTGCTGGGCCAACTGGCGGATGTCTGGGGCATTGATACCGTTTATCAGATCTGCTCCTTCTTGCCGTCACTGGGCGTTCTGGCCGCATTCCTGCCCCACCGACCGCAAGAGCAAGCGGCCTAGGTCTGCCAGAAAACCCTGTTATACTTGCCACGCCGATTGGAAACGATACGAGGAACGCATGGCCCTGGCCATTTTTGATCTCGACAACACCCTGCTCGCCGGAGACTCCGATCATGCTTGGCTGGAATTTTTAAGCACCCTCGGCATCGTCGATGGTGAGGAGTTGCGCAAGGCCAATGATCGGTATTACCGCGATTATCTGGACGGGAAACTGGATATGCAGGATTTCCTGCGCTTTGTCCTCGCACCCATGGCGCAGCATCCCCGCCGCCTGCTGGACGAGTGGCATGGCCAATACATGCGGGAGCGTGTCCTGCCCATGATCACCGAGGCCTCTCGCGCACTGGTGCACAAACACGCCGTAGCAGGAGATACGCTGCTGATCATCACGGCGACCAACCGCTTTGTGACGGGTCCGATTGCCGTTGAACTGGGCGTGCCGACCCTCCTCGCCACCGAAGCGGAATGCGACGAAAACGGTGAATTCACCGGACGCTCCTTTGGTATTCCCTGCTTCCAAAAGGGAAAAGTGGAGCGTCTACGGCAATGGCTGGACGCCCGCGGAATGCCCTGGGAAGAGAATCTGGCAAGCGCCTATTTCTACAGCGACTCCCACAATGACCTGCCTTTGTTGGAATTGGTCGGCAATCCAGTGGCTGTCGATCCCGATCCCACCCTCGCGCAGGTGGCGGAAGAGCGCGCCTGGCCCATTCTCAGCCTGCATGGTCCTTGTCACCCACTACACTGAGTGATTCCTCCGCGAGGATAGCGGCGACATCCACGGCGACCGTACTGGATATTCCGGGTTCCGTCATCGTCACTCCTATGAATTGCTCCGCCACCTGCAAAGTCAGATGGCGGTGGCTGATGAGCAGAAATTGCGTCTGCTGCGCCAACTGCCGTAGCAGACGACAGAATCGCTCGATATTGGCGTCGTCCAGCGGTGCATCGACTTCGTCGAGAATGCAGAAGGGAGCCGGGTTCAAGGCGAAGATGGCAAAGACCAGAGCGATGGCCGTGAGTGCCTTTTCGCCGCCGGACAATTGCTGCAGGGTACCGTTGCGTTTTCCTGGCGGTTGCGCGCGCAGGAGCAATCCAGCCGCCAGCGGATCCCCCGCACAGCGTTCGAGACCGGCCTGACCGCCACCAAAGAGTTCGGCAAAATATTCCTGCAGCTTCTGGTTCACCTGCTCCAAGGTGTGCTGAAAACGTTCCAGGGTCTCGGCATCCATCGCCGCCATGGCACTCTCCAGACTGATCAGCGCCTGATCGACGTCCGCGACTTGCTGCGCCAGATCCCCCTGACGACCCTGCAATTCGGCGAGCTCCTCTTCCGCGGCCAAATTGACATTACCAAGGCGGGCAAGGGCCGCCTGCACGCGCTGCAATTCTGCTTGCGGCTGGTGGTTTTCCGGCATTGGACCGGGATTCTCCCCAAGAATCGCGGCCATTTCCTGAGCATGTAGCAGAAGTTCCTGGCGACGCTCCTCGAGATGATCAGATCGCGATTCCTGCTTGGCCTGTTCTATTTCCTGCTGGCGTTGCTGTGCCTGGAGGGCTTGTCGTTGCTGATCCAGGGCGCGTTGCCGCTGATGTAGCTCGTCGCCCTGCCCCTGCAGGGAGATGAGTGTTTGCTGGGCCGCCTCGCGCTGCTCCCGCTGTGCTGTGCGGCGTTGCTCGGCGCCGGGGAGCGCTCCCTGCCAGCTTTCCCAGTCCCGCTCACGTTCCTCCGCCTGCTGTGCGATCCGCCGCTCCTCTTCAGCCAAGACCTGCAGGCGTTCTCTTGCACTGGTCTGTTCATTTTCCAGGCGCTGGCGTTCGAGTGCCCTGCGTTGCCCTTCCTCGCGCAAACGACCATAGCGTTGCCGCTGCTCCTGCTGCGCGCACTGGCGTTCCGCCACCGTCCGCCGGCTCTCCTGCTCCTGCTGCTGCAGGCCGGAGCCACGGGCGCGTTGACGCTGTAGTTCCTGATCGAGCGCTTGGTGACGCGCCTGGAGGCTTTGCAACTCCTGCTCGAGACGCTGCAATTCGTCCGTTTCTTCCCGCGCGCGCTGCGCCTCGGCCGCAAGGATGCTTTCCCATTGCCCCAGTTTCTCCCGCGCCTGCACGAGTTCCTGCTGCGCCGCCTGAGTCTGACGGCGCAAATCCTGCTCCTGAGCACGGACCGTGCCCAGACGCCCGCGCGCTACTCGGAGCGCCTCTTCCGCGGTCTGCACGCGAGCCTCGAGATCCGGCAGGATACTCGCAATTTCCTGAAGTTCCCGCTGAACCCGCAGCCAACTGGCATCATCGCCCTCCCGCCCCAAACGCCAGAGGCCCGATCTGGAGCGCAACTCGCCCCGCGGCGTGATCCACTGCTCGCCTGCGCACAACTCTTCCATGCGCGCCTCGGCAAGCAGCAGATCTGGGATGCAACGCAAACCCCAGAACCACGGCAGCAGCGCGCGATGCCAATCGGCATCCAGCTGCAGATGGTGCCAGAGCGCGTCGTCAGGCAACCCCTGCGCCTGTAGCCCCGGCGCTGGGCAGAGCCAACTCCCGCTTCCCTCTACCCCGTCGATGGCATCCACCAGTAAGGCATGGAGGCGATCGCCAAGTACCCACTCAACACACTGCTCCCAATCTGGATGAACGCGCAGGATGGCGCTCAGGGACGTGGCCGTGCTAGGCCGTTCCTCTTTTTGCAGTCCGCGACAGAGGCGCTGCAAGGCCTCGCGCTGGGCACGCAGATGCTGTGCCTGATCGCGCACTGTCTGCCATTCGTCTTGCAGTTTTTCGCTGTCGCCCACGAGCGCGACGCCAAGCTGCTCTGCCGCGAGCAGATCTGCCTGAACCTGTTGGGCACGCTGCTCCGCGTGATGGAGTCTTGCTTGTCGCTGCTGCAGTTCTCCCTCCTTTGGCTGTGGACGATTGGCAAGGCGATTCCGCCGTCCCTCCATCTCGATAATGCGCGGTTGTATCTCGCGCCATTGGGTCTCCAACACGTCGACCTGCCGACGCCAGTCCTGCACCTTGTCATGCAGGGCGGTCTGTGCGGCCTCGGCGGCGCGGAGCTGTTGCTCCAGGGCATCTCGCTCAGAACGCAGTTTGCCTTCTTCCTCCGCGTGTACCCGCTCCTGCTCTGCCAGGACCTGCAAGCGAGCCTGCGCCTCCTCGAGCTGACGGGTCCGTCTTGCCATTTCCTCGTCATGGCGCACCCGACTCTCCTGCACCTCCTTGCGCGCCCGCGCCAGACGTTTCCCATCCTCCTGCAAACGTTGCCATTCCTGCTCTGCCAGCGCCTGTTCCGCTTGTGCGGCATACTGCGCTCCCTGGGCCTCGCGCAGCTGCTCTTCTTGGCTCTGCATTGCCTTGCGCAGGGCATCCAGAGAACTCAGTACCGCCATCTCCTCCGCTTGGTGCTGCTGCAACTGTTTTGCGCCAATCTGCAATTGTTCTTGCAGATGCGCGCGTTCGGCGTCCAATTCCGCCAGATGGAGCGTCAGTTCCCACCACTGCCAGCGCCGCTCTTCTGCCCGCAGCGCACGCAGGGTACGAGCTTGTTCTGCCTGACGGGTGAGGCGCTGGAACTGCTGCTCCATTTCCCCGTGGATGTCCCGCAAACGCTGCAAATGTTCGCGCGTTTCGGCGATTCGCTGCTCGGTTTCACGCCGTCGCTCGCGGTACCGACTGATGCCAGCGGCCTCTTCTAGCATGGCGCGCAAGTCTTCCGGCCGACTTTCGACAATCCGCCCAATGGTGCCCTGCTCAACGATGGCATAGGCACTCGCGCCCAGACCTGTGCCGAGAAAGAGATCACCCACGTCGCGCCGGCGACAGCGCGCATCGTTGATGCGATATTGGCTGTCGCCATCACGGGAGAGCTGGCGTTGCACCCGAATTTCCGCGGTGGCCGTCCAGGGTGCCGGGGCCTGACTGGCGGCATTGTCGAAGAGCAACTCGACTACCGCCTGTCGCGCTGGCGCATGCTTGTCTGCACCGTTGGAAATCACATCGGCCATGGCGCCACCACGCAACTGGCGCGCCGAGGACTCGCCAAGAACCCAACGAATGGCATCAATGATGTTGGACTTGCCGCAACCATTCGGGCCAACGATGGCCAAGGGGTTACGCTGGATGTCGATGCGGGTCGCGTTGCGGAAGGATTTGAAACCGTGCAGGTGGATGGCGGAGAGACGCATGGACGCCAGTTTTTGCTATCATGGTGGCAGAATTCGCAATCTTGAGGAGATCTTGATGCCCAGTCAACCAAGCCGCGAGCTGCAGAGCTTCCCCAACCCGCAGCCCCATCGGGACTATCTGGTGCATATGGACTTGCCGGAGTTTACCTGCCTCTGCCCGCTGACCGGGCAACCCGATTTTGCCCATTTTCTGCTCGATTTCATTCCCGACCAGCGCAACGTTGAGCTCAAGTCCCTCAAGTTGTATCTGTGGAGCTTTCGCGACGAAGGGGCTTTCCATGAAGCGCTGACCAACCGCATCGCCGATGAATTGGCGCAGCTGCTTGAACCGCGCTATTTGCGTCTGCTGGGCCGTTGGTATGTGCGCGGGGGTATCAGTACCGATGTGCTGGTGGAACATCGCCAGCCAGGCTGGGACAATCCGCATCTGCTGGCACAGCTTGGCCCGGCGCCGTGGACTCGGCATCAGCCGGGCTACTGACGCGTCCGTAGACGGCATGCGGGGCGCCTCGGCGCCATGCCCAGAGCTGATCCCCCAGAGAGAAGTGCCACCATTCTCCCGGGTGCTGCACAAAACCTTGCACAGCGAGGACATCGCGTAGGCACAAGCGGTTTTGATGCGCCTGGGCACCGGCAGAAGCGGCTGGCGCGCTAGCGAAGTACTCGGGATCAGCCCGATCACTGAAGTCATCGATCGGCCCCCCCATCGGGACTGCCGCGCCAGCCTCATCGAGCAGCGTGCAATCGAGGGCCGCCCCCGTACTGTGCGGTGGCGGGTGGAGGGGGTCTGGATTGGCAATACCCCAAAAGCGATAGACGCACTCGGCCAATTTCTCATACAGGATGGGATCCCGTCGCAGCAATTCCGCCGGCGTATTGCAGGCATTCACCGCTAGGAGCGCCTTTTCGCCCTGCTGTTCCGCCTCTTGTTGAAATTGTCGCCAGACCATGTAGGCCTGCACCTCGAGGGGGCGCCAGGCATCAAAAATAGCGATCTGCCAACCGGGGAAGCGTTGCTCCAGATCGGCCTGTGCTCGCTCCAACGCAGCGATGACTCCCGTCCGTAACCGCCAAGGAGATCCTCCCGCGTAGGGGGCGCCAGCAAGGAGATAGGGGTGCGGCATCAGACGTGGGAGGCGCGGCGGAATTTCGCGCAAGGCTTCGCCGTTGTCCCGAATGGGAATCCGCCCGTAGCTGGCATGTATCCCTTCACTGCCCGTTGCCATTGCCTGTTCCTCGCTTAATTGTCGAAGCGCTCTGGTCGGTAGGGCCAGGGGTCAACAAAGGGGTGGGCATCCTGTTCAAGCATCTGCGCGACCAGGCGGCCGGTACTGGGGCCCATGGTCAAGCCCTGATGACAATGGCCGAAGGCCAGGAACAGGCCCGGCTGCCGCTGTAAGGGACCAATGATGGGGAGCATATCGCCGGTACAGGGACGGTGCCCCAGCCAAGGCTGCGCATCCAAGGCCACACCCAGGCCTGGATACAGTCGCCGGGCAGCAGCCTCCGCCAGTTGCAACGGACGCGCGGAGGGCAAGTCGTCGCGACGGGCAAACTCCGCCCCGGTGGTCAAACGCAGGCCTCGCCGCATCGGGGCCAAGACATACCCCGCTTCGCTATCGAGTACCGGCAAGGGCAGATCACTACCGCCGCTACTGCTGTAATGCTGATGATAGCCCCGTTTGACGAAGACCGGGGCCTGATAACCCAGGGGCTTGGTCCAGTCCGCCGTCCATGCACCCATGGTAAGAATCAGCCACGGCGCCTCACTCTGCTGGTGGTCTCCCTGTACCCGCCAACCCTGTGATGTTTTTTTCAACCCATGAATGCCCTCGAGAACGAATTCCCCGCCCTGCTGTTGAAAGGTTCGCAGATAGGCTTGGGATAGTGCTATCGGTTCACTCAAGGCGAGGGGTTGCGTCCAGTGCACGGCGCCCGCCAAGCCGCTTCGTAACATTGGCAAACGCCTCTCCAACTCTGCCGCGTCCCAGGCTGCATATTCCACATCGAAATGCAGCCGTTTGTACGCTGCCGCCTCGAGTTCAGCCTGCAGGTGCTGTCCCTCCTGAAATACCTGTACCCAGCCCCCCGGACGATACAACTCCGAAGCGTTAGTGAGAGCGGCCAGGGCCAGGTGATCCTCGAGGCAATGGCGAATGAGAGCACCGTAGGCCTTGGCGCTCTGCTGCAGACGATCTGGCCGGGAAGCGCGCCAATAGCGCAGAAAAGCGGGCGCCAGGGGTGGCAAGGCCTTGAAGCGATACTGAGCGCGACTGCTGCGATTACCCGCATATCGCCAGAGCTCGTGGAGATCGCGGGGAAAGGGCTGCGGAAAGACCGCCTCACGCTGGATAAGCCCGGCATTACCGTAGGAGGTGCCCTCCCCCGCCGGTTGCCGATCCCACAACTGCACCTGCCAGCCACGGAGCTGCAATTGCAGGGCAACGGACAACCCCACGATACCCGCACCCACGACGATCACGGACTTTGCCATCGACTTGCCCCAAAGCAGAAATCCCGTTGCAAGCGTAGCACAGGACGCAGGCGAGAGCGCCTTACCTGCAGACAGCGCCAGGTCAGGACTCCAAAGACCCAGGCAGGAGACCATTGACTTCTCTTTCCGTTTTGATAATCATTCGCGTTATCATTTTTACGAACGTTAGATGAGGTACGCAGAATATGGCAACCGTTGGGGCACCGCGCACGGCAACGCCAGCGAACAAACGCCGACTTGGCACTTTCCTGGCTGTACTGGGTCCTGGCTTGGTGGTCATGCTTGCCGATACCGAGGTCGGCAGCATCATCACTGCGGCACAAAGCGGAGCCCAGTGGGGTTATCGCCTGCTCCTGCTGCAGCTGGTGCTGATGCCGATCCTGTACGTTGTGCAGGAACTGACGGTACGCTTGGGAATTTTTACCGGCAAAGGTCATGGCGAGCTGATTTCCGAGTGCTTTGGCAAGGGCTGGGCCTATCTCTCCGTCAGCGGATTGAGCATCGCCAGTGCCGGCGCCTTGCTGACAGAATTTTCCGGCTTGGCCGGGGTCAGCGAACTTTTTGGCTTGCCCCGCGCCGTGGGCGTGGTTCTGGGCGCTGGCGCCCTGCTGTTCATCGTCATCACTGGCTCTTACCGCCGGGTGGAGCGCATCGCCCTGATTTTTGGCGCCTTCGAAGTCGTGTTTTTTGGTATTGCCTGGGCCGCACATCCCAATCTGAGCCAGCTTTTGCATGGCCTGACCCAAGTGGAACTGGGGAACCATGACTACATGATGCTGGTCGCTGCTAATATTGGTGCAGTCATCATGCCGTGGATGATTTTCTATCAACAATCAGCCGTGGCCGACAAAGGGCTGCAACCAGCAGATTATCCCCTCGCCCGTTGGGATACCGGCATTGGCTCGGTGGTTACGCAGCTGATCATGGCTGCGGTCTTGATCGCCGCCGCTGCCACCATTGGGCGCTCCAATCCCAGTGCGCCCTTGAATACGGTGCAGCAGCTGTCCGAGGCGATTACACCGTTTTTGGGTACAGTCTGGGGAGGGATCGTCTTTTCCTTGGGCATCGCGGGCGCTGGTATGATTGCCGCCATCGTCGCCACTCTGGCCGCGGCGTGGGGTTGGGGCGAGGTGACCGGGTTCAAGCACTCCCTGGAGCACCATCCCCGTGAGGCACCGTGGTTTTATGGTACCTACACCCTCGTCTTGATTGCTGGCGCCGTTGCGGTGATCTTCATCCCCAATCTCGTAAGCCTGGACATTGCCGTAGAGGTGATGAATGCCCTTCTGCTTCCCCTGGTGTTGGGTTTTTTGATTGCCTTAGCGGTGAAAGCCCTGCCCAGGGAACATCGTTTGCGGGGCTGGTATTTGTGGCTGGTGCTGGCCTTAGGTGGCATCAGCGCGGGACTCGGAGTGTACGGTGGCATTACCAGCATTCCCGGTCTGTAACGACGGTTTGCCGCAAATGAGGGAGCATTTTATGCTCCTCCGATGACGAAACGCAGGGCCAATACGCAGTTACATCCCCACCATCAGGCAATGGCGGGGATTCTCGATGCGGCAAGCCTGTCCGCGGTGCATTACCGCCTCTGGCTGCTCGCCACTGCCGGTCCGCTACTGAGCGGTGTCAGCATGATGGTGCTGGGCATCAGTTTGCCCCTATTACAGGGCAGGTTCCTGCTCAGCCCGAGCCTCATGGGCCTGGCAGCGGCAAGTTTGATGGGTGGGACGGTCATCGGGGCGCTCCTCAGTGGGCATCTGGCGGATCGCTTCGGGCGCCGCCCCCTACTCATTGCCAATGCCCTCGGCCTGCTGTTGGCAGGCATCTGGCTCAGTCTCACGCCCAATACCGTCCTTTTGATCGTCGGCGAGCTGTTACTGGGCATTGCGGTGGGCGGAGATTTTCCGGTGGGGAGCAGCTACATCTCCGAATTCATGCCACAGAATCATCGCGGTCGCTTACTCGCGGCATCCATGGCCTTGCAACCCCTTGGCATGCTGCTGAGCGCCGGAATCGCCCTGCTTCTTCTGCCCCAGGGTGGCACGGTTTGGCGCTGGCTGATGGCCTCGCAGGCTATCCTCGCCCTGCCCTATTTTTTTGGCCGCTGGCGTCTACCGGAGAGTGTGCGGTGGCTGATGGCGCATGGAAAAAATCAACTCGCGGCGCGGGAACTGACCCGCTTTGCGCCCCAGCGCAGCGCTGAATTACAACGGATGGCAGCCGAACTCGGCCGCAAGAAACACGAGGTCAGCAAGATTCCCCTGCATGTCCAGGCTGGCTGGCGCATCCTGTTTTCCGCTGAGTACCTGCGCCGCACGCTGCTCGTTACCATGCCCTGGTTCTTGATGGATATGGCCACCTACGGGATTGGTCTGTTCACGCCCCTGCTATTAGGCTCCATCAGCGCAGTGGCCACGGGGGTTGCGCCGTGGCACAAGGACTGGATCAACACCTTGCATACCGGCGGTATTGATCTCTTCCTGCTTGGCGGCGCCATCACCGCACTCTGGCTCGTACCGCGTTTTGGCCGCATGCAGGTACAGATTCAGGGCTTTTTCGGCATGGCTGCAGGACTGGTTCTGGTTTGGCAAGCCTCAGCCGCACACTGGCCCTTCGTCGCCCTGCTGGCGGGCTTCGCGCTGTATAACTTCGCCATGACAGTGGGTCCCAATGCCACCACTTTCATCTTACCGACGGAGATGTACCCCACCCAGGTGCGCGCCTTGGGCGCGGGCTTTGCCGCTGCCTTCGCCAAGATCGGTGCCACCCTGGCCGTTTTTCTCCTGCCGATACTGCAGCAGGATCTAGGGGTGGAGATCCTCCTACTAGGGATGGCCCTGTTGAGTCTGCTCGGCGGCATCTTGTCCTATACTTTCCGCGTGGAGGGTCATGGGCTAACCTTGGAGGAACATCATGGGCCGTTACTCCTACGCTCTCGCCAACTGGACCGATGATACGGGCCTTACGAGCAAAACGCTGTTCACATAACGGAGAATTGCATGCCTTATTCTCATTTTGACGCGATCCTGCAGCAGGTTGCCCCCCTCGACGACATTCCTGTCGCGGTGGTGGATGCGGGGCAAAAGGAGGTGCTAGAAGCCGCCTGTGCCGCCAAGGTGCAGAGCATCGTCGAGCCGATACTGCTGGGCAAGCAAGTAAAAATCGAAGCGCTATTGCAAGAATTGCACGCCGAGACGGGCTCCTGCCCGTCTTTTCGCATCATCGACCTCCCCAACAGCGAAGCGGCGGCGGAAGAGGCGGTGCAGATGGTCGAGCGCGGAGAGGCGGCAGCGATCATGAAAGGGCACATCCATAGTGATGCCTTTCTCCATCCGATCCTGGCCAGATTGCGCACGGAACGGCGGCTTTCCCATGTCTTTGTCGCCGAGCTGAGCAATTATCCCAAACCGCTGCTGATCACCGATGCCGCCATCAACATCAGCCCCGATCTGCTGACCAAGGCGGCGATCCTCCAGAATGCCATTGATCTGGCGCGTATCCTGGGCGTGGAGCAACCCAAGGCGGCGGCCCTGTCGGCGGTAGAGACGGTCAACCCGGCCATCGTCTCGACAGTGGATGCCGCCTGCCTGGCAAAAATGGCGGAACGGGGACAGATTCAGCACGCCATCGTCGATGGCCCCCTGGCCTTCGACAATGCCATCTCGGCACAATCCGCTGCCATCAAGGGCATTCAGAGCCCGGTCGCGGGGGCGGTGGACATCCTTCTTGTACCCGATCTCGTCTCCGGCAACATCCTCGCGAAGGATCTGGAATACCTGGCCAACGCCAGCTTGGCGGGTATCGTCATGGGCGCCAGGGTGCCCATCATCCTCACCTCCCGCGCCGATCCGCCGCGGGCGCGCCTGGTTTCGGCGGCGCTGGCAGCCCTGCTGCATTACGCTCAGGAATCCGCCGCATGACTGCCGATACCGCGTGCCACCCTTGTGCGGATATTGTCACCCTGACCCTGAATCCAGCGGTGGACGTCAGTTACGAATTCGATCATCTGCAGGCCGATCAGAAGACCCATGCCGACAGCACCCGCTTCGATTCCGGAGGCAACGGCATCAATGTCGCCCGCGCCCTGAAGGAGCTCTTTGTCTGTGCCCACAGTTGCTGCGTGGTGGCCGGACACATCGGTCGCCTGTTGCAGACCCTGCTGCGCCACAGTCTGGATGATCCCCACTGCATCGAGGTCATCGGCGAGACGCGGATCAACGCGACACTGCTACAGCGGGAGCCGGCACGGCAATATGAGGTGACCGGCCCTGGCCCTCTGCTCTCGCCCATGGCCTTACAGGAAGTGCGAGAAAAGGTGGCGAGTCTGGCAGGAACCGGCATCGCGGTACTGACCGGTTCGCTACCGCCAGGGGTGCCCCAGGATTTTTACGCACAGATGATCGAGACGTTACGGCACCAGGGCGCGCGAGTAGTACTGGATGCCCATGGCGAGGCCTTGCAGCACGGCATTGCCGCACGACCCTTTCTGATCAAACCCAATGCCTTCGAGCTGAGCCAACTCGTGGGTCGGGACCTGCCTCGTCAGGAGGATCTGGTGCAGGCGGCGGTCCTGCTCCAGCGGCAAGGGGTGCAGGTTGTCTGCGTCTCTCTGGGGGGGGACGGCGCCCTGCTGGTAGGGCCTGAGGGTATCTTTCATGCCCGTGCCCCGGCCGTCCGCGTCCGTTCCACGGTGGGGGCCGGGGACTCCATGGTCGCAGGCCTGGTCGCCGCCTTTGCCCAAGGGCAACGCCCAGAAGAGGCCTTGCGCCTGGCTATCGCCTGCGGCAGCGGTACGGCTGCCCAACCCGGTACAGGGATCTTTTCCCATAATGACCTCGATCCCTTGTTACGAGAGATCGCGGTGGAGACGCTCAACGTCTGAAAGGAGAACCGTATGAACGCACAACGCAACGCCCCTCTGGGCATTAGCAAGACCGCTGCCAGCCGCTGGCAGGAAAATTACGAACGCATGACCCAGGGCTCTGGTCATTTGTTCCTGATGGCTGGGGACCAGAAGGTGGAACATCTCAATGATGACTTCGTTGGCGGGCAAGTAGATGCAGCGGATGCCGATCCGGAACATCTCTTTCGCATTGCCAGCCGCGCCCCCGTGGGATGCTTCGCCACCCAGTTGGGGCTGATCAGCCAATACGGGCGCGATTATCCCGAGATCCCCTACCTCCTCAAGCTCAACAGCAAGACCCATCTCCTTCCGGGCGCTGAACACGACCCGCGTAGCCGTCAATGGCAGAGCATGGCCCAGGTTGCAGAGTTTTTGGAGCACGCTGAAGTGCCCGTAGTGGGGGTAGGCTACACCATCTACCCCGGTTCTGAATTCGAGGCGGAGATGATGACCGAGGCCGCCCAGCTAATTCATGACGCCCATCAGCTGGGGTTGGTGACGGTGATCTGGGCCTATCCCCGGGGGAAGGCAATTGGCAAGCGCGAACACGACCCACATCTGATTGCCGGGGCGGCCGGGTTGGTAGCCTGCCTCGGGGCAGACTTCGTCAAGGTCAATCCACCCCTCAACAACGCCGGCGTTGCCGAAGGGAAACTGTTGGGCGAGGCGGTAGCCGCGGCGGGCAGGACCCAAGTCGTCTGCGCCGGCGGCTCTGAGGTTGCCGGAGAGGCCTTCCTGCGCCGTCTGGACGAACAGTTGCGCGAGGGCGGCACGGCGGGTTGCGCCACGGGCCGCAACGTCCATCAGCGCAGCGAGGCCGAGGCCATTGCCCTCTGTCGTGCCATCCACAGTCTGGTGGTAGAGGGCAAAGGGCTGGACGCCGCCTTGGCAGCGTTGGGCTGAGCATGGGTCTCTTGCCCCGCCACAAGAGCAAGATCGTCTGCACCATTGGTCCCGCCTCGGACAAGGCGGCGGTCCTGGAGGCCATGATCCGCGCTGGCATGACGGTGGCGCGGATCAACCTCGCCCACGGCGATATTGTTGAACACAGACAGCGTATCCGCCGTATTCGCAGCGCAGCGGAGCGAGTCGGCAAACGGGTGGCCATCCTGGCGGACCTGCCCGGACCCAAGATCCGCATCGGCCAGCTACCTCAGGCCATCATCCTGAAAAAAGGCGAACGAGTTACCTTGGGGCCGGGAGCATACGCTACAGGAAACGGGGCGACGCAGATCCCCTTGGAACTACCCGAGCTAGCGCGCCCCCTGCGCCGCGGGGATGACATCTTCCTTGCCGATGGCTTTCTGCATCTGCGGGTGGAGGCTCACGGGCCGGACAATACCATCCACTGTCGCGTCGTGATCGGTGGTGAGTTGCGCTCCCACAAGGGCGTCAACCTGCCCGGACTGATGCTGGCGGGCAGCGCTCTCACCCAGCAGGACCGTGAGCTACTGCGCGCCATTCTGCCCTGCGGGGTCGATGGCATCAGTGTCTCCTTCGTCGAAAATGCCGAGGATCTGCACAACGCCCGCCACCTGGCTGCGGAACTGGGCTATGCACCCTTTCTGGTGGCCAAGATCGAACGCCAGCGGGCAGTGCGCCATCTGCCAGAGATCCTGGATGCCTGTGACGGCATCATGGTAGCGCGGGGGGATCTCGGCGTAGAAACGCCCATTCCGAGCATTGCCCGGCAACAGAAACGCATCATCCATCAGGCCCGGGAGGCTGGCAAAGCGGTGATCACCGCCACCCAGATGTTGGAATCCATGGTACAGAACGCTCGTCCGACCCGAGCCGAGGTGACGGATGTCGCCAATGCCATTCTCGATGGCAGTGATGCGGTAATGCTCTCGGAAGAATCGGCCATGGGACAATATCCCGTG
The DNA here is from genome assembly GCF_023277115.1 of Acidithiobacillus acidisediminis. Classification (NCBI taxonomy): domain Bacteria; kingdom Pseudomonadati; phylum Pseudomonadota; class Acidithiobacillia; order Acidithiobacillales; family Acidithiobacillaceae; genus Acidithiobacillus; species Acidithiobacillus acidisediminis. The sequence continues at coordinate 2,383,140 of NZ_JALQCS010000001.1, forward strand.
GACAGCGTGCGCATGATGGCCCGTATTGCCCGGGATATCGAAGGGTCGGAATTCTCCCCGCGCGGGCTGCCTTGCCCCAAAGGCAGCAACGTAGCCGTGGAGGCCGTGATTGCCTGCGATGTGCGCTCGGCAACCCAGATGCTGCGGCCGATCTTCATTGTCACCCCCACAGAAACCGGCGCCACGGCGGCACGCATCGCCCGCCTGCGTCCTGACGCCTGGATCCTGGCCCCCAGCCGCCATCCGGAAACCTGTCAACGCCTCTGTTTCTACGCCGGCGTCTACCCCCTCGATTTGGATCCGGGCAGTGACGGGTGGGAACCTGCTGTGCGCAGCTGGCTGGCAGAACAGGGCTGGCGGCAGGGGCGCATCCTCCTCACCCAGGGACCGAGCCTGGGTCACCCGGGGGGCACCAATCGTCTCGAGGTCATTGACCTCGCCATCCCGGAATACCCCGTCTACAGCAATGGAGATGCCCATGGAAAGCCTGATTGAAGACATCATCGCCCGCGAGATTCTGGATTCTCGCGGTAATCCCACCGTCGAGGCGGAGGTTTTGCTCACCGATGGCAGCCGTGCTCGCGCCGCCGTGCCCTCGGGTGCCTCGACGGGAAGCCGTGAGGCCCTGGAACTGCGTGACCAGGACCCGGCGCGCTATGGCGGTAAAGGGGTGCGGAAGATCATCGAGCACATCGAAGAGGAAATTGCCCCCAATCTCATCGATCTCGACGCCAGTGCCCAGAAGATGATCGACGATACCCTGCTGGGTCTCGACGGGACCGCCAACAAGTCACGCCTTGGGGCCAATGCGCTGTTGGCCGTTTCCTTGGCCTGCGCGCGCGCCGCCGCCGAGAGCAAGGATCTGCCTCTCTACGCCTACCTGGGTGGCCCCAGTGCTACGCGCCTGCCCGTGCCCTGCCTCAATGTCCTGAATGGCGGTGTGCATGCTCACTGGCAGGGGGCGGATTTTCAGGAAACCATGCTCGTGCCTTATGGTGCTGATTCCTTCCGCGAGGCCATCCGCTGGGGCGCGGAGATCTACCACACCCTGCAGAGTCTGCTCCTGGAAAAGCACCTGAGCGTGGGCGTTGGCGACGAGGGCGGCTTTGCACCGGCGGTGCAGTCCAATCACCAGACCCTGGATCTCTTGCTCAGCGCCATCGAAAAGGCGGGCTTCACCCCTGGCAAGGACTGTGGCATCGCTATCGATCCGGCATCGTCGGAGTTCTACCGCGATGGGAAATATCAACTCCACACGGAAAATCGCGCCGTCAACAGCGAGGAAATGGTCGAATACTACGTCAAACTGGTCAACGACTACCCCATCGTCCTGCTGGAAGACGGTCTGGCCGAAGACGATTGGGCGTCGTGGAAAACCCTCAATGCCCGCCTCGGCGATCGGATCGAGCTGGTGGGGGACGATATCTTCTGCACCAACCCCGAGATCATCGCCCGCGGCATTGCGGACAATATCGCCAACTCGGTACTGATCAAACTCAACCAGATCGGCACCGTCAGCGAAACCTTCGCCGCCACGCGCCTGGCCCAGTTCCATGGCTGGGGAGCCTTCGTTTCCCACCGCTCCGGGGAGACCACCGATGACTTCATCTCCGATCTCACCGTCGCCCTCGACACCGGGCACCTCAAATCCGGCGCCCCCTGTCGTGGCGAGCGGGTGGCGAAATACAACCAGCTCCTGCGCATCGAGGAAGAACTGGGTACCGCTGCGACCTATGCGGGCGCCCGGGCCTTTGTCCGTCCGCCCCGCAGCTAAACCTCAGCTCGACCCGGCCCCTGCCTCAAAAAAGGCTACGGGCCGCCTTGCCAATCCCTTCCGCCGACATCGGGTGTTGATCGGCAAAGCGCGCCAGATCATAGGCTGTCGCCCCCATCTGCAGGGCGGTGCCAAGCTGGCCGATCAGGTTGCCCGCATCGATACCCACAACCCAGGCACCCAACAAGCGCAAGGAGTCTGTCTCGAAGAAGAGGCGGATCTCCCCCTCCGTTCGGTCCAGAATCTGGGCACGGGAATCTTCGGCAAACGCGTAGTGCCCCTCGAGCAGATCTTTCCCTTCCACCTTGGCGGGGGTCATGCCGATGTACGCCGCTGCTGGAAGGGTGAAGATCGTCGTCGGCACGGTATGAAAATCGGCATAATCCTGGGGCACATTGCCGGCCAGAATGTTGTGCGCCGCCACCAAAGACTGACGTACTGCAGCGTGAAACAAAGGCACTCGACCATTCACGTCGCCAGCCGCATAGATATGGGGATAGCGGGTCTGTAGGCTCGCCGCGACCTGGATGCCATGCCGATCGTGGGCAATCCCCAGGTAATCGCAGCCCTCCGGCACCACGGGGGAGCGACCCACGGCGAGGAGCACCACCTCGGCCTGGGCATGTTCCTCTGGCCCTCCGCGCTTCCAGACCACCGTCCGCAGCGCACCCTGTGCCTCGATGCGTTGCACGTCCACGTCGGTCAGAATCTGCAGGGATGCTGGCAATAAGGGCTGCAGCAACGCGACCATGCCGGGGTCCATGCCGTTCAGGATCTGCTCGCCTTTCTGCAACAGGGTCACCTGACTACCGAGCTGAGCAAAAAAGGACGCCGTTTCGAGACCAATATAACCGCCGCCGATGACGATCAGACGCGGGGGCAGCTTGCGTAGCGCCGGCTCCGGCTTGTAGAGGTCATGACTGGTCAGACAATATTCTGCCCCAGGAATGGGCGGCACAAAGACGTCTGAGCCACTGGCAATCAAAATGTGCGCACAATGAATCTTCTCGCTGCCTTGGTCATCATTAATCTGGACCGTGTGCGGATCCAAGATACGGACAACGCCCTTGCGCAAGGTAATATTGGGTGCTGCGGCAAGCTCCTGGGCATGCTGATCATAGCGGCGTTGCTGTACTCGATCTTTGTGTTCGATGATGGCTGCGTAGTCTGCCTTGACCGTCATCAAACCAAGTTGCGGGTGGAATCGCTGGACGTCGGCAGTCAAGTTGGCCATCTCGCGCACTGCCTTGGATGGGACACAGCCTTCGTAGAGGCAATTGCCGCTCATTACTCCCTTGGGGTCGACCATCAGCACCTTCCGCCCCGCCCGCGCGAGACGAAAGGCTGCGGGATAGGCCGCGCCCCCTGCCCCAATGCACAGTAGATCCACCTGCCGCTCGCTCATTCCTGATCTCCTGATCTGATTATACACTATACACCATAGCATTCTTTGCCATGCGCTGCTGACGGTCTGTTCTACACTTACAGTGCGAGTATAAGGAGGATTCGACCATGAAAATTACGCCGTCCTATGTATTGCCGGACATGCCCGAGGCCTTGGACGGATTGACGGAATTGGCGTTGGATTTGCGTTGGTCCTGGAGCTATCGCAGTGATGTGCTCTGGGAGCGCCTCGATCCAACACTCTGGGAACGGACCAGAAATCCCTGGCTTTTATTGCAGAATCTGGAGGCGAACACGGTTGACCGTCTCGCCCGCGATCGCGAGTTTCTGGACCTGTTACAAGAGCAACTGCAACGACATCGGCAAGAAAATCGTGGGGAGCATTGGTTCCAAAAAACGTTTCCGGCGTCCTCCCTGCAGCAGGTAGCCTATTTCAGCATGGAATTTGGCTTGTCTGAAGCCCTACCCATCTACTCCGGCGGCCTGGGTATTCTAGCCGGAGACGTCCTCAAAACCGCCAGCGACCTGGGAGTACCCATGGTCGGGATCGGAATCCTCTGGCAGCAGGGATATTTTCGCCAAAGCCTCGATGCCTGTGGCCGGCAGCTCGAACTCTACCCCTATAACGACCCCACACAGCTGCCCATCGTCCCCGTACGTGACAGCGAAGGCCAGTGGTTGCGTCTGGAACTGCCTTTTCCCGGCCGCAAGGTGAATCTGCGCGCTTGGCAGGCACAGGTGGGCGGGGTTCCGCTCTACCTGCTCGACAGCAACGACCCACTGAATAGCCCCGCCGACCGCGGTATCACGGCAGAACTTTATGGCGGTGGTTCGGAAAACCGCCTGCAACAGGAGATTTGCCTGGGGGTCGGCGGCTGGATGTTGCTGCGCCACCTAGGCATAGAGGTCGATATCTGCCATCTGAATGAGGGGCACGCCGCCTTTGCCATATTGGCGCGCACATACAGCCACATGCAAGATCATGGCAGCGACTTTCAATGTGCCCTGAACGCCACCCGCGCGGGCAATGTATTCACCACTCACACGCCGGTGGCGGCGGGCTTTGATCGCTTTGCACCAGAACTCATCACCCGCTATGTCGAAGGGGCACCGGCAATCTTCGGGGTCGATCTGCAACACATTCTCGCCTTGGGACGGGCCAATCCCGATGATGTCCAGGAACCCTTCAATATGGCCTGGCTGGCGATCCACGGCAGTATTGAAGTCAACGGGGTCAGTGAACTGCACGGCGCCGTGAGCCGCCAACTTTTCCAAGCGCTCTTTCCGCGCTGGCCAACGAACGAAGTCCCGGTTTCCTCCATTACCAATGGCGTGCATGTTCCCTCCTGGGATAATGCCGAGGCCGATACCCTGTGGAGTCGGCACTGTGGCGAGCAACGTTGGCTGGGAGATCTGCAAGAGATCAGCAGCAAGTTTGCGCAGGTGACTGATGCCGAGTTGTGGCAACTGCGGGCACAGGGACGCCAACATCTGATTGAATTTGCCCGTCGTGTCCTGCAACGCCAACTCGCCATAGCGCATTATCCGCAGCAGGAAATCGACGCCGCCTGCTTGGTTCTCGACCCCAATACCCTGACCATTGGTTTTGCGCGTCGCTTCACCGCCTACAAACGCCCCAATCTCCTGCTCAGCGACCCTGATCGGCTATATCGCATCCTCAGTGATCCCCGTCACCCGGTGCAATTGCTGATTGCTGGCAAGGCCCACCCGCGCGATGGCGACGGCAAGGCGATGATCCAGGAATGGACGCAGTTCATCCGTCGCCACCCTGACATTTTTCACAAAGTCGTGTTCCTTGCCGACTATGACATGCTGGTAGCAGAACAACTCGTGCAGGGGGTCGACGTCTGGATCAATACCCCGCGCCGCCCCTGGGAGGCGAGTGGCACCAGTGGCATGAAGGTCTTGGTGAATGGTGGCCTGAATTTTTCCGAACTGGATGGCTGGTGGGCGGAGGCATATAGCCCCGATGTCGGCTGGGCCTTGGGAGATCGGCAGGAGCACCCAGCGGATCCGGCCTGGGACTTGCAGGAAGCCGCCCAACTCTATCAGACGATCGAACAAGAGATCGCGCCGCTCTTTTATCAAGCGCGCGATGATAATGGTTGTCCCTGTGCTTGGGTGGCGAAAATGCGGGCCAGCATGGCCAACTTGACGCCGCGTTTCAGCAGCCACCGCATGTTGCAAGAGTATGTTCAGAAACTTTATCTACCCGCCGCAAAACGCGTCCGCGAGCGCGCATCCTTGAAAACGTTGCAAGACATTTGTACGTGGCAGAACCATCTACGCGCCCACTGGCACGGATTGCGTTTTGGCGAGCTGCATTGCGACGACAGTGGAGAAGAATTGCAGTTTCAGATGCACGTCTATCTGGATGACATTCCACCCGAGATGGTCCGGGTAGAGCTGTTTGCCAATGGCTTGGAAACTTCTACGCCAGAGCTGCATCCCATGGAGCGTCACGAGACCTTGAGTGGCGCTGTGCATAGTTACAATTATCGCTGCCAAATTCCGAAGCGCCGCCCGGTTTCAGATTTCACCCCGCGTATTGTACCCCGGCATCCGCTCTGTCTGGTGCCGCTGGAAAACAATGCGATTCTCTGGTACCGATAAAGCATGCAAGAGCCGTGGATCCTCTTTGGCGAGGTACTCTTTGACGTCTTTGCCAGTGGCAAGCGCCTGGGGGGCGCCCCCTTCAACGTCGCCTGCCACTTGGCTGGACTTGGGGCGACGCCGCTCTTCGTCAGCCGGGTGGGGACAGACGCCGATGGCGATGCGGTCTGCACCCAGTTGCGACGCTTGGGGATGAGCAATATCGGGCTACAGCGAGACTCCCATCTGCCTACGGGACAGGTTCTGGTGCATGAGGATGCATCCGGACACCAGTTCGAGATCCTCCCCGACCAGGCCTATGACGCGATTGAGCCTTCCCTGCTGGGCACGGCTCTGGCGCAAAAACCCTCCCTACTCTATCACGGAACCCTGGCCCTGCGCGGTGCCTCCCGCCATGCCTGGCGCTCATTGTGCGCGGAGATTCCGCAGCGTTTTGTGGATATCAACCTGCGTGCCCCCTACTGGGATCGCGCCCTACTGGAAGAGATCTTACCAGAAACACAAACGCTCAAGCTCAATCGCGAAGAACTCGCTATCGTCAGCGAGCTGTTCGGGTATCGGGAAGCGGGCATCGAGCCCCGTCTCGCCGCTATCGCGCGCCAGTTCGACATTGGCGAAATCCTCCTGACGCAAGACAGCGACGGCGCCACCTACTGGAATCCGCAACAGGTTCTGCACGCCCCCTCCCACGTCCGCAACATCCTCAATACGGTCGGCGCTGGCGACGCCTTTGCAGCAGGTTGGTTGTATGCCCGTGCCCAAGACCAAGACCCGCAGGCGGCGCTGCAGTTTGCGAACCGCATGGCTGCAGCGGTCTGCGCGTTACCCGGTGCACTGCCGGAAGACGCGCAGTTTTACACTCAATTGCACGATTTTTGCTAGATCATGATTGACAATGGCGTCCTCGCTTCTGCCCCGCGGAAGCGAGGTTTTCTTTTTCAGGCTGGCGAGGATCAGAACATGAAGGACGATGAGATTTCCCTGGGCTATGTGGCGTTGGTCGATTGCGCGCCACTCATCGTTGCCCAGGAGCTGGGTTTCTTCGATCGGGAAGGTTTGCGGGTGCGCTTGCAGCGCGAGCCGTCCTGGGCCAGCCTGCGCGACCATCTGCTCTTTGGCGACCTCGTTGCCGCTCACGCCCTGGCGCCCCTGCCCATGGCCGCCACCCTGGGGGTCGCTTCCCCCAAAATCCCCGTTATTGCTGGCCTGGTCCTGTCCCTCAATGGCAATACCATCACTGTCAGCAACGCCTTGCACAACCTGCTCTTGCAGGCTGGCATGCACAGCGCGGGCGATCCCCTGGCCGTCGGCAGTGCCCTGCAACGGCTGCGGCGCGAGGCCCCTGCCCGCTTTCCCCTCCGCTTTGCCGTGGTCTCGCCGGTATCCAACCATCACTATCAGTTGCGCCACTGGCTGCGCAGCACGGGCCTGGACCAGGAGGCCGATGCACAGATCGTGGTCGTCCCGCCGCGCTATATGGTCGATGCCCTGCGCAATGACGAGATCGACGCCTTCTGCGTGGGTGAACCCTGGGGCAGCCTGGCTGCCATGGAGGGGGTCGGCCACCCGGTCGTCAGCAGTTATGCTTTGTGGAACAATGTGATGGAAAAGGTCTTGGCGGTACGCGAAGACTGGTCTGCCCGAGAACCCGAGCAACATCAGGCCCTCCTGCGCGCCTTGTTGGCGGCTGGCCGCTGGCTCGACCAGGACGCCCAACGCCTGCAGGCTGCCCCCTGGATCGCCCAGGCCATTGAGGTGCCAGTAGCGGCCGTTTCCGCTGCCTTGGGTGGCGCGGTACCGGGCTTGCCAGCACAGGCGGATTTTCATGTATTCCACCGCTACGCCGCCCAATATCCCTGGCTAGAACATGGGCTCTGGCTCGCCCAACAGATGCAGCACTGCGGCCAGTGGCCTGCTGGCGCAGTGCCAGAGGCCGTCGTCGCACAAGTATATCGGGGGGATCTGTACCGCGAGGCGGCAGCAGCGGTGGATGCGCCCCTACCCATCAACGAAGACTCGGGATTGGGGAGCCATGCCTCAGGGTGGAAATTGGCGGGCCGGGAGCGGGACATTCCCATGGGTGCGACGCAATTCTTTGATGGGAGCAGACTTTCCTAGGGGCATCAAAACGCTCTGCAACCGCCCATTATGGGGCCCCAAATGAGGGCAAACGCACTATCATTGTGCTCTCTATCGCCATCCCCCACATACGCTGCTACGTCTTGAGAACCTAAAAAATCCCTATTTTTATGGTCTGTCTGGCCTTTTCCGCGTGATGGCATGACTTCTGCTTAATCTACTCTAAGCATCATTCAACGCAGAATGATGATACGGGACGAAGGCGTCCCTGATCGGCAACGGTCAGGGACGCCTTTTTTATTGGTCGATGGCTGGAGGAATTCATGCAACCCCTACTCTCCCAACTGCGTGCAGGAAACTGGCACGCCCTATTCGCCAGTTTTCTGTATTTTGATACGGGTTTCACCGTCTGGCTCTTATATGGCCCACTGGCACCGTACATGATGCACAGCCTGCATCTTTCGCCTATGCAACAGGGCTATCTGGTAGCCGTGCCGGTCTTGGCCGCGGCGATTTTGCGGATTGGCTTCGGCAACCTATATCAGGCGGTGGACGGTCGCTGGCTAGCCTTGATCGGCATCGCCCTTTCCGCCATCCCCCCACTGGTCTTGGCTCTGTACCCCGGCGCACTGAGTTACGAAGCCTTGATTCTCCTTGGGGTACTCCTGGGTGTGGGCGGAGCGAGCTTTGCCGTGGCCTTGCCCATGGCCGGCAGCAATTATCCGCCCAAAATCCAAGGCACGGTTTTGGGCTTGGCCGCCGCAGGCAACATTGGCGCGGTACTTGATGGCTTCCTGTTTCCGCCCTTGGCGGATGCCTACGGCTGGACCCATGCCGCCGCGGCGGTGCTGCCTTTGCTGGGCTTGGCCGCCCTTACCCTCTGGTTCTGGGGCAAGGATTGTGGCGCCAAGACCGGGAAAGTCGCCCCAGCGGCCTGGGGCTGGGGGCTGACGCTCTTCGGCCTGATGATACTGGCCGTTGCCACTCCCCTGGGCTGGCTAGGCTTGCACGGCAAGGCCGCACTGCTGATGCTGCCGTTCTACGGGGTGATCCTCTCTCTGCTCTTTCTGCCGCGCCGCTACTTTCCCGTATTACGCGAGCGGGATACCTGGGCGTTGATCCTGGTCTATGCGATTACCTTCGGTGGATTTGTCGGCATGTCGGCCTTTGTCAGCCTGCTCTTGGTCTCCCTCTATCATCTGCCCAAAATAGATGCGGGGATGCTGATGGGGCTCTTTGCCTTTACCGGTGCCATCCTGCGGCCAATGGGAGGACTGATTGCCGACCGCATCTCCGGAGCGCGGGCTTTACTGATCTTTCTTGCGGCAATCTGCGTCATTGATACCAACTTCGCCCTCTGGACGCCTACGCTTGCCATAAGCATCGGCTTGTTTTTAGTGCTCTACGCAGCTTTTGGTCTGGGTAATGGCGCCACCTTTCAGCTCGTTCCCTTGCGTTGGCCAGAAAAGACCGGCCTGATGACCGGCATCATCGGTGCTGCCGGTGGCGTGGGCGGTTTTTATCTGCCGGTGGCACTGGGTATTGCCAAAGAACAAACCGGCAGTTACCACTGGGGCTTTGGGATCTTTGCCGGGCTCAGTGGAACCGCGCTATTGCTCGTGCTTACCCTGAGCCCATACTGGCTGCATTGGTCCCGGCCCGCACATAGTCCGCAGCCTGTGGGGCACCCCCAGCAGATCAACCAGCCGAACCCGGCCACCGACTGATCCCCTTCCCGATTTCTCTTCCTGCAGCGGCGTCCACGCCGCTGCCCAGCCCCCCTTTGCCTCTGGAGTGCACCATGACCAAAACCTTCCGCTGCCATCCTGTGCTGTTTACCGCCCTTGCCTCTGTCCTCGCCCTGTCAGCGACCAGCGCCTTCGGGGACACCCTAGCGAGCGCCATCCGCGGCGGCAGCGTCAGCCTGGATTTCCGCCCGCGTTATGAGTTCATGTCCCAAGCCGGAAAACGCGATGCCAACGCCTTTACGGTACAAACCCTACTGGGCTTGGCGAGCAAACCCATCGACGGCTTCAGCGCTGACCTGCAGTTCATTGATGTGGCGGGTATCGTCAATGACTACAACAGCTTGCGAAATGGTAAAACCGCCTATGCAGTGATTCCCGATCCCGAAGAGGCCAACGTCAACCAGGCTTACCTGCAGTACCAGGGCCTAGGTGGGCTGACGGTGCGGGCGGGGCGCCAAGAGATCAATCTGGACGATCAGCGCTTCGTTGGCGCGGTCGGCTTTCGGCAAACCCCCCAGAGCTTTGATGCGGTCTCCGTCGCTGAAAATCCCACGTTCAATATTGGGCTATATGGCGCCTACATCTGGCGCATCAAAAACATTCTCAACGAGAATGTGCCCGCCAAGACCTTCCTGGGCGAAGCGCACTGGCAACCCTCTCCTCTCTTCCATGCCCAGGCCTTTGGCTATTGGTATGGGGATCAGGCCAAGAGCATCATTCCGGGTGCGGCGGCCTGTTTTCTGGCGGGAAATGCGCAGGTCTGCAATAGCCAGACTCTGGGGGTCCGGGTGCAAGGCAGCATTCCTGTCGCTGCCAAAATGCAGATTCCTTATGATGCCAGTTATGCCAAGCAGCTTCCCTATGATGCCGGGAGTTCCTTGATCAATGCCCAGTATTATCATCTGAGTAGCGGCCTGCGCTGGTCGGGAATTGGGCTGCTGGCCAACTATATGGTCATGGGCAGCAACCACGGCCACTATGGCTTCCAGACGCCCCTGGCTACCAAGCACGCCTTCAATGGTTGGGCAGAGGTCTTTCTTACCACGCCCACGGCGGGGTTGCGCAGCCTGTATTTTACTCTGGAAGGCAAAGTCCTGGGCACCGCCCTACAGGCCACCTATTATGATTTCCGCAGCGCCTATCAGAGCGAGGCCTATGGCCATGAAGTGGACCTCTCCGCTATTCATCACTTCAACCCCCACTGGAGTGCCGGCGTGCAATATGCGGATTATGTGCGCAGTCACTACGGGGTGAATACGCAAGGCGCGTGGGTCTTTGTGACGGCGGCTTTTTGAGGAACCCCCCGCAGAGGATAGCCATCAACGCAACAGGCCCTTGAGATCTTTGAGCATGAGGAAGAGATGGTAAGGATCGGTGGGGCTCGGCTCGAATTCCCACCTTTCGTACCAGTAACGTGCAGCATCGTCCTTGGCATGTACCAGCAGGCAGCGAATGCCAGCGATCTCGGCGGCTTGGGCGGTACGCAACAGCGCATCCTTGAGCAAGGCTCGACCCAGACCTTTGCGCTGATGCGCTCCGTCCACCGCAAGCCGGGCCAGAATCATGACCGGAACCGGATGACACCCAAGCCCCTTCACAACCCTTGACGGCGCCGCCATCGGATCGGCGCTGCCGACCGCGAGACTGTAAAAGCCGACCACCACTTCACCAGTACAACACACGTAGGTCTGCGCGCTGTTGGCCCTCTGGTTGACGAGCGCGTAGCGTTGCAGGAATTGATTCAGGGCAGCATCGCCACAATCGAAAGCCTCAACCTGATCAGACGCAGCCAACTTGCGAACTGGTGCGTAGCCATTGCTCAATCCAGCAGTCCAGGCTCGTTCAACAATTTCTTCAAACGCGGCTTGCTTTGTACTGGCCTATCCAGCGCTTCTTGGAATGCCTGCCATTGCGTCTCATCAAGCACGAACTGACGGCGACTTGCCAGCGCCTGCTGTGCCGCCGTCACACCGGCGTCGAGCAAGAACTCGCTCACATTTTTGTGGCAGGCACGCGCAGCTTCCTGCAGCAGTTGTTTGACCAGCGTGCTTGCACGAACGTCAATACGCTCAGTCTTGGAAATATTCACCATATTCTCGGCGCCTCCCGGACAGACCTTGGATATCTGTATTGTAGGTGTCCTGATATCGTCCTGACAACAAGGGGGCTTTTTTATGCCGCCGCCCGCCCCTCGAATAAGTTGACCAGAGAACTGTCGATTTGGCTGACCTCACCCACCAGGGTGCCAACGATTGCTGTGTAGAGGGCCAAGTTTCAATCCGCGCCCGGCGATTAGGCCGGGCGATACGCCCAGTGCTGAAATGCAGAAGGCGGTATTGGGTCGACTTCGTTCACAGTGCTAACATCCTCATGAGTCAATCGATTGAGAGTGGAATATGGCCATCACCCTCGCAGACATCGAAGCGCAGGCGCTGCAACTGACAACCCGCGAGCGCAGCGAACTCGCCCATCGCCTAATTGTGAGCCTTGAAGGTCCGGTAGAAGATACACCGGAAGCGATTGCCCAAGCCTGGGACGAGGAAATCGCGCGGCGCGTGGCAGACATGGAAGCAGGACGCACGCAGTGGATACCCGCAGAAGAGGTATTCAAGGAAATCGACAAAAAGATTGCCGCAGCGCGCAACCGGATTCGCAGATGATTTGCTATGACGGTAGAACTCAAAATAACCCCACTCATCGTACTGTCTCATCTTGCTCGGTATTTGGCCTTGCCCAAAGGCAGCAGAATTAGCAGGTCAGAGTCAAGATCTAGATGCTACAATAATAGGGAGATCATTCTTGCTACCTGAAGAATTGGAACTTGAACGCCTAGAGCGCGAGCTATCCTCCATTCGTGATATCGTTGCTGATAAGGAACTGGCATTGGAAACGACTAAATGCGACCTCGCCCGTTTCCGAGCTTGTTATCAATCAGAAATAGTAAATCTGTATGTGATGATTGATCGGCTTGATGCCATCATTGCAAGGATTGATGCGGGCGAAAATCCTGATGATATAGAAGCTCAAGCGCGAGCAGAAGAAGCAAAACGTAAGGCTGAAGAATCGGCAAGGGAGGCAGGGGCTAGTTCAGAAGAGATGAAACAGCTATCCGGTCCTCCCAAAGAACCGACACGAGAGGTTAAGCAGGCGTTTCGCACGGGGGCAAAGATGATGCACCCAGACCTTGCTACCGACCAAACAGAAAAGGAACGACGCCATACCTTTATGACCAGGTTAAACCTAGCCTATGAGCGGTGTGACTTGGCAACCATCCAGACCATAATTACGGAATTCGGAGAGGACCCTGAAAGTATCAGGGGTGAAGATGTTGGATCTAGGATGATAAAGGTCATCAGAAAGCTCGCACAGATGCGTCGTCGCATTGATGAGATTAGCGGAGAACTTGAGGCCATCCATGCTGATGATTATTATATGCTGATGAAAAAGGTTGAGGAGGCCGATGCGGATGGCGGCGATGCTCTCGCAGATCTTTCTGTGACACTTATGCAGCAAATATCAGAGCGCAAGATCACTTTAGAAGAGTGGCGCCAGAAGCAGGCCAAATCATGAATAGATTATGGATAATTATCGTTTTTGGGTTTGTAGCCTACTTCTGCATTCGATACTACCAGAACCGTCGAAAAAAGAAGTTGAAGGTTATGGTTTGTGAACCACCAACACAGCAGAAGATTAACCCCATTGACCAAACGATACAGTTTTTGAACGCGCGCATTGAAAAAGCTGATTGTATTAGGGCAGAGGCTGAAATTTGGGCGAAGAGATGGGGCGACGCACGAATGCCCGTGATCGACGCCATGAGCGGAACAGAATTTGAGGACTATCTCGATGGACTTTTCACCGCCATGGGCTATTTGGTAAAGCAGACACCCGCCACAGGTGATTTTGGTGGAGATTTGATCCTAACCAGAAATGAGCGACGCATCGTTGTGCAAGCCAAGCGTTGGCAAGGAACGGTTGGGGTAGATGCAGTCCAGGAGGCGCTATCAGGAAAATCCTTTTATGGCTGCCAAGATGCCTGGGTTGTTACCAACTCCACATTTACAATAAAGGCTAGTGAATTGGCATTCAAGACTGGTGTATCCTTAATAGATCGAAAAGGCCTTTCAAAAATGATTGGTGACCTTCAAGGCAAGGTGAAACATGACTGACAATAGTATGGTTGTGAAACCGAGTGGAGGCCTAACAACAGATAACAAGACTTCGACGTTAGCCTCTCGTGGATTGGCGGATTTATATAGACTAAAGGAAGTAGAATCAGAAATTATAATATCTCATCGGCAACTAGATATATGGTATGATGAAGGTATAAAATATTTCAAGGTAAGGGATTATAATAATTCTATAATATTGCTGCGAAAAGCGGCAGATCTAGGACACATCGGGGCACAATATAGTATTGGATACTGTTACGGAAAAGGATTTGGCGTTCCCCAGGATCACGAACAAGCTGTAGCCTGGTACCGCAAGGCAGCTGAGCAGGGACATTGCTGGGGTCAAAGAGAGCTCGGTAACTGCTATAGCCTTGGGCAGGGCGTATCTCAGAACCACGAACTGGCAGTAGTTTGGTACCGAAGGGCAGCAGAGCAAGGAGACGTGAATGCGCAATTGTATCTGGGAATTTCTTTTGAAACTGGTGAAGGCGTGCTTCAGGATCATGAGCAAGCTGTAGCCTGGTACCGAATGGCGGCAGAGCAAGGAGATTATCACGGGCAATTCAGGCTGGGGGGTTGCTATGATTTGGGTCTAGGTGTACCTCAGGACTGCGAACAGGCTGTAGTCTGGTACCGCAAGGCAGCTGAGCAGGGACATGCGGGCGCGCAATATAATCTAGGTTTGTGCTATGCGGGTGGAGAAGGCGTTCCTCAGAACCACGAACTGGCAGTAGTTTGGTACCGAAGGGCAGCAGAGCAAGGAGACGCGAATGCGCAATTGTATTTGGGACGTTCTTTTGCAAGTGGTAAAGGCGTACCTCAGGACTACGAACAAGCTGTAGTCTGGTACCGCAAGGCAGCAGAGCAGGGATACGCGGTGGCGCAAAATCATCTAGGTGTGTGCTATGCGAGTGGAGAAGGCGTTCCCCAGGATTATGAGCAGGCTGTTGCTTGGTTTCGAAAGTCGGCAGAGCAAGGAGATGAGGTCGGACAAATGAGTCTGGGGTATTGCCATCATTATGGTCTAGGCGTACCTCAGGACTACGAAAAAGCTGTAGTCTGGTACCGCAAGGCAGCTGAGCAGGGATACGCGGAGGCGCAATATGATCTAGGCGTGTGCTATGCGAATGGAAAAGGCGTTCCTCAGGACGACGAGCAGGCCGAAGCTTGGTACCGCAAGGCGGCAGAGCAGGGACATGTCGCGGCGCAAAGCAATCTCAACGGTTGAGACAAGGACGCCCCTGCAACAATCAAAATGGCGGCTGAGATAACCTGACTATTCCTCGGACTACGCGCCATTGCCAAGACATAACCCTGATGGGATGGGCCCACGCACCGAATGTCTTCTTCCTATATATTTATGATACAGATTCTTCCAAAGTAAATCTCTTAGTGTCAGCCTATTAAGGAAGGAGTTATTGACAAAATAATGCCCTATTCTATCAACCAGAGATATATTCCAACCTATTTAATAAAGAGGAAATATACTATGTCAAAACATTCCATCACTCTACAGAGAAGCGGAATTAATGGATTCTTGTCAACACAAACAATTGGAACAGATGCGCTTAACGCTCTACACACGATTTCAATTATAAATGACGTACAAATCGTTCGCGAGTCAAATGACCAAGTCGAACTAACCTATTCATTAGTCGGCGACGGTAACCCTATAAATATAGGCGATATTTTGGACAAGTTCGGTCTTGCCCGCGTCGATACCGAATAGTTTTGGCTTCCCGGAATCTAGGCGCCTTCAGTGAAGCCACATCCATTCGCTCAACACGAGCCAGTGCAATCAATGGCCCGGTGTCGGCGACGATCAGCCTATTCAAAATCAGCCAGCTCTGCTTCGAGCTCACCGGGTTCGGGCCGCGCTATCGCAATGTTCAGGCTCCCCAGCAAGTCGATAAACCCGGAGTGGCTCATGCCCGCCAGCTTGACCGCCTGCCCGAGACTGATCCGGGATTCTTCGAACAGCCGAACCGCCAGCGCCGTATTGACCCCACTTTGCAGCAGGCGATCGTCGAAAGGCACTGCCACAAACACCGGCTGCCCATGCTTGGTGACAATGGAAAGCTTGCCCGCCTCGGCCTCGCGCACCAGCTCGCCGGTGCGGTCGCGCAGGTCGCGGATGGTGAAGGTTTGCATGACACCTCCTTGAGAATATACAAACACTTATGGGCATATTAGACTTTCTGTAGACCAGCGCCAAGCTCCGGGTCTGATATGGACTGGATCAGACACAAGCTCAAGACACCGGCACCACCGACAGCAACCCCAGCCCCATTACCTTACCGTGGCCGATGCCGGATTCCAGCGCGACGCGGAATCGCACCGGGTTGGCCACGGTCAGACGACCTTCGAATAGCGCCGAATACACCCGGATCGCGTTGCCGCCATGCTGCTTGCCTCTGAGCAAGGTCTCGTTCGTGGTGCGGACATCGGGAAATGCACGGCCCTCGGGACTCTGGCTGAAATCAAGGTAATCGGGTATGACGGATTCCGGCAAGGTAAAACCGTGCTGCTCGCCCTTGCGCACCAGCCATTCACGCTGCGGGTCGGGGTTAACCAGTCCCTGCCGCTTGCCCTACACGGTCTTGCAGGGGTTGGCGCGCAGGCGAAAGCGAAAAGTCTGCCCGGCTTGCAAAGCATCGAGCACGAGTTTTTGCACGAGGTCAATGCCGGATTCGGCCTGCGCCAGCCAATCGGGGGCGGGAATCCGCGACCAATCGGGCATGGCGCGGGATTGAATCAGGACGCGCGGACAACCGTCGCGGTTGGTTTCCGGTTCCTGTCGCCACAACAATGCGCCCGGCGGGCACGCGGTTTCCGGCGGAAAGAACGCGCGGCACAGCCGGAATGACCCCGCAAGGGGTCAGAGAGATTCGCATTCGCCGACCCCTGATTCAGTACTATTTGCGCTTGATGCAGATCGAGCCAAGGTGCCTGCACGAGACCCCGCAGGTTCAGCAGATTGTCCTGCTCACCCCCAAGGAGGCATTACCCCTCTGGGACTAGCTCGCCCTCCGTAAACACCCAAATCGCACCATAGCAGTGCGCAATGCACCACGCCCTGCACCACCACACGGCGCCGCAGCCGCCCGCCAATTTCCAACTAACTGTTTTCTATGAAAAGACAACTTGGCATCTAAATTGCTCCGATATCCATGAAACAATCTCCCTGATTGTTGGCATGTGACACGGCAAAGGCGTCGTCAGCATTTATGGCTGACTACGCCTTTTTTCTTTGGAGAACGGGCACAATGGGCAACACGGCACGAAAAGCGCGCTTGGTGGTGATCGGGAACGGCATGGCCGGCATTCGCACGGTGGAAGAGCTGCTGAAGATGGCGCCGGAGCTCTACGACATCACGGTCTTTGGTGATGAGCCCCATCCCAACTACAACCGTATTCTGCTCACTCCGGTACTGGCGGGGGAGATGCGCCTGGAAGACACCATCCTCAATGATCACGGCTGGTATGCGGAACATGGCATCACCCTGCGCACGGGCAGCCCCGTAGTACAGATCGATCGGGTGCGGCGTCAGGTCATTACTGCGGCAGGCGAATGCACCCCCTATGATCGCGTCCTCATTGCTACTGGCGCGGCGGCGGCCATGGCCCCCATTCCCGGCAACGATCTGCCCGATGTCTACAGCTATCGCGACATGCGCGATGTCGAAGCCTTGACCCAGGTCAGTGCGGCGGGGGGCGACGCGGTCATCATTGGCGCCGGCCTGCTCGGCCTGGAGGTGGCTCACGGCCTGAATGCCCGGGGGATGCGGGTAACAGTGGTACATCGCCGCGCCTGGCCCTTGGACAAACAGCTCGACGCCCGAGGTGGCGCCATGCTGCAACAGGCTATGGAGGCACGGGGCATCCACTTTTTGCTGGAGCGGGAAAGTGCTGCCGTACTTGGCGCGGATCACGTCGAAGGGCTGCGTTTTCAGGACGGTAGCGAGATACCCGCCCGCATCGTCGTGATGACCGTCGGTATCCGCCCACGCATCGACCTTGCTCAAGCTGCGGGCCTGGCCTGCGCTCAGGGCATCCTGGTCAACGATACCCTGCAAACCTACGACCCGCGCATCTATGCCGTTGGGGAGTGCGTACAGCACCGGGGCATGACCTACGGCCTGGTTGCCCCCCTTTTTGAGCAGGCCAAGGTCGCGGCCAATCACTTGGCCGAGTATGGGCGGATGCGCTATGAGGGTTCGATCACCAGCACCAAGCTCAAGGTGACGGGGATCGAGTTGTTTTCTGCCGGAGATTTCTTGGGGGGTGAGGGTAGCGAGGAGATCACCCTCCTCGACGCCCACCAAGGCATCTA
The DNA here is from genome assembly GCF_023277115.1 of Acidithiobacillus acidisediminis. Lineage (NCBI taxonomy): Bacteria > Pseudomonadati > Pseudomonadota > Acidithiobacillia > Acidithiobacillales > Acidithiobacillaceae > Acidithiobacillus > Acidithiobacillus acidisediminis. Next base: position 2,401,284 of record NZ_JALQCS010000001.1, read on the forward strand.
TAAAAAAGTGGTTTTGCAGGACCATAAGATCAAGGGCATTTTGCTCTATGGGGACACCAGCATCGGGCCCTGGCTCTTTGAACACCTGCGCGACGACACCGATGTCTCGACCCTGCGCGAGCACCTCTTGTTTGGCGAAACCCATCTGGGCGATGCCGGCCATGCGGGCGCCAGTCAGGCTGCTCGACTGTCCGACACCGCCGAGATTTGCGGCTGTAACGGAGTGAGCAAAGGCCAGATCGTTCACGCCATCCGCGAAGGGCTCTTCACCCTGGAAGAGGTACGCAAGTGTACCAAGGCCAGCGCCTCCTGTGGTTCCTGCACCGGCTTGGTCGAGCAGTTGCTGGTCAGCACTCTGGGCGGCGTTTACGACAGCAGTCCGCGTAAAAAGGCCCTCTGTGCCTGCACGGATTTTAGCCATCAGGAAGTACGCGAGGCGATTCAGAAGGAGAAGCTGCTCTCTACTCGCGCAGTCTTTCAGTTTTTGCAGTGGCGCCATCCTGGCGGTTGCGCCACCTGCCGCCCGGCGGTCAACTACTATGTGCGCACCGCCTGGCCCGCCGAGGGGCAGGATGATGCCAGTTCCCGCTTCATCAATGAGCGGGCCCACGCCAATATCCAGAAGGACGGCACCTACTCCGTCATCCCCCGCATCTATGGCGGCGTCACCACGCCCGCCGAGCTGAAACGGATTGCTGAAGTGGCCGAGCGCCATGCCGTACCCATGGTCAAGTTCACCGGTGGGCAACGCCTGGATTTGCTGGGGATTCCCAAGGAGAAATTGCCGGCCATCTGGGCCGAATTGGACATGCCTTCGGGGCACGCCTACGGCAAGGCCCTGCGCACGGTGAAATCCTGCGTAGGTCAGGAGTTTTGCCGCTTTGGCGTGCAGAACAGCACCCAGCTGGCCATTGATCTGGAAAAGAACCTGGAGCGGATGTGGGCCCCGCACAAGGTCAAACTAGCGGCCTCGGGCTGCCCGCGCAACTGTGCCGAGAGCACCATCAAGGATGTGGGGGTGATCGGCGTCGATTCGGGTTGGGAAATCTATGTGGGCGGCAACGGCGGCATGAAGGTGCGGGCTGCGGATCTCCTGGCCAAGGTCAAAAGTGAGGCCGAGGTCATCGAGATCAGCAAGGCCTTTTTACAGATGTACCGCGAGGATGCCCAGTACCTGGAACGCACCGCTCCCTGGGTGGAGCGCGTGGGCCTGGAGCGGATCAAGGCACGGGTCATCGACGACCTGACCCAGCGCAAGGAGCTGGCGGAGCGGCTGGACTTTGCCATCGCCCAGGAACGCGATCCCTGGGCCGAGGCCATCGCCGGCCGCTTGGACATTCATGCCGCACCCCTGCGGCGCATTTCGGCCTAAGGAGCAAAGCACATGTCCTGGTTCCCTCTTGGTAAGGTCAGTGAAGTCCCCCTGGGTGGCGGTCGTTATGTAGATACCCCGGCGGGGCAGATTGCCGTTCTGTGCAACGAAGAAGGCGCCCTCTTTGCCGTCCGCAATCGCTGCCCCCATCGTGGCGGCCCCCTCTCCGAGGGCTTTGTGTCAGGCAAAACGGTATTCTGCCCCCTCCATAATTGGCAGATCGATCTGGAAAAGGGCGAGGCCCTGCCACCCGATGTCGGCTGTGTGCGCACCTTCGCACTCAAGACCGAGGGCGACGAGATCTGGTTGGATCTGCCGGAGATTGGGTCGTGAACGCGCCCACCCAGACCAGCAAATCCGTCTGCCCCTACTGTGGTACCGGCTGTGGTGTGCTGATCGAGCACGACGGGCAGCAGGTTCTGGGCGTGCGCGGCGACCCGGAGCACCCCGCCAATTTTGGCCAACTCTGCAGCAAGGGGATAACCCTGGCGCAAACGGTGCACGGCCCGGGCCGCGCCCTCGTCCCGCTGCAACGCCAGCACGGCGAAGGCTGGCAAGACCATAGTTGGGACGATGCTCTGGCCGCCATTGCCCGGCGCTGGGCGCAGCTTTACCGGGACCGGGGGCCGCAGGCCTTGGCCTTTTATGTCTCCGGGCAGCTACCCACCGAGGACTACTACGTCGCCAACAAACTCGCCAAGGGCTTTCTCGGCACCAACCATATCGACACCAATTCCCGACTCTGCATGGCCTCGGCCGTCACCGGCTACAAACGCAGCTTGGGCATGGACTCCGTGCCCTGCAGTTATGAAGACCTGGAGTTGACGGACTGCCTCTTCATCGTCGGCGCCAATGTCGCCCATGCCCATCCCATCCTCTTTCGTCGCATCGAGGCCGCCAAGGCTCAGCGGCCGGAGCTGCGCATCATCGTTGTCGACCCACGTCGCACAGCCACGGCCAGCCTGGCAGACCTGTTTCTCCCCATTCTCCCCGGCAGCGACGTGGCCCTTTTTCACGGCATCCTGCATCTGCTGATCTGGCAGGAACAGATCGACCCCGATTTCATCGCCCAACACACCCAGGGCTGGGCGGAACTCAAGCAGCGGGTGCAGGAATACACCCCCCAGCGGGTGGCCGAGATCTGCCAGATCCCCGAAGCTGATCTCCGAAAGGCGGCGGACCTTTTTGGTGCCGCGTCCAGGGTACTCTCCCTCTGGTGCCAAGGGCTGAACCAATCGGCCCACGGCACCGACAACAACGTGGCGCTGATCAATCTGCATCTGGCCACTGGGCAAATCGGCCGCCCGGGCGCCGGCCCCCTCAGCCTGACCGGCCAGCCCAATGCCATGGGCGGGCGGGAAACTGGCGGCATGCCGGCCCTGCTACCGGGGCATCGGGAAATCGCCAACCCCGCGCATCGCGCCGAGATGGCCCAGATCTGGGGCATCGATGCCCTGCATCCCGAACCCGGTCTCACGGCAGTGCCCCTGTTTCAGGCCTTGGGCCGCGGCGATGTGGCTGCCCTCTGGATCGTCTGCACCAATCCGGTGCTCTCCCTCCCCGACCGCCAAGCCGTGGAGCGTGCCCTGAGTAGCGCAGAGCAGGTGGTGCTGCAGGAAAGCTATCTGGATGGCGAGACCATGCCCTTTGCCCATTGGGTACTGCCCGCCGCCAGCTGGGGCGAGCGTGAGGCCCTGGTGACCAATTCCGAGCGACGTATCTCCCATCTGCACGCTGCTGTCCCCGCCCCGGGGCAGGCGCGCCCCGACTGGCAAATCTTTTGTAATTTTGCCCACGCCTTGGGTAGCGCCCTGGACCAGTTGGCCGTGCCCCTACCCGACGCCCAGGACCGCTCTTGGCAACAACGCGCCGCGCGGATGTTCCCCTTTACCGATACCGCCAGCATCTTCGCTGAGTATCGGCGTTGCACCGTGGGGCGAGACCTGGACATCAGCGGCCTGGACCTCGCCCTGCTCGATCAACGCGGACCCCAACAGTGGCCTTTCCCCCAGGGCGCAGTGGCGGGACAACAGCGGCTCTATACGGATGGTCATTTTCCAACACCCAGCGGTCGCGCCCAGTTCTATGCTCCGGCCCACCTAGGCGTGGTCGAGGAAGTCGATGCCCGCTACCCTCTGCGTCTGACCACTGGCCGTCTGCGCGACCAATGGCACAGCATGGCGCGTACAGGCCGCGTCGCCAGCCTCTTTGCCAGCGCCGAAGAGGCCTATTTGCACATCCATCCCCAGGATGCGCAGCAATTTGCCCTGCAAGACGAGCAACTGGTGCGGGTCACGAGCCGTCGTGGTCAAGCCCTCTATCGCCTGCGTTTGGACGACACGCTGCAACGCCGCTTGCTCTTTGCCCCCATGCATTTTGGTGCGCGCCATGCCCCGGCAGCCTTATGTAACAGTGTCACCTTGCCGGCCATCGACCCCTATTCCGGTGAGCCCGAGTTCAAGCACAGTGCAGTACGCATCGAAGCCGCCGCCCTCCCCTGGGAGGCCGCCGCCCTTTTGGTCGCCGCCAATCCCGACGAGGACTACGGCCAGCGCCTGCGCCAGCTGGCGCAGGGGTTCCCCTATGCCCGTATCACGCCCTTGGTTGGCAACCCCCAGCCGGCGCTGCTGCTGCAGGTGGCAGCGGAACGCGCCCCCGACCCCACCCTCGCCCAACACTGGGACGCGGCCTTGGACTTGCTGGGGCCAGACAGCCTCCTCTACGAAGACCCCAGCAACGGGCTCAGCAAACGCCTACGGATTCAGGCGGGCCGCCTCACCGCCCTACGCTTGTGGGGTGGCCTGCAGACCTTGGACTGGTTGCGCCAGTTGCTCCTCGAGGGCAGTTCCGTAGAGGCCTTTCGCTTGGCACTCCTGGCACCGCGGGTACCCGCCAACCTGGGAGCCTGGGAACGTGCCCATGGCATCTGTGTCTGCAAGGGCGTGGATGAAAGGCGCATTCGCCAATGTCTGGACAGCGGGGCCAACACCCTGGAAGACGTCATGCGCCTCTGTGGCGCCGGCACGGAGTGCGGTTCCTGCAAGCCGGAGATTCAGCAATTACTCCAGCATCGCTTGGCGGAGGCCTCATGAAGCACTGGAAGCAGATGTTGAGCCGCGTCGCCCGCGGCCGCGAGCACGCCGAGGATCTGCCACGGGAAGAAGCCGCCGAGCTTTTCGGGGCTTGGCTGGATGGCAAGCTGCCAGAGCTCTTTGCCGGTGCCTTCTGGGTGGCCTATCGCATCAAGGGCGAGAGCCTGGACGAACTGCAGGGCTTTCATGACGCCGCACGGGCCCGGATGACGCCGCTGCAGCGCAGCAACCGCCTGCGTCCGGTGGTGTTTGCCAGCTACAATGGGACACGACGGCGCGCCAATCTCCTCCCCCTCCTGGCCTTGACCCTCACCCGCTGTGGCGTACCGGTCTTGATCCATGGTCCGGACTTGGACGCCCCGCCCAGCGGCCCCTCTCCAGACCATTCTCCAGCAGGGCGCGTTCATAGCGTAGAAATCCTCCAGCAGCTGGGGTTGGCGAGCCCAACCAACCTCGCCCAGGCCGACACCCTGCTGCAGATGCAGGGCCTGAGCTATCTGCCCCTTTCGGCCTGGCAGCCCGGCCTGGCACGCCTGCTGGCCCTGCGCGAAACCCTGGGTATCCGCTCCAGCGTCCACACCCTGCTGAAAATCCTGCACCCCTTCGCCCCCCAAGACGCCATCGTCAGCGCTGCCGTCACCCATCCGCCCTATCTGGACCGTCTGCAAGCCTTCTTCGTCCAGACGGGCATCCCTGCCCTGTGCTTTCGTGCCACCGAGGGCGAGCCCTTTGCCAACCCCCAGCGCCGCCCCGATCTCTTTGTCTGTCGCCAAGGCCAGAGCGAGCTGTTCTTGGGCAAGGACGCCTCCCCACTAACACAGTTGCCGGAACTCCCCGAGAACAGTGCGACGGCCACCGCCGCCTTTACCTGGGACGTGCTGGAAGGGCGCAGCGCCCTTCCCCGCGCCCTGGCCGAACAAGCCGCCACCCTGCTGCAACTCAGTGGCCGCTGTAGTGACCTTGCCTCCGCCCGTGCCCTGTTGCGGCACACATTTGCGCGCATTGCCGCGTAAAGGATCTCCGCCATGCTGACTTCGACCGCTTCTCCCTTGGTCTCTCTGGTGGGCGCTGGCCCTGGCGATCCCGATCTCCTGACCCTGCGCGCCGCGCGCCGTTTGGGCAGTGCCGAGATCCTCTTTTACGATGCCCTCGCCAATCCCGACATCCTCAGCCTGACCTCGGCACAGTGCCAGTGCATCGATGTGGGCAAACGCGGTGGCCAGCCCTCTACCCCCCAACTGCGGATTCATGAACAGATGATTCGCGCCGCCCGGCAGGGCAAGCGCGTGGTGCGTCTGAAGGGTGGCGATCCCCTGCTCTTTGGCCGGGGCAGCGAAGAATGTCTGGCCTTGCGCGCCGCCGGTATCGATTACGAGATCGTCCCCGGCATCACCAGCGGCATGGGCGCCGCCGCCTACGCGGGCATCCCCCTCACCCATCGCCAACTCAGCCGGTCTGTCCTGTTCTGTACCGGACAGCAGGCCCGAAATTCTGCCCCCATCGATTGGACCCGCTATGCCCAAGCCGCCGATACCTTGGTCATCTACATGGGAATTGCCCCCATCGCTGCCATCTGTGCCGACCTGCAAGCCGGGGGCATGGCGCCCGACACCCCAGCTGCAGCCATTCAGTGGGCCACCTTGGAACAACGCCAACTGCGCTGCACCCTGGCCGAATTGCCGGCAGCCGTCGCCCGCACCAGCCTCGGCAGCCCCGCCATCCTGATCATTGGCGCGGTGGTAGAGCTGGGCGATATCCTCGCCTGGCTACCCCAGTCGGAGCCCGTCCCGAGCGTGCCCTCGGTGCACGCCCGCAGCCAATGATCCAGCCCGTACAACTGCTCCTCGCCCACGGTTCCCGCGACCCGGAATGGCGTCGCCCGTTTGAGACCATGGCCGAGGCCTTACAACGCGCCCACCCGGAGCGCAGGGTCTATCTCTGCTACTTGGAACTGTGGACGCCCAGTCTGGCGGAGGCGATCACGATGGCCTACGCGGAGGGGCAAAGACGGTTCCGCATTACGCCACTGTTCTGGAGCCGCGGACGCCATCTCCGCGAAGATCTGCCCGAAATCGTCGATGGCGTATTGAGGGAGTTGCCCGGTTGTGAGATCGTCATCGATCTTCCTGTGGGCGAATCCGAAATCGTGCAAGCTGCTGTACTCCGTCTGCTGTCCTGATTGTCATGTACCGCATTGTCCTGATTGATGACGACAACGCGCGGGCGCAGATCCTGCGCGATGCCCTGACCACGGAGGGACACCAGGTGCCCGCAACCCTGTCGTGGAAGGCGCTGTCCTGGCAGCGGGTCGAGGAATGCCAGGCGGAGGTGATCATCGCCGATGCCAGCTCTCCGGAGCGCGATGTCCTGGAGCACATCGTTTTCCTCAGCGAAACCCTGGAGTTGCCCGTCGTGGTGCTGGGTGCGCCGGAAGATGAAGACACCATGCGTCGCGCCATCCGCGCTGGGGTGGCCGCCTATGTCGCTCACGGCATCGCCGCCCGGGACATCGCCCCCATCCTGAAGGTCGCCGCTTTCCGCTATGCCGAATATCGGCAACTCCGGCAGGAGCTGCACAGCACGCGTGGCGCCCTGCAAGAGCGCAAGATCGTCGAGCAAGCCAAAGGCATTCTCATGCGCGACTTCCAGATTGATGAAGCCGAGGCCTACAAGCGCCTGCGTCGACTGGCCATGAATCAGGGGAAAAAGCTGGGTGACATCGCCGCGACGATTGTCGAGATGGACCAGCTATAATCATTCGCTGGACCAAGATCAGTGAAAAAACGCTATTCCGCGACCATCGCGGAAAAACCTTCTTCCTCCAATATCGACACACCGAGTTTTTTCGCCTGTGCCAATTTGCTTCCGGGATGTTCGCCAAGCAGAAGAAAATCCGTTTTCTGCGACACCGCCGACACGACCTTACCACCTCGCTCCTCGATCAGCGCCTTTGCCTCTTCCCGCGTCCAGCGCTGCAAGGTACCGGTAAGAACAAATTGTTTTCCAGACCAGATTCCCGTCTGTTTCGGCATGGCAGCCGGCCAATGAATCCCTGCCGCCAGCAGTGCGTGAATCACCTCCTGGTTGTGCGCTTGCGCAAAAAAATGCGCCACCGCCTGGGCGACAATTGGCCCCACATCAGGGATCGCCTGCAGCGATTCTTCACTGGCCAGCATCAGGGGCTCCAGCGCGCCAAAGTGTTCCGCCAGGGCGCGGGCCGTCGTCTCGCCAACCTGCGGAATACCCAGGGCATAGAGAAATCGAGGCAAGGTGGCATCTTTGGAGTGTCGGATCTGGTCTTGCAGCTTCTGCGCCGAACGCTCGCCCATGCGGTCCAAATCCGCTAGCGCTGCCGTATTCAGGTGATAGAGATCCGCGACCGTATGCAGGAGCCCCGCATCCACCAACTGCTGTGTCAGCTTTTCCCCCAACCCTTGAATATCCATTGCCTTGCGCGCGGCGAAGTGGAGAATCGCACCGACACGCTGGGCCGGGCAGAACAGGCCGCCACTGCAGCGGTAGGCCACTTCCTCCCCCAGGCGCAAAACCTCGGACCCACAAGCTGGACACTTTGAGGGCATCTGCCATTCGGCCGCTCCCGCCGGCCGACGCTCGGTGAGCACCTGCACCAGTTCGGGGATCACATCTCCGGCCCGCCGCACCAATACCGTATCGCCGACACGCACACCCTTGCGCCGTACCTCGTCCAGATTGTGCAAAGAAGCCCGGCTTACCGTCACCCCGGCCACTTGCACAGGTTCTAGGATGGCCACCGGGGTAATGACTCCGGTTCTACCCACGGAGGCAAGAATGTCGCGCACCACGGTGACTTCTTCATGAGCGGGAAACTTGTAGGCGATGGCCCAGCGTGGCGCGCGTGCGGTGAACCCCAGGCGCGTGCGCAAGGCCAGATCGTCCACCTTGAAGACCAGACCATCAATCTCAAAGGCGAGTCGCTCCCGTTGCTCTGCCATACTCTGCTGGTAGGCCTCAGCCGCCGCCAAACTGTCAATGGCGCGAACCAACTCGCTCGGCAGCGCGAAACCCCAGTCCTGCAGGCGCTGCAGGATCGCGAGATGACTATCACCCAGGTCGTCACTGCTTTCGCCCCAGCCCCAGGGAAAAAACGCCAGAGGGCGGCGCGCGGTAACCCGCGGGTCGAGCTGCCGCAGGCTGCCAGCGGCAGCGTTACGGGGATTGGCAAAAGGCGCCTCGCCCTGTTCCTCGCGCTCCTGGTTCAAGCGCGCGAAGGCGGCGGTCGGGATCACCACCTCACCGCGCAATTCGAGCACGCGCGGCCAGCCCTCCCCGCGCAGTTGCAAGGGCAGATTGCGAATGGTGCGGACGTTGTGGGTAACATCCTCTCCATGCACTCCATCGCCACGGGTGCCCGCCTGCACCAAGACACCCTGTTCATAGCGCAGGTTCACCGACAGGCCATCGAATTTCGGCTCGGCGCTCAAGCGAATCGGAACCTCAGTCCCGGAAGCCTTGTACAAACGTTGCCACCAGTCCGCAAAGCCCACACTGTCGAACACATTATCGAGGGAAGTCATGGGCACGCGATAGTCGACCGTGGCAAAGCCTTCGACGGGGGCCGCACCGATCCGTTGCGTGGGGGAGTCCGCGCGCCGATACTGCGGGCAACTGCGCTCCAGTTCGACCAGCTCGCGCAGATGCGCGTCATACTCTGCATCGCTGAGGATGGGCGCATCCTTCTGGTAATAGGCCTGATTGGCTTCTTTCAGCAAGGCACACAGGGCGTCGATACGTTGGTGGGCGGATTCGCTGTCCACAGGAAGGTCTCTCCAGAAGGGAGGAAGCAGTATAGCATCCTCGACTAGGCGGAAACTTTATTTCCACCATATAATCTAACTGGATGAATTTGCGCAAGGACTTGGTAAACGGGTTGCGCGCCCCCATAATGACCTTGGAGTGAGCGGTATTTATCAGGAGCAGACGATGAATTACGACCAAAAGCCTTACCAATTCCCTGACGGCATGAGCCCTTACGGGGATAACGCCCCGGCCCTCAGCCGTGGCGGTCTCATGGCCAAGACCTATGGCCTTCTCGCGGCCACGCTTGGGGTGTCGGCCATCGCCTCCGTCTATGGCATGAGTTCTCCCTTTGCCTATCAGCATCCCATTCTGCTGATGATTGGCTCCTTCATCCTGCTCTTTGCGGTGCAATACACTGGTGCCCACCGCAGCCCGTTTGCCGTGCCCTTGGTCTTTGCTTTTGCGGCAGGTATGGGGATGATGATGGGACCGGGCATCGCCATGTATCTGCGCATGCCCGATGGACCACAGATCATTGCTACTGCCCTCGGCACGACGGCGGTGATGTTCATCGGTCTCTCGGCATACGCCATGACCACCCGCAGAAACTTCAGCAACATCGCCGGCTTCCTGATGACAGGACTGATCCTCGCCATTCTGGTTTCATTGCTGAATATGTTCCTGCTGCACATGCCCGCCCTACAGTTGGCCATTGCCGGCGTGCTGGTCATCGTTTTCAGTGGCCTGATCATCTTTGATACTCAGCGCATGGTGCAAGGCGGCATCCAGGAGCCAGTGCTGCTGGTCGTCGGCCTGTATCTGGATATCATCAACCTTTTCATGGCGCTGCTGGAGATCTTTGGCGGTACCAGCCGGAATTAATCAAGCCCAAGACCGAGGCTCACGCCTCGGGACTTGGCTGATTTTATGCCTATAGTGGATTACCCTAACCACAGTGGTCGTATCGACGCGGAGTGCTCGGAGATTCTCCAGTCCCTGGTCGATGCAGTTACCCAGAGTGAGCGATTCGAGCAGTTGGTGCAGAGTCTTCTGCGTTTACTGGCCAAGATCAGTGAATTTGAAAATACCTTTTTAACCGTTATTGATCATGGAGAGCAGTCGCAGAAGGTTCTGTACTCCTTTGCCACTGGGGATTTTGGCCTGCCGGTGGGAACCTCTTCTCCTTGGGAGGAGACCCTGTGTAAGCGTTGTCTCGAAGAGCGGTTGCAAACGGCGGTTGATGTGCCAACGCACTGGCCCGATGCAACGCTCGCCTTATCGCTGGGAATCCGCAGTTATGTCTCGGTACCCATTCTCGTCGAACCACAAGGACTGACCGGCACCCTGTGTGCTATCGATCGTCAGGCAAGCTCCCTGCAACCACCTCAATATGCACTCCTGGAAATGATGGCCAAGCTCATTGGTCGACAATGGGAGCATGATTTGCTCATGCGTCGACTGGAAGCGGAAAATCTCTCTCTACGCGGCGATGCTCACGAAGACTCCCTCACCGGCGTTGCTAATCGGCGGGCACTCCTGGCCGACTTGGGTCGCACCCTGGCGAATGCCGCACGCAAAAACAATCGTGTCCAACTAGCCTTCATTGACCTCGATCATTTCAAGGAAATCAATGATCAGCATGGGCACCAGGTTGGCGATGCATTCCTCCGCCAAGTAGCGCATCGCTTGCGCACAAGTTTACGACAGGGAGACTTCCTCGGTCGCTATGGCGGAGATGAGTTCGTTGTCTATGGCTGGGCGCCGGAAGCCACCGACGATGACCTCTCCTCGTGGCAGCAGCGCATCGAGAACTGTGTTGAGGGCATCTATAACATCGGGCCGGTGAATATTGCCTATCGTGGCGCGAGCGTGGGGGTTGTTCTCTCCCAACCCGATGAAACTGCCGAAGATCTTCTCAATCGTGCAGATCACCTCATGTATTACCGCAAGATCCTTCGACGCTCAAAATGAGTGTTGTTCCAAGCCACACCCCCGTCATGCGCCAGTATCTGGCCCTCAAGGCGGAGAACCCCGATGCCCTGCTCTTCTTTCGTATGGGGGACTTCTACGAGCTTTTCTATGCCGACGCCGAACGGGCTGCCGCCCTGCTGGGCATTGCCCTGACCACCCGTGGCCAGAGCGCTGGCGCACCGATCCCCATGGCGGGCGTTCCCATCCATAGTGCCGAAGGCTATTTGGCGCGTTTGGTTCGTGCCGGGCTCACGGTCGCCATCGCGGAACAGATTGGTGATCCCGCCCTGGCCAAGGGGCCGGTGGAGCGATCCATCTCTCGCGTACTGACACCGGGCACTCTGGTGGATAGCTCCTTGCTCGAGCCCGAGCAAGAAGCCCTGCTTGCCGCGATCCACGCTGATGCTGGGGGTGCCTTAGGGCTGGCGATCCTGGCTGTGGCGAGCGGCGAACTACGGGTTCAGGACTTTACCGACTCCGCCAATCTCGGCGACCGCTTGCGTCAGCTTCAACCAGCGGAAATTCTGGTGCCGGAAGGAATCCAGGGATGGTCAGATCTGCCGATGGAAAGATGCCAATCCCTTCCCACAAGCGCTTTTCAAGCCAATAGTTGCGAGCGCATCCTCGGGCGCTATTTCGGCTCCCGTCTGGGAGGCTTTGGCGTCAACAGTCACCCCCTCGCTCTGCGCGCTGCGGCCGCGCTCCTCGACTATGCCGAGTCGCGACTCAAGGCGCCGCTCAGTCAGGTACAGTCCATCATTCCCGAACGTCCCAGTGAAACGCTGGGCATGGATGCCAATGCCCTGCGTGCCCTGGAGATCTTCTCTGGCCGCGATAGCGAGGGACCCAGCCTGTGGAAGCTGTTGCAACATTGCCAGACGGCCATGGGGGCACGGCTCCTGCGCCGCTGGATGTTGCGCCCGTTGCGCCAGGGAGAAGGCCTCTTCGACCGCCACCGCGCGCTAGCCAGCTTGGTGGAGGGAGCTCGTTACCGCGCTCTGCAGCAAGCCTTGCACGGCCTTGCCGATGCTGAGCGAGTCCTGACCCGCATTGCCCTGGAGCGTGCCAGTCCACGCGATCTTGCGCAATTGCGTGAATTTTTGCAGCGCCTGCCTGCAATTCAGGCGGCTGTGGAGGGACTGACAGAGCATGGCCTGCCTGCTCGACTCTCCCTGCAGCAGGTCGACTTTTCGGCTGTACACCAGCTCCTGCATCGGGCCTTACAGGACGAAGTCCCGCTGAGTCAGCGCGATGGCGGCTTTCTACGCGACAGCTACGACGAGGAGCTGGCCAGTCTTCGCCATATCGAACAACACGTCGCCGGCGAACTGGCCGCCCTGGAAGAGTACGAGCGGGAACGCAGCGCTATTCCGCAATTGCGCGTGCAATTCAATCGCGTGCATGGCTATTTTTTCGAGATTCCGCGCAGCCATGCAGGACCAATTCCACCCGACTATCAGCGTCGTCAAAGCACCAAACATGCCGAGCGCTTCAGTAACCCTGCCCTCAAGGAAATCGAGGATCGCGTCCTGTCGGCAGAGAGCCGGGCCCTGGCGCGGGAGCGAGAATTATTTGTCGAACTCGTCCGCGTCCTGCACCCGCAAATAGAGAAATTACAGACACTTTTACAACAGATTGCGGAGCTGGACCTGCTGGCCAATTTTGCCGAGCGCGCGCAAAGCCTACGCTGGCACGCCCCGGAGTTTTGTGACGAACCCGTCCTGGAAATCGACGCTGGCCGTCATCCTTTAGTAGAGGCCGAGTTGGGCGCCCATTTTGTTCCCAACGACCTGCATCTGAACGCAGAGCGACGCACGCTACTCATTACCGGCCCGAATATGGGCGGCAAGTCGACCTTCATGCGCCAGAACGCCCTCATTGTCTATCTGGCGCACATCGGTGCCTGGGTACCGGCGCAACGCGCTCTCTGCGGCCCCATCGACCAGATTTTCACGCGTATAGGCGCAGCCGACGATCTGGCCGGCGGCCGCTCCACCTTCATGGTCGAAATGCAGGAGACTGCGCAGATTCTGCATCAGGCCACTGCGCAAAGCCTGGTCATTCTCGATGAAATCGGTCGCGGCACAGCCACCTACGATGGCCTCGCCATTGCCTGGGCCAGCGTCGAGAAACTGTTACGCCTCGGCAGCCTCACCCTCTTTGCCACCCATTATTTTGAGCTTACCGAACTGCAGCACCCCAAGCTTGCGAATGTTCATCTCGATGCCATTGCGAACGCAGATCAAGTGACTTTTCTGCACCAGCTAGAGGCTGGGCCAGCTACCCAGAGTTACGGCCTGGCGGTTGCGCGTTTGGCCGGAGTGCCCGAGGATGTGCTGCGGCAGGCGCGCGAGCGTCTGGCGACATTGGAGAATTCCACACCCGCCCCGGCGAACGCCCACAATCATCAACTCTCCCTGTTCAGCGAGGCAACGCATCCGGTATTGCAGCTGCTGGCCGAGATCCGTCCAGACGAATGTACACCGCGCGCCGCCCTCGATATCCTTTATCGACTGCGCGAGTTATGGGAGAAGACTCCCTAAGCACGCAAGCTTGCGGGGGCTGTCAACCCAAAGCAGGAATGTCCCCTTTTGAGCAAGACAGGAATGTCCCCTTGGAGGGAGTTCAGGGGGTGGATGTGTGAGCGGGCTTAGACTGAGGGTATCGTCGCCAGGGATGGTCGGGCGCGGGTTTCCAGTGGCTCCGTTGGGCCTGCTCCTTCACAGCTTGCTCAATACGTAAGTGCAGGCTTTTCTCATCGTCCAAGGGGATGGGGGGCTCACCCTCGGCGAGGATCCGGTAGGTTAGGGGCTGTCCCTGATACAGCAAGGTAATGCTGCTGTCGAAGGCTTGGCAGACGGTTACACTGGCACCGCGTAGGCGGTAGCCACTGCTGTAATTCGTGAGTTGGTATTCGCGGTTCTGGAAGCGAAAACTCAGGTTTTTGGAGAGCTTGCGGGTGTGCTGCAGGCAGAAGATCAGGGACAATTCTTCTGGGTTGTGCAGTACGGGACGATGCGCATCCTGGGGATGTTGCGGGGAGACAGCAAAGCGCCGGTTGTAATCGGCCAGGAACTCCGGCAGGAAGGCGTTGGCAGCCTCCAGATCGGAGATGCCCTGCAGGCGTAGCTCCTTGACCAGGCGATCTTGTAGAGTCTGATTGGCCCGTTCGACCCGCCCCTTTGCTTGCGGGCTGTTGGCGTGGATGGCTTGGATATCCAAGGTCTGCAGGGCGCGAGTGAACTGGGTGGGTACTCCCTCCTGATCGGGGTGATTGACGCGAAAGATGCTGTGCTTGTCGGAGTACAGGGCTACCGGGCGACCATGCGCTTTCAGGTACGCTCGCAGCGTCTCCATATACGCTTGGGTAGTCTCGGCTGGTACGAAATGCAAAGCCATCAGGCGGCTAGTAGCATCGTCTATGAAGACGATGAGGGTACAGCGGGGGCCACGCTCCTCGAACCAGTCGTGGGGCGAGCCGTCGATCTGTACCAGTTCACCGAGATAAGGGCGTCGGGGCCGTCGTTGGTGGATACGGGCCGCCTTGCGCCGCTTCGCCACCCACAGACCTTCGGCCATCATCCACTGGCGCAACGTCTCCGTAGAGAGCTGATAGCCATGTCGTTCTTCCAATTTCTCCCGAGCCAGCGTTGGCCCAAAGTCTGCGTAGTGCGTCTGCACCAACTGGATGGCGGATTCACGGACCGAGTCCAAAATCCGGTTGTTGGGCCGCTTGCCGCGCTGCCGGGACACCAGCCCGGCGGCCCCTTCGGCCCGATACCGTGCGACAAGGCGTTTGACCTGGCGCACGCTCAGACTCAGCCGCTCGGCGACCTCCCGTTGCCGGAGCTGCTTACCCATCAGAGCCTGCAGCAACTCCAGTCGATCCATCTCTCGATAGCTCATCGTGTTGTACTCCTCGCCCATGCCGCCCCCACAACGCAAAAGGGGACATTCTAGAATTGGACAAAGGGGACATTACTGCTTGGGGCTAACACAAGCTTGCGGGGGCTTTCGGAACCTTTCGAGTGGGGGTATAGTCCAAGACTGTGAAAGGGGGCGACCGGCTTCGACGCAGGTCGCGAAGCCTTCGGTGCATGCAGAGCTGCGGTTTGCTCTTTAAACTGGTCGCAGATTCATAATTGCCAACGACAGCAATTACGCCCTCGCTGCGTAAGCAGTGAGCCCTCTGCCCGGGTTTGTCCATGGGTTCGGTGGCCGCAAGGCCTGCGGGGGGTCGACGAAACATGGAATCGCGCCGGATCTGGTCGGTGGATCCTGCGTTAAAATAAAGCCGAATCGCTGGGAGCGCATCCTGTTTGTCGGAGTCGCTCCGGGTTAAAACCCAATAGACAAACTACGCATGTAGATCCGGTGGTCTAGGTCTTGCGGACGCGGGTTCAATTCCCGCCGCCTCCACCACATACAAGGGCTCGGATCATCTCCGGGCCCTTTTTCTTGTCTGAAATCCCCGCG
Organism: Acidithiobacillus acidisediminis; assembly: GCF_023277115.1. NCBI lineage: Bacteria > Pseudomonadati > Pseudomonadota > Acidithiobacillia > Acidithiobacillales > Acidithiobacillaceae > Acidithiobacillus > Acidithiobacillus acidisediminis. The sequence goes on from NZ_JALQCS010000001.1 coordinate 2,416,974, forward strand.
GGACGCGGGGTCCCGGCCACCTGTGCTGTGGGCACTGGAAGCGTTAGATCGCTTCCGCAAGGGGATGGGGCAGTACCCTTTGCCAATGGTGATCCTGGCGAGGCTGGCCGTGTCGCAGCAGGATCAGGGGCGTTGCATTGGCTTCGGCATTCCCTATCGCACGTTCAGCCAATCCATGACACGCAAACCTGGAACACGCTCAAACTCCCGCATATTGTTGGTCACGACAATCAATCCCAGGCTTCTCGCGTGGCCGGCAATCATCTGGTCATAAGGACCGATGGGCTTACCAATCCTGGCTAATTCCGCGCGGAACTGCCCCGTATGCTTGGCGGCTTCGCTTCCGTATTCGAGCACTTCCAGCCGGGCAGCAAATCCTTCAATCACGGACAGGTTGTCTTCAGGTGCCTGGGATTTCTCGGCGCCATAGACCAACTCCATCCAGGTGACCGTGCTGATGGCCATTTGCCCATGGTGTCGCAGGAATTGGTCACGGATCTCTGGCGGCTTGTTCTTGATAGTGAAAATACAAATGTTCGTATCCAGAAGATATTTGATCACAAGGGTTCCCGTGTCTGGTCACCGGCTTGTTCACGGTTCTCCATAAAGTCGGCACTGACCCCTTCTCCGTCAAACCAGCTCTCCCAAGATTCACCAGCCGGAACCAGTATGCGCATGCGACCTATAGCGACTACGTCCACTCGCTTTACATCTGCCGGAAACGCAATCGATTTGGGCAGACGTACCGCTTGGCTGCGGTTGATCTGGAAAACGGTGGCTTGTTCCATGGTAGACCCCTCATGTTGTATATGGCACAAGGATATCCATAGAGGTGCCCGTTGTCAATTAGGTGTGTTTCGATTTTCGCGGATGGAGACAGAAACAGTCGACCTCATAACGGACCCGTCCATCCTCTCTCTAATCTATACCCAACCAGTACGGGTATGGAGTTTGAGACATGGGACGACCGGTAACGGTAAAAATGAAGTTTGCGGGACCCTATGCAGGCTGGCTGCGTATCGAGCGCCGCCAAGCAAATCCGTTCCGTCTTATCCTTCCAGCTCAGCTTTTCCAAGACTTCGTCCACCAGCAATTGCCCCTCGCGGTCTGGATCGCCTGCGTTGACGACACTGGACGCTAATCGTCCAGGAAGCCCCTCAATACATCCTGGCACAGGGAGAAGCGTTACAGGGCATGGATGCCTACTTTCGGTGTGGTGGAATACGGTTCTTGCCGACTTTTGCCAAAGCACCCACACTTGCGCCATGAGCACGATGAATATCTCCCTCCCCGACACGCTGAAGTCCTTCGTGGATGAACAAGTCAGCCAGAGCGGCTACGGCACGAGCAGCGAGTACGTGCGCGAGTTGATCCGCAAGGACCAGGATCGCCTGCAACTGCGTGGCCTGCTGCTGGCCGGTGCGGCATCCAACCCGGCGGCACCTGCCGATGCCAGTTACTTCGGGGGCCTGCGAGATCGTGTGCGCCAGGCTGCCAACGCCAAGGCGTGAAGCGCAGACTAGTCGTCCCGCGTGAGCAGGCCGACCGGGATCTCGATGAGGTCATTGCCTACTGTCTGACTAAAACCCAAGAGGCCATGGCAGCCTCCTGCGGATCTGGGTTGTCGCTGGCAAAGTGACTTTGAGCAATGGCCCCTAGAGCTGAGCGCTATGCCTGTGAAACCCTTCACGGATGACTTCTCGCGGACTAGCAGAACCTGGGAACATATCCGGGCCTTCAAGTTTTTTGGTGGAGCGGAGGAGGATCGAACTCCCGACCTTCGCATTGCGAACGCGACGCTCTCCCAGCTGAGCTACCGCCCCAATTTGAGTGGCAGATGATATCTGCAACGCCTTGCCAATGCAATCACCGGTATTTTTCCTTCTCATTCGGCAAATCCCCGCTACACTAGACGCATGACGAGACTTCCTCCCTCTCTCTCCCGTTTACTGACGGATTTGGGCCAGCCCATCGCCTGCCTGGACCTGGAGACGACAGGAGGGAATCCACAACGAGACGCCATCCTTGAACTCGGTATCGTCACGCTGTCTATGGAACGCGGACAGGAAGAATGGAGCCAGCTCTTGCATCCCGGCTGTGGACTCTCCCCCTACATCACGCAACTGACGGGGATCTATCCAGACATGCTACGGGGCAAGCCACGCTTCGAGGATATCGTTACGGAGCTCGAGCAGCGGCTGCGCGGACACATCATCATCGCGCACAACGCCCGCTTTGACCTCGCCTTTCTGCGCCAGTCCTTTCTCCGCACGCAAGTGCCCTTCAAAACCAAATCTCTGTGTAGCGTCAAACTATCACGGCGGCTGTTTCCCAGTGAGCGCCGTCACGGGTTGGACGCGATCATGGAACGCCTGGCCATTCCCTGTGCCGATCGTCATCGCGCCCTCGGCGATGCCCGGGTAGTAGTAGATTTTCTCCGTCAGATGGCGGAGCAACGTTACGACGACCTGCTGCATGCCTGTCGCATACAATGGGACCAGAACTGTCTGCCACCGAACATCGACCCCGATGTCTTGGAACAATTACCGAATCGCCCTGGTGTGTATCTTTTTTATGGGCATTCCGATCTACCGCTCTATATCGGTAAAAGCATCCATCTGCGTCGAAGAGTACTCGAACATTTTCGCAATGATTTTCGTCAAACGCGAGAGCTGCAGATGTCCCAACAGCTCGAGCGCATTGAATGGATAGAAACGAATAGCGAGCTTTCCGCGCTGCTCCTGGAATCTCGCCTCGTGAAAGAAAAGCATCCCCTCTACAATCGCCAGTTGCGCAGAAAAAAGGAGCTCTGCACTATTTTCTGGTTAGGCCCCGAACAGGAGAAACCCACAATACTGTGCGGATCAGAGCCAAGACCTGGCGTCTGTTATGGGGTATTTGCCAACCGTCATCAGGCGCGTGCTGCACTTCGACATCTGGCCCAGGAATGGGGACTTTGTGATCACCGTCTGGGGCTGCAAAAAGGCTCTGGTGCGTGCTTCGGCCAGCAAATCAAGCGCTGCCAGGGCGTTTGTGTGGGTCAAGAATCCCTCGCCAGCCACGACCTGCGCTTGCAAGAGGCTTTGCAGAAGCTGCAAATCCAGCATTGGCCTTTTTCCGGGCCCATCGGGTTCATCGAGGAGAAAGACGGTTCTTGCATTCACGTCTTTGAGCAGTGGCGCCACATCGGCATGCTGGACGCTAGAACAAAGGAAAAGACCGCACTGAAGGATATGCCCGCATTTGACCTGGATACCTATCGCATTCTGCTTCGCTATATCGGCAAATCCGAAACACAAATATTGGAACTGGACAACGATTGGCGCCCGTTGGAGCGCCAGAGCGCCGATTATGCTGTGCAACCCGACTAGCGGATTATTGGAACTATCCCCATCTTTCTGCTATCTATAAGTATGATGGGAACGCAAAAATGGCGTCCTGGTGACCGGAATTTGTATCTTTGCATGTTGAGCGTGCACGGGCGGATTCGCGCGCAGGAGCCAGAACTTGGTATTGACCCGGACACCGGTGGCCAGATTACCTATGTACTCGATCTGGTACGGACGCTGGCCGAGAGCCCACTCGTCGAGCGCGTGGATTTGATTACCAGGCAAATTGTCGATCCTGCACTTCCCAGTATTTATAGAACGGAGAGAGAAGAAATCGTGCCGAAGGCACAGATTGTTCGGCTACCTTTTGGCCCACGAAAATATCTGCGCAAAGAAAGTCTCTGGAAATATCTCGATACTCTGGTGGATCGGTGTTGGAATTATCTGCGTGCGCAAGAACGCTTACCCGACTTCCTGCACAGCCATTACGCCGACGCTGGCTATGTAGCGATGCAACTTTCTCAACTGCTGGGGATTCCCCTATTGCATACCGGGCATTCCCTCGGGCGGATAAAAAAGGAACGCTTGCTGGCTGCAGGTCGCCGTCCGCCAAGCATTGAGCGCGAGTTTCAATTAGAACAGCGGATTGCCGCGGAAGAACAGATCCTCCAGCAGGCAACCCTGGTCATCGCCAGCACGAATCAAGAGGCAACCGAGCAATATGGGCGATACGACGCGCACCCACCTGTAATGGTCATTCCCCCAGGGGTGGACCTGACACGCTTTGGACCGCCTAGCACGAGCACCATATCTGAGCCTGCGGCGGTACAAAAATTTTTGCGCCACCCCAAACGTCCACCCATCCTGGCCATTGCGCGCCCAGACGAGCGCAAGAACCTCCTGCAACTTCTTGACTCCTTTGCGCAGGACCCGTGGCTGCGGGCGCATGCGAACCTGGTACTGGTTCTCGGCCAACGCGACAGCCTGGGGGCTCTACCACGCGCCGCTCAACGGGTGCTGACGCGCCTTCTCTTCGCCATCGACGATCATGATCTCTATGGCTCCGTTGCCATTCCCAAGCATCACGAAGCCGAAGATATACCCACCTATTACCGCTGGGCAGCGCGTCTGGGCGGGGTCTTTATCAATCCCGCCTTGACCGAACCCTTTGGCCTCACGCTGCTTGAGGCGGCGGCCTCTGGCCTGCCGATTGTGGCTACAGCAGATGGCGGGCCTACGGATATCATTGCCAATTGTCACAATGGCCGTCTGGTCGACCCCCTGGATCCATCGGATATTCAGGGCGCACTGCGAGAGGCGCTGCAAGATCGCAGCCTCTGGCTCAAACGAGCGCGTTCGGGTCTGCGCGGCGTACAGCGTCATTATGGCTGGAAAAATCATGTTGATACCTACCTGCATCGCCTGAGCAAGATTCGTCAACGCTATCGTAAACGGGAACGGCGATTAGCGGTTTTGCGCCAACCCGTACCCGGGAGTTCCGACTGGCTCGGTGGGCGTGAACTCTTGATCAGCGATATTGACAACACCCTCATCGGTGACGCTGACGCCTTGGCACGCCTGGGTGATTGGCTATTGGAAAACCGGCACCAGGTTGCTTTTGGTATCGCCACTGGCCGTACCCTGAAGGGCGCATTGGAGGTGCTGCGGGCTGCCAACGCACCCACACCGGAACTCTTTATCACCGATGTCGGTAGCGAGATTTATTTTGGCAAGGACCATACACCGGATGCGGCCTGGGACAGCCATATTCGTCATCTTTGGCAGCGCGACAGCATTGTCAGCACCCTGCGCGGAATCCAAGGATTACGCCTACAGGAAAACAGCGCGCAGCGCGCCTGTAAAGTCAGTTATTACGTGAACCCAGAACATCCCGATTCCGTGCGTCACGCAGAACAGGCGTTACAGGAAAAAAATCTACGTGCCCAAATGATCTTTTCCCATGGCCGCTTTCTCGATGTCCTGCCAGTGCAAGCATCCAAGGGGCACGCATTACATTTCCTAGCTTACCGCTGGGGAAAAAGCATGCAATCGTTTTTGGTCGCCGGGGATTCAGGAAACGATGCAGAAATGCTACGTGGAGATACGCTGGCCGTCATTGTCGGTAATCACAGTCCAGAATTGGAAGAATTGCGGGATCACCCTAATTGTTACTTTGCCCATGGAGCCTATGCTGCCGGAATTCTTGAAGGCATTGCCCATTATGGGTTTCCAATAAAGGAGCAGGAATGATCACAGAATTACGTGAACTGGTTGAAACAAAACGCCATGAGTTTTACTCCTTCACCCGCACCCTGCTGAATTACCAGCGATTATTTCTTCTCAAAACCGACATCTTCACTGCATGGCAAGAATATTTTTCCGACCTCTCTATTGCTGTAGCCGAGGAGGCTACCATTCAGGACCCCTGGATTTTCATGGCGTTCCGCCTGGCTCCCGGGGAGTGGCAATATCTCCGTCTACATGCCGAAAGCATCTCAATAGATGAAATCACTGTCGAAGAATATCTTCATTTCAAAGAAACTTGCATCAATCCTGGACAAAAGTTAGATGCCTCTCTCACAGTTGATTTTGGTCCCTTCAACAATGATCAGAGGCGGCCACACAACCAGGAATCCATTGGTCAGGGCCTGTTGTATATGAATCGCCAACTTGCTGGAGATTTTTTCAAGGATGCACAGAAAGGTCAGGAAAAGCTCCTGCGCTTCCTCACGGTGCATCAATTGAACGGGCACCCGCTGATGCTGACGGGCACCCCTCCCAGCTTTGATGAGTTACAAAAAACGATTCAATATTTACGGACTCTGCCAGCCACGACCCCATGGGAAGAGATCGCTGAAGAAATGCGCCGCCGAGGTTATGCACCGGGCTGGGGCAACACTGTCCGACGCGTGCGCGAAACCATGCAGATATTGCTTAGCATACTCGAAGCGCCTGCCGCCGATCTGCTCGAACAGTTTATCGATCGAATCCCCATGATCTCGACGGCGTTGATCGTTTCCGTGCATGGCTGGTTCGCACAGGACCGTGTCTTGGGGCGGCCCGATACCGGCGGTCAGGTCGTCTACATCCTGGATCAGGTGCGCGCGCTGGAACAGGAAATGCGTATTCGCTTGGCAGAACAGGGGCTGACGGATCTGGTCCCGCGCATCCTCCTTGCCACCCGCCTCATTCCCAATGCCGATGGGACGACTTGTGACCAGCCATTAGAAAATGTAGTAGGAACCAACAACGTACAAATCCTACGCGTCCCCTTTCGCAGTGAAAACGGACGCATCATCAACGACTGGATCTCTCGCTTTGCAATCTGGCCCTACCTCGAACGTTATGCACTGGACCTGGAAAATCAAGTTCGCGCCGAGCTGGGCCGGACGCCGGATTTGATCATTGGTAATTATTCCGATGGCAATCTTGTGGCAAGCATCTTGAGTGAGCGGATGAATGTTACCCAATGCAATATTGCCCACGCACTCGAGAAATCGAAATATATCCTGTCCGATCTCTACTGGCAGGAGCACGAGCAGCAGCACCATTTTGCTTGCCAGTATACGGCCGATCTCATCGCCATGAATGCCGCTGATATCATCATCTCCAGCACCTATCAGGAAATTGCGGGCACGCAAAACACCATGGGGCAGTATGAGAGCTATGCGGACTTCACCTTGCCTGGTCTATACCGGGTCATCAATGGCATTGATGTCTATGACCGAAAGTTCAATATCGTTTCACCGGGCGCAAATCCGTCTTACTATTTTTCTGGACAAGAAGCGGAGAAACGGCTATCCAGTCTGCATCCGGAGATTGAGGAGATGTTGTTCTCCGCACCGCCGGGACCCGACATTCGCGGGCAGCTTATCGAACCAGAGAAGCCGATCCTCTTTACCATGGCGCGTTTGGATCGCATCAAAAACATCACTGGACTCGTTGCCGCATATGGCCAATCCGATCGCTTACGTGCGCTTGCCAATCTCGTCGTGATTGCCGGTCGCCTCGATGTGGAGGGCTCCGGAGATGCCGAAGAGCGCGAGCAAATTCAGCAGATGCACGATTTGATCAGCCACCATGAGCTAGATGGTCAAATTCGCTGGATTGGTCGTCTTCTCGATAAAAATCTTGCTGGCGAGCTCTATCGCTATGTTGCGGATCGGAAAGGGGTGTTCATACAGCCAGCCATCTTCGAGGCCTTTGGTCTGACGGTAATCGAATCCATGAGCTGTGGGCTGCCGGTCTTTGCCACCCGCTTTGGTGGTCCTTTCGAGATCATCGAGGATGGCGTCAGTGGATTTCATATTGATCCCAATAACACTATCGAAATGACCGATAGGATTGCCGATTTTCTGGAAACAACACAAAATGACCCGGCGCAATGGCAAGCGATGTCCGAGCAAGCACTTGCGCGTGTTGCCGAGCGCTATACTTGGGAATTGTATGCGCGACGCCTGATGACTCTGGCGCGGATCTATGGTTTCTGGAAATTCAGCTCCCGCTTGGAGCGGCAGGAGCTGCGGCGGTATCTACAGATGTTCTACCACCTCCAGTGGCGCCCTCTCGCGCAGCAGGTCAGGGAGTCGATGTAGCGGCGGCGGCCACCGCCACCGCAGGAACGGCGTCATTTTGCAGATGATGCCCTGACAGCCATCCTGCCAAAACACCCAGGATCGCCATCCCCGAGAGCACGGGATAGCCCAGCCAGGAGATCAAGGGTCCACCGAGAAAGGTACCGATGACCGTAGCAATCGCCCCGCTCGCGTTGAATAAACCCATGGCAGCGCCCTGACTGAATGGTGTCAGGCGAGCCGTCAGCGTCATCCCGGAAATACTCTGCAACGGCCAGGCTAGAATAATCAAAATGAATCCAAGCAAGCCCATGACACTTTTCGGAAAAGGCAGAACAAAGACAACAAAGAGAAAACAGAACCCCAATAGCCGCAGCAACAAAGACCAACGATACACTCGGCCGGCGCCAAAGCGTCCCGCCAGTTGCCCGCCAACGGAGTAGAGCACCAAGGCAATTGCCGCAGTAATGGCATAGGCCGACGAGGTCAACGCGGGAGAGACGGCGTAGGCCTTCTGCATCGCCACCGGGAAATAGGAGAAGAATGCAGCCACACCAAAGGCAACAATGAACCAAGAGAAAAGAAAGCGTCCAAACCGCGTGTGCAGGACCTCGCCGGAGCGCAGAATGCCGCGCAGAGACAAATGGTGGGAAAACCGCAAGATGCCGCCACCCGGCAACATCGGGCGCCCAAACTGGGCAAGGAAGCGCCAGTCGAGGCGACGAAGGTTGGCACCTAGACGTTCTACTGCGTTGTTCTGGGAGGCCGCAGGCAAGCCACGCGCACCAAACCACAGCGCTGGCACGATCAGCGCCGCACAGGCAAACAGACCCAAACGAAAATTTGCCACAAAAATCCCGGCAAGCAGTAGACCCAGGACTTGGCCACTGCCGTTATAGGTCTGCAACCAGCCGAGACGTGGTTCCCAGTGCGCCGGAGGATCGAACTCGACAACGAACAAGCTGGCCACCGTCGCTGCGGCAGACGTACCCATACCAGCGAGGAAGGCGAGTCCCGCCCAGATCCACACATTTGCCAGAAACGGCATGCTTACCGTCGCTGCGGCGAGGAGCACAAAGCCAGCAAAAAAGACCAGGCGATGCAGGTGAAAGCGATCGACCAAGCCCCCCCAGAGGGGCGACGTCAGCAGGCCGAGATTGAAACCACCCATGACATAGGCAACCCAGCTGAGATGGTGGGTCAGCGCGACAATCATCAGCGGCAACAAAATTGGCAAAAGCCCGGAGGAGACAGCCCCGAGAACGCCATAGGCCAAAAACCAGGTGGAGAACCATCGTTTCGGCTCAGCCAACACCTGACGCAGGTGCTCCAGCTGATTCTTAGCCCGTAGCAAGCGCCCCAGGGACGAGCGCAGCGCCCTATCTAAATCCTTCTCCTGCATAAGACCTCCCTGTCCATGGACCCAGGTACCAATAGACGATAACGACGACTTATAAGGTTTATGAATGGATCCAGCGCTCATAGTTCCCCGACGGCACGACCTTGGCTTGCGTTGCAGCCGGAACCAATGCACCGGACGAATGGTCCATGAGGTATCATGCAACCAAAAAAGGATGCCGCACTATGTTTGGATTTGGGAAAGAAGAGATGCCAGCAGTGAATTGTCCGGCCTGCCAGACTGCCATGCAGGATATGGGTTCCCATGGGATTCGCATGGGCGGGTTGACGGGAATACTGGGTGCGGGCGCGGCAGCTTTAGGGGGCCAACTCGCCGATGACGCGGAAGAGGCGTTCGAGAAAAAAATGGCGGTACGGGTATTTGTTTGCCCGCAGTGTCATGAGGTTTCCTTAAAGTACCAAGGCGGGTTGTAAACTACCGAATATGCGGACTCCGTATCGCATCGGTAAGCCCCTCGCTCTTTTTTGCCTTTTACCTGTCATCAGCTTTTGTGCTGCCGGTGCAGCACAGGCTGCGACTGGGGCTCGCACCAGCGGCAACAGCGCCCACTCCTGGCAATGGGTCTGGCAGAAGCTCGCACGCCATGGCTATGTCCATGTCGTCTATGGCACGTATCTGGAGCGTTATGGTGGTCTGCGCAACATAGCCGCATGGGATATTTCCATCCCGAAAAAATTACAACAATTATCGAATTCCTGGGGCTACTCGCCGCTCAATCCAGAATTTCGTAGCGGCATCATCCAATTCGAACGTGCCACCCATCTTCTGCCATTTCGGCAGATTTCTCGCGGGCGGGTAAGCACAGCCCTGGTCACTCGCCTGGAGCTCGGTAACATCCCGAATAATCCCTATCCGTTTCAGTGGGTAGAGGTGCGGAAAAGCCATCACCCAGAACGGCTGCAACTCTGGCAGGTGCCCGCTAGCACGGGCAAGCGGGTTCATTGGCGCGGCGCGTGGAAATATCATTCCGTGGTCAATACTGGGGTGTTGCATTCCACCCCCGATGGAACCTGGCCGGTATACCAACGCCTAGCGGACACCACCATGCATGGGACCTTTCCCATTCCGGTAAGCAAGGCAAAATATCTCAGCTTGTCGGACAAGCAGCGCGGCCATTACCACGGACATTTGGTCTACTGGCAAAAATATGTCGCTCCCAATGTGCGTTTCGTGAATTATTTCTACAATGGCCGAGCGATTCATTTTTACCCTCGCAAGGGCTATGGCTGGCCACAAAGCGCAGGCTGCGTCGAAATGCCCTACAAGAATGCCCACCACTTATTTCAATTGCTGCACTACGGCGATCTGGTCTCGATTGTGGGCCACTATCAGCTTATGCCAGCGGCAAAGGAAAAGCTTCTCCTGGCACAGCAGCGGCTGCGCCAGCAGATGATTGCCGACATCCATCATCAAGCCATGGGTTCTGCATGAATCTACCGAGCAGCAAGCTATTCTCGGCAATCCTTTGCTGTGCTTGTGCCGTGTCCGACCATGGCTTTTTGGCGTTCACGGGCGAAACGCAACGGCAGCAGGCCAGCCTCGTCGTCCCCACCTAGCGCAGCAGCACCGTGCACTTGCATTTGCCGCCAGGGTATCAACCCGCATTTACAAAACTTTGTTCCCGAGCCAGCCGCAAGGTCATTCTCTTGCAGCGACCCTGACCCGGTTTGCCAGCTCGGACGCTTCGTCTTACCATCAAGCGCATAATCTGGTTAAGACGACGACGACATGACGACTTCCATCGATTCCCATCTCCAAGAAGAACGCCTTTTCCCCATACCCGAGGCCTTTGCCGCGCGGGCGAACATCGACCACGGCGAATATGAGCGTCTACGCGCCGAATGGCAGCGAGATCCGGAACAATTCTGGGCCACCCTCGCGCGAGAGCACCTGCTCTGGGAGCAGCCCTTCGAGCAAGTTCTCGATGAACGCGAGGCGCCGTTTTATCGCTGGTTTGCCGATGGCAGTCTCAATGTCGCCGCCAATTGTCTCGATCGTCACCTGCAGGGAGCGCAGAAACATAAGGCGGCGCTGATCTGGGAAGGCGAAGATGGCAGTGTCCGCACACTCACCTACGCTCAGCTTTGGCGCGAAGTGAATATCTTTGCCAATACTCTGCGCGCCCAGGGGGTAAAGGCGGGCGAACGGGTGGTGATCTACATGCCCATGGTCATGGAAAGCGTGGTCGCCATGCTGGCCTGTGCGCGCATCGGCGCCGTGCACTCCGTCGTCTTTGGCGGTTTTTCCGCCGAAGCACTCAAAGATCGACTAGAGGATACCGGCGCCAAGATCCTGCTCACCGCCGACGGGGCCTACCGTGGCGGCAAGATCGTCCCGCTCAAGCGGCACGCGGACCAAGCGCTGCTGCGCGAACACGAACACCAGGTCGAGCGCGTAATGGTCCTGCAACATACCGGTGCCGAGATCGATATGCTGGATGGCCGCGATCTATGGTGGCACGAAGCGGTGATCGGGCAATCCGCGCACTGTCCCGCAATCCCCTTTCCCGCCGAACATCCGCTCTTCATCCTCTATACCTCTGGCAGCACCGGCAAACCCAAGGGCATCCTACATAGCAGTGCCGGCTACCTGCTGTGGGCCAAGCTCACCAGTTACTGGTCCTTCGACCTGCGCCCAGACGACGTCTACTGGTGCACCGCCGACATTGGCTGGATCACCGGCCATAGCTATGTCGTCTACGGCCCCCTCGCCAACGGGGCGACGGTCTTCCTGTATGAGGGAGCCCCCATGTACCCGCAACCGGATCGCTTCTGGACGATGATCGAGCGTCACGGGATCACAGTCCTGTATACGGCGCCAACGGCGGTACGGGCCTTCATGAAAATGGGTGACGCCTGGATTCAGAAACACGATCTCAGCAGCCTGCGCCTGCTCGGCAGCGTCGGCGAGCCCATGAACCCCGAAGCTTGGGTCTGGTATCGCGACCGCATCGGGGGCGGTCGCAGCCCCATCGTCGATACCTGGTGGCAAACCGAGACCGGCGGGCACATGATCGCCCCCTTACCCGCAGTCAGTGCCAACAAGCCCGGTTCCTGTGCCCTCCCTTTACCCGGAATTTCCGCCAAGGTCGTCGATGAGCAGGGCAAAGAAATCTCTGCCGCAGATCAAGGCGGCTATCTGGTAATCGATCAGCCCTGGCCGGGAATGCTGCGCGGCATCTGGGGCGATCCGGAACGCTATGTGCAGACCTACTGGGCAAAGTTTCAGAACCGTTACTACATCGCGGGCGACAGCGCGCGTCGCGACAGCGACGGCTATTTCTGGGTGATGGGACGGATCGACGATGTCCTGAATGTGTCTGGGCATCGCCTGGGCACGGCCGAGATCGAATCGGCCCTAGTGGCGCATCCCGCCGTCGCGGAAGCCGCTGTGGTAGGCATCCCGCACGAAATCAAGGGGGAAGCCATCTCGGCCTTCGTCATCCTCAAGGCCGCGCATCAAGGGGATGATCACGACCCGTTAGGGGCAGCACTACGGGCGCAGGTGACGGATCTAATTGGTGCCATCGCGCGCCCTGATGATATTCACTTTGTGGAGAGCCTACCCAAGACGCGATCGGGAAAGATCATGCGGCGCCTGTTGCGCGCCCGCGCGCGTGGGGAGGAAATTACCCAGGATATCAGCACCCTGGAAGACTGACGCGCCGCAGGGCGCGTCTCTCCACCATCATCCCAACTGCTGCAAGGCACTCTCTGTCCGTTTGGCAAAAGCCGGGTCCGTTTCTGCCTTTTTCAATAAGGTTTCGTATTTTACCGGTGTCAAATGGTGATGCGCGAGCACTGTTGTAATCTGCTTATCGTAACCCGCAAGCTTCATTTTCTTTGAACTTTCACTCATTTTCTTATTTTCGATTACTGCGTGCGCTTTCATATCTATGGGCTGAATTTGCTTCACCGCAGCAGCAAAATGATGCAGCTCCTGAGCGTTTACCGGAACCTGCGCTGCGGCTGGTGTTGTTTGCTGGGCTGGCATCTGCTCTGCTGTGGCAGCCATGGCTAGGCCGCTTGCCATCATCAATGCCGTTGCTACAACGATAACGCCTTTTTTCATAACCACTCCTTTCACTTGCCGTCGCTAAAATCAAATTTACCGTAGCAAACGGCCCCTGCAATTGTCAAAATTAAAGTATGAATCTTTATATATTTCGGGAGTTCTCATTTTATGGCATGAGTTCATAGCTAAAAAACAGGAACATACGCTATCATCACCATTTTATGAATGAGACTCCCTCTGTGACGTCCGCATTGCATTCACGCCGCACCATCTTTCTGCTTGGTAGTCTTAGCGCCTTCGGCGCACTCTCCATTGACATGTATCTGCCCAGCCTGCCGACGTTGCAGCAACACTTTCAGGTGCATCAGCTCAGTATTCAGCTTACCCTGGCCGCCTTTTTCCTCGGTTTTTCGGCTGGGCAGGCAATTCTCGGACCCATCAGCGATCGCTTCGGGCGGCGCACACCCTTACTCGTTGCCCTTACCCTCTACGTTGGCGCATCCATCGCCTGCGCGGTGGCACCCAGTGCCTTATGGCTTGCGATTTTTCGTTTGCTGCAGGGCATTGGTGCCTGCTCTGGACCGGTCATAGGACGCGCCTTGGTGCGCGATCTGTTTCCACCGCAAGACGCGACGCACATTTTTTCCCGGATGATTCTGGTCATGGGGGTCGCGCCAATCTTTGCCCCCCTGATTGGTGGCTATCTTCTCGTCTTTTTTGGCTGGCAGGCTATTTTTGTCCTGCTCGCCTTACTCGGTGCAATGAGCCTGGGGGTAAGTGCGTTGCTGCTACCTGCAGGTCACTCTGGCGATCCCAGCCACTCCCTTCATATTTTCGCTATTTTTTCCCGCTTCCGTGATCTGCTGCGTGATCCAAACTTCCGGCCTTATGCCATCATTCTCGCCGCCAGCTTCTCCGGCATGTTTGCTTATATTGCCGGATCTCCGTTCATTTTCATTCAGCTACATAAGGTGCCTGCAGATGATTTTGGCTGGATTTTTGGTTTCAATGCTCTGGGTTTGATCGCGCTCTCGCAGTTCAACCGGTTCTTGCACCGACAATTTTCCGCGCGCACCATACTGCGATTGGCCTTATGGATTCAGGGCGTTGCTGCAGCACTGCTATTTCTGGCCAGTCTCCTTCCGGAAACGGGTCTCGCTGGCCTCCTAATTCCCTTGTTTCTGTACGTCGCCTGTATTGGCTTAGTATCGCCCAACAGCACCGCCCTCGCTATGCATCAGCAAGGCCAGCAAGCGGGCACCGCTTCTGCACTGTTGGGCAGTCTACAGTTTGCCAGTGCCGCAATTGCCGCCATAGGCGTCGGCCTCGTCAGTATTCCCAGCGCTGTCCCCATGTCTGTCGTCATTCTATTTTGCGCCATGGTTGCCGTGTTGACTGGGCGCATATTAGCTCGAACCGATTCCTGACCCAGCTTCGACATTGGTAGCCAAAGAACAAAAAAGGGCGCCGGAGCGCCCTTTCTGGTGTCAGTCGCGCACTTAGTCGTTCGGCATGGCCGAAATGAATGCGGCTGGCACCGGATTCATGCCAAGCGCGTAGCGCAGCGTGGCAAAGTGCATTGCTTCATCGCCTTCGATATTTGCCGCAGCATGCGCCAACTCCGGATTACTGAACTGCTTCACCGCCCCCAGATAGGCCTTCGCCGCGCCGATCTCCAGTCCCGCCGCAAAATGCAACACATCAGACTCATTTTTCAGTTTGCCCACTGGGAAATTCCATGCCTTGGCCAAATCGCCCATGGATGCCGTGAGCGGCAACTTGGCAGCAACAGGTTTACCACCCATTTTCTTGATGGTTTCCGCCAGCACATCGGCATGCGCCTCGTGATCTTTCTGGAACTCTAAGGCCAGCTTGAGCGCACCAGGCTTCAAGAGTTTACTATCTGCGCCCACTTGGTAGGCAGCAATGGCCTGGTGTTCAGCGTTCAAGGCGAAATTCAGGATCCCCAGATCATGACTTTCACTGTTCGAGGCCATACCCGCTGCCCGTGCAGTAGCCGGCAAAATCAGGTTGCCGGCAGCGGCAAGGCCCAAGCCAAAGAGGGCACTTTTCTTGAGAAAGTCACGACGATTTGCGCCAGATTGCATATTTTCCTGCATGGTAATCTCCTGCCTGTGACAAAAAGAAAGCGATGAACAATGCCATCACCGCTTTCTACGCAGAGCCATAAATTTCAGATGCAGCCCTCAATTGGATATCAACGTTGCCTGGAGCAGGATCGGGCCAGTGGGCTGACCGGTTGGAGAGCCGCCAGCCGGCTCCAGGGTTACCGCCAGAAGATGGGCATGACGCAGGTTCATGTGGTCCGGTACCGGTAACACAGGGGTCTGCCCCGCTTGCATCGGCAATAGCCCCATGGAAACCGGCTTCTTCCCCGGCACAATCGCCCAGAGCTGCAGAGACTTGTCTGCCGGGATCACGGTATGCCGCAGCGTTACCAAGCGCATGTGGTGCGCACTGGCATGGAATACCCAGGTCGCCTGCCCCTGACGGTTATTGACCACAGCAAGCATCGGCATTTGCGGCGCACTAGGCCATAACCAGGTCACGACGATGGCCACAGCAAGAGCAGCGCTCACGCCCTGCCACAACGCCAAACGTCGCCACCACGGTAAACGCGGTGCGGAGTTCGTCCGAGAAGGGACCAGGGCGGGTGCTGGCAATTGCGCCTGAATCCCGTGCCATACTCGCGCCGGAACTGGCCGGCCCTGCGCTGGGAGCAATGCGGGCAAGAGAGCGTCCTCCCAACGACCCACCATTTGGGCAAGAACCACATCTTGTTGCAGCAAACGTGCGAAACGCAGGCGTGCCCTGCCATGCAAGTGACCAACAACATAGGCAGCGGCCAATTGTTCCGCCAATGGTGGGTACTTACGTAGATTCATGCTGCAAACAATCCTTTAACAGTAACAATCCGCGACGAATCCAACTCTTCACCGTCCCCAGGGCGGTACCAAGCTGCAGCGCCACCTCCTCATAGGTCGAGGCGCGATAAAAGGCTTGCACGATGGCCTGCCGCTGGTCGACGGACAGCCGCTGCAAACAGTCTGTTAGCCGCTTTCGTTCCGCCGGATAGAGCGCAGACATCTCGCCATCCTCACCCCACTCTTCCCGATCCCAGTCCGGCTCATCCCAGCCGGGTTCATCCTTGGGCAGGCGCCGCAGCAGATCAATCGCCTGATAGCGAACGATCGCCGCCGCCCATGCCAGCGGAGATCGGCCCATTTGGTAGTCTGCGGCCTTCAACCAGATTTTGACGAAGGCATCCTGCAGACAATCTGCCGCCCTGCTCTCCTCTCGGAGAATACGCAAAGCAACCGGGTAAAGATGCGCTGAGGTCTCTTGATAAAAGCGCTGGAAGGCCTGTTGATCGCCTCGGGCAACGGCCTGCAGCAACTCCTCGAGATCCGTCGCGGCAATCACGCCGTAGCACCAAAAAATTCACATTTAATCACAGTTCGTTGCTCGCTTCTGATCCGCAAAGCCGTATGCTGCAGAGAGGTTGATCCTACGAGCATAGCGCAGAAGCGCGCCCATTGACCACGACAACACGGTATACCGGAGGGCATCATGACCAGAAAGCTTTCTCTATCTCTCGCCCTGGCGAGCGCAGCGCTCCTCTCCATGAGCAGCCTCGTAATGGCGGACCCCATTGATCTGCAACTCAACATCGGCACGCCAGCCTACTATCCGCCAGCAGTCGTCGCCACCCCACCCCTCATGGTCTGGCTCTCGAATCTCGGCGCATATGCCGCTTATGGCAGTAGCCAACCGATTTTCTATGTGGGCTCAAACTACTATTACTACTACGGCAATAGATGGTGGGCAGGTCCCGGCTTTCGTGGACCTTGGCGCCCGATTGCTGCGCCACCACCAGGGCTACGCCGCTGGTCTCCAGGAGAATGGGGGCGGGTGCAACGCGATGCGCAGTTTCATGCTCGCGACCCGCATTGGCGACATTTCCGGCCCCAAGCACGGCCAATGCCCCCAATGCCACCGCAATATCGTCCACAGTATGGGCATCCGCCACACCCACAAGGTCCAGGACGTGGCGAATATCCCGGAGGCTGGAACGGCCCCGGCAATCGAGGGCATGATCAAGGCAATCAGGGACGCGGCGATCATGGGCATGGTCAAGGCAACCAGGGACGCGGCGATCATGGGCATGACCAACCTTGGCAGAATCATTGACTTGGGCTGCGGTGTACTCCGCAGCCGTGAGCTAGGAGACCATTCTCTCCTGTAACCACGCCTTGGCCTGGGCCATCGCCGCGTCGAGCCCTTCTGGCTTGCCGGCCCCGGCCTGGGCCATATCCGGGCGCCCACCCCCCTTACCGCCCAATGGCTGGGCGACGACATTCACCAACTCACCGGCCTGTACCTTGCCATGCAGATCCTTGCTGACAGCGGCGAGGAGGGCAACCTTGTCGTCCGCAACCCCCGCCAGCACAATGATGCCGGAGCTGATTTCCGAGCGCAGACGATCCAGGACCTCACGCAAGGCCTTGGCGTCCATGCCGTCCAAGCGTTGCAACAGCACCGGAACATCATGAATCCGTTCTACTTTGGTGGCCAAGTCGGCACCCGCCGAGGCCGCCAGCTCCTGCTTGCTGCGTTCCAGATCCTTTTCCAACTGGCGCAGGCGCTCCAGAGTCTGCGCCAAGCGTTGATCCAATTCTGCCGGTGCCGCCTTGAGCAGTGCTGCCGCGCCCCGCAAACGTTCCTCATCCTGCTGCACACTGCGCAGCGCCGCCTCCCCGGCCACGGCCTCGATGCGCCGTATGCCTGCCGCGACCGCCGATTCGCTCAGGATCTTGAAAAATCCGATCTCTCCCAAGGCATGGACGTGGGTGCCGCCGCAGAACTCTAGCGAATGCTCGCCCATCAATACCACTCGCACCTCTTCGCCATATTTTTCGCCGAAAAGGGCCATCGCCCCTAAGGCTTGGGCTTCTGCCAAGGGCAAGACGCGGGTCTCGGCAACGACATTGGCACGAATCGCCGCGTTCACTTCCCGCTCGATGGCCTGTAGCTCTTCTTTACCCAGGGGTTCGGGGTGGCTGAAATCAAAGCGTAGCCGCTCGGCGTCTACCAGCGAGCCTTTCTGTTGCACGTGCGTCCCAAGACGACGGCGCAGCACGGCATGGAGAAGATGGGTCGCGGAGTGATGGGCGGCGGTGCTGGCGCGCGCCTCTGCATCAACACTGGCCTGCACGATATCGCCGACGCGAATCGTACCTTGGGCAAGCCGCCCGATATGCACGTGCTGACTGGGCACGGGCTTTTGCGTATCGTCGACGCGGAACAGCATTTCCTGACCATGAAAGAGCTTGCCACAATCACCGGCCTGTCCCCCGGATTCCCCATAAAATGGGGTCTGATCGAGGAGAATCGCGCCCTCCTCCCCCGCCTGTAACTGCTCCACAGCGCTGCCATCGCGTACAATGGCGAGTACTCGTCCGGCCCCGTCGCAGCCGCCATAGCCCAGAAATTCCGTAGCCGGTAATTGCATCGCGAGATCGTGATAGATCCTTTCCGCCTTCACCGCCCCACTGCCTGCCCAAGCGGCACGAGAGCGCTCCCGCTGCTCCGCCAATGCTGCGTCAAAGCCCGCCATATCCATGTCCAGGCCACGCTCGCGGGCGATATCGGCGGTAAGATCGACCGGGAAGCCATAGGTGTCGGAGAGACGAAAGATCACCTCGCCCGGAATCGGCGCGTTGGCGGGCAGCCTGCCAATGGCTTCATCCAACAGATCCAGGCCACGTTGCAGCGTTTCGCGGAACCTCTCTTCCTCGCGATGGAGTTGGCGCTCCACCTCATGTTGCCCTTGGCGTAGTTCTGGATAGGCATCGCCCATGGTCGCGACGAGCGGCGCCACGAGATGATAAAAAAATGCCTCTTCGATACCGAGCTTGCGTCCATGTCGCACCGCCCGCCGGATGATACGCCGCAAGACATAACCGCGCCCTTCATTGCTGGGCATGACTCCGTCGGTAATGAGAAAACTGCAGGCCCGGATATGATCCGCCAGCACGCGCAGGCTGGTATCTGTTTCTGGACTCTGTCCGTAAGGCGTCTGGGCAATCTCTGCCGCCGCCGCAATCAGAACCTGAAAGATGTCGGTATCATAATTGTTGTGTACGCCCTGCAGTACGGCAGCCAGGCGCTCCAGGCCCATGCCGGTATCTACCGAGGGCTTGGGCAGCGGCGTGAGCGTGCCCGCGCTGTCGCGGTCAAACTGCATGAAGACCAGATTCCAGATTTCAATATAGCGGTCGCCATCGGCCTCCGGGCTGCCGGGAGGGCCGCCAGGGATCTCGGGACCGTGATCGTAGAAGATTTCGGAACAGGGGCCACAAGGCCCGGTATCCCCCATGCTCCAGAAATTGTCCTTGTCGCCACAGCGCGAGAAGCGCGCAGGATCGATCTGCATCTCTTCCAGCCAGATGGCTGCTGCCTCGTCATCCTTTTCGTAGACCGTCACCCACAGCTTTTCCGCTGGCAGGCCCAGGGTCTCGGTCAAAAAACGCCAGGCAAATTGAATGGCCTCGCGCTTGAAGTAATCCCCAAAGGAGAAATTGCCGAGCATCTCGAAAAAGGTATGATGCCGGGCAGTGTAGCCGACATTTTCCAGGTCGTTGTGCTTGCCGCCGGCGCGCATGCAGCGTTGGGTGGAAACCGCGCGCAGGTACGGGCGCGACTCCAGGCCGAGGAAGGTGTCCTTGAACTGCACCATGCCCGCATTGGTGAAGAGCAGCGTCGGATCATTGCGCGGCACCAGGGGACTACTTGGCACGATTTGATGCCCCTGGCCGGCAAAGAACTCCAGAAAGGCGGAACGAATGGCTGCTGACTTCATGTGACTCCTTCCGTATCAACTACGAGGCGTAATCCTCATCCGAGGCAAGATCCGCGCTGGCCAGGGCAGCACGAATCAACTCGGCAGGAAAGCCACGCCCCTGTAAAAACCGCGCTCGCCTTGCCCATTCCTTGGCATCCGCAGGCGCCTGATCACCAAACCGCTTGTGTAGACTCTGCCGCGCCCGCGCCAGCCAATCCACTTCTTCCAATAATTCGCGATCTTCTCCAGCCCCGCTCGCACGCCAATCTCGCGCCACCAGTATAGGCCCCTGCCCGCGTGCCGCCCGACTGCGCATGCGTGCAGCGCGATAGCGAGCATCACTCAGATAGCCATGCTCTGCCAAGCGTTCCAGGACAAGATCCACGGTCTCAGCCGCAAAGCCGTTTTGCCGCAATAAACGCGAGCGCAGTTCCAGGCGGGCATACTCACGGCGCGCCAAAAGACGCAAAGCCGCCGCCTCGATGGCTGCCTCGCCGTCACTCATTCCCCAACTTCAGCCAGGCCCGGCACCTCTTCGGCGAAGGCCAGCGGATGCCCAAGGGCCGCAGCGCGCACCTTGTCTTCAATGGCCTTGGCGACCTCCGGGTGTTCCTTCAGATATTGCCGCGCATTTTCCTTACCCTGGCCAATGCGCTCCGTACCGTAACTGTACCAGGCACCGCTCTTTTCCAGAATGTCGAACTTGACGCCGAGATCCACCAGCTCCGAGAGGCGGGAAATGCCTTCGCCGTAATAGATGGCAAACTCCGCCTCGCGGAACGGCGGCGCGACCTTGTTTTTCACCACTTTGACGCGGGTATCATTGCCGAGCACCTCATCGCCTTTTTTGATCGCCCCAATGCGGCGAATGTCGAGGCGCACCGAGGCATAAAACTTGAGGGCGTTGCCGCCAGTCGTAGTCTCCGGGCTGCCATACATCACGCCAATCTTCATGCGAATCTGGTTAATGAAGATAAGCAGGGTATTGGTCCGCGAGATATTGCCCGTCAGTTTCCGCAGCGCCTGGCTCATGAGCCGCGCCTGCAGGCCGACGTGGGAATCGCCCATTTCCCCCTCGATCTCTGCCTTGGGGGTCAGCGCCGCCACCGAGTCCACCACGATGAGATCGACCGCGCCGGAGCGCACCAGCATGTCGGCGATTTCCAGCGCCTGCTCGCCGGTGTCGGGCTGGGAGATGAGCAGGTTTTCCAGATCCACCCCCAACTTTTGCGCATAGGTCGGATCAAGGGCGTGCTCGGCATCGATGAAGGCGGCCGTGCCTCCGGCCGCCTGGCAGCTGGCAATGGCGTGCAAGGTCAGCGTCGTCTTACCCGACGATTCCGGGCCATAGATCTCGACAATGCGCCCGCGCGGTAGGCCACCGACCCCCAATGCCAGGTCCAGTCCCAAGGAACCGGTAGAGTAGACAGCAATATCTTTGATGGCACTCTGTTCGCCCAGCCGCATGATGGCGCCCTTGCCAAACTGCCGGTCAATCTGGGATAGGGCTGCTGCCAGAGCCTTGCTGCGTTGATCATCCATCTTGCCATCTCCTGATTGGGGTGTCTCGGCATTCTACCCGAGGGGCTCGTTCAGACCAATCGTCCCGAACTCTTTCCTCATCAGGTCAAGCAGACCACCCAGGGCCACAGTGCCGGCCGCTACCTGCACCGTCCAGCGGTCACCGGCAAAGCAGTGGGTCGTCACCTGGCGCTTGTCCCGCAGCGCCCAACCGATGCAAACGGTGCCAACCGGCTTGCCCGGCACCGCTCCGCCCGGCCCGGCGATGCCACTCACCGCCACGGCCAGATCTGCATGGCGTAAAGCGCCATCGAGCATCTCCTGCACCACTGCTTCCGATACCGCCCCATGGGCACGCAAGGTGACAGGCGAAACGCCTAGCATCTCCTCCTTGGCGGCATTGCTATAAACCACATAGCCCTGACGCAATACTGCGGAGGAGCCGGGAAGCGCCGCGAAACGCGCGGCAATGCCCCCCGCCGTACAGGACTCCGCCGTTGCCAGAAGCAACCCCTGCTGCTGCGCAGCCTGTAACAGGGCCCATTCCGGGGGCGCCAAGGCC
This sequence comes from Acidithiobacillus acidisediminis, assembly GCF_023277115.1. Classification (NCBI taxonomy): domain Bacteria; kingdom Pseudomonadati; phylum Pseudomonadota; class Acidithiobacillia; order Acidithiobacillales; family Acidithiobacillaceae; genus Acidithiobacillus; species Acidithiobacillus acidisediminis. The sequence continues at coordinate 2,439,259 of NZ_JALQCS010000001.1, forward strand.
AGATCGAGACCAGTCCCATCCGTCACCCACAACTCGCCCGGCAAGGGCGCCCAGGCCGGGGTCACGGCAAAGCGCGTTTGCGGCAGGCTGGGCAACGGCCAGCGCCGCTGCAGATAGGCGGCAAGACCTGGCCAATTCAGGGGGTCCAAAAACTGTCCACCCGCCGCCGTCCAGGCATCCCTATTGGTAAAATCTCCCAGGGCCAGATCCTGCGCACCCGGTGTAGGCAATGGCTCCAGCATCTGCACCCGCGTTTCTTGGCCCGCGAGTGCCAGCCAGGCCGCTACCCGCTGCGCAATCGGCAGGGCCTGCGAGCGCCAGGGCAAATACAGCGTGATCGGGGCCAATTCATAAGACATGCTCATGCCCCTGATGGTGCGGTAACGCCTGCCGTTGCCCATGCCAGAACAATTCCAACCCGGCAGAAGCAGGCAAAATCTCGCCTACTCGCCGCAACGGGGTTCGCGTTTCTTGGGCGGCCTGCATCAGGGCGCTCCCCAGCGCAGGCGCGGCGCAAAGTATCAGCTCGTAGTCATCCCCACCGGTGAGGGCAGTACCCAGCAAGCGTTCCCAGTCTCCTGCCACCCAGCCCGCCAACTCGGTACTAAGTGGAATCTCCTGCGCATCAATGCGCGCTCCTAACCCCCCGGCGCGTAAGAGGTGACCGAGATCGGCAAGAAACCCATCCGAAACATCCTGCGCACAACGCACCCCCAACTGCTGTGCGGCTTGGCCGAAGGCAATGCGCGGCATAGGGCGCAAACGGCGTTTTTCCAGCCATGCCGAACCTGCCAGAGGCTCGCTCTGCTCCCCGCGCCGAGCGGCGAAGGCGCGTTCCAGGGCGAGTGCTGCATCACCCAAGGTGCCCGTCACGTAGATGTCGTCACCCACGCGCGCGCCAGCGCGGGTCATCGCTGCCCCTTCCAGGGTACCGAGAGCCGTTACCGTCACCGTCAGGAGTCCGTCCGTTCCCACGGTATCCCCACCCACCAGGGCAAGGCCCCATTCCCGCGCCAGCTCTTGCCAACCCGCCACAAAGCCATTCAGCCAAGTCGGAGTCGCCAATCCTTGCGGCAAGGCCAGATTGAGCAAGGCCCAGCGGGGCAATGCTCCCATGGCAGCGAGATCGCTCAGGTTCGCCGCCAGGGCCTTCCAAGCCAAATCGGCAGGGCCCACCTCCGCAAAAAAATGCCGCCCCGCGACCAGGGTATCGGTGCAGGCGACCAGCGCACGCCCGGCACAATCCAACACTGCGGCATCATCGCCAATGCCCAGGAGGATGCCATCCGGCGCCTGCCCCTGGCCCAGAGCATCACGCAACCCCGCAATCAGCGCAAATTCGCCTATGGACATCGGGCCTCCAAATGGTGATTTCCTCGAATTAGAGCGCATCCAATTGCATGATGCAAAGCCATGCAGCTCCGCAAAGCAGGCCGCAATAGGCAACAAACAAAGCCCTTGTTCACATTGACGTCCGGAACAGGCAATCGCAGAATGGCTCTATCAGTCTGAGGGTGTTTGCCGTGGAAAATGGCGGTTACGTACATAGCGGAGGGCAAGAACAGCTGCGTCAAGCTCGTCAGCTGGCGCAGCAGCGCATACGCGTTTTGCGCGAGCGTTTTTTGCCAATCTTGCAAAAAACCACTCAAAGGCATGACTTTTTGAGCGATGATCCTGTCACCCAGCCGCTGCGCCAACTACCATAAGCTCTCTTTGCGCAACCAATCTCGGAAGGTTGTGACAAATCGCGCAGACGCCATCACTGGCCGCTTCGCGCCGAGCCCCAGCGGCGCCCTGCATGCGGGCTCCGCCCTCGCCGCCATTGGCAGTTACCTCAGCGCCAAGTCCCAGGGAGGGCGCTGGCTCTTGCGCATCGACGATATCGACACGGGACGCTGCCGGCATGGGGCCCACGATCAAATCCTGCGCCAATTGGAGTCCTTGGGACTCGAGTGGGATGGACCCATCCGCTATCAATCGGCGCATGGCGACCAATATGCTGCCGCGTTGGCCACACTGCAACAGCGAGGGCTCGCCTATCCCTGCGCCTGTACCCGCCAGGATCTGACCCAGCGCCCTTGTCACTGTCGAGAACAGCCACCCCAGTCGGCGCGGGCCTGGCGCCTGGATATCCGCAAGCTGCCCCAGACGCCCTGGACAGATCGCTATCTAGGTATACAGGCTGTTGCAAACCCCGAGGTTCCACCAGTGCTACTGCGCGCCGATGGACCGATTGCCTATCTGCTAGCCTGCGTCGTTGACGATGCCGAGCAAGGAGTGAGCGAGGTCATTCGCGGCGCCGACCTGACGGAAATCACCCCCCTGCAACAATATCTGCAACAAGAACTGGGTCTTGCCACCCCGGAATATGGCCATCTGCCCCTACTGTGCAGCACGGACGGAAAAAAGCTGTCTAAGAGTGCGGACGCCGGGGCTTTCGATCCCGCTGCGGCGTGGGAACAGAGCCTGCAGGTTCTGGGCTGGAAAACGCCCGCCTCCCTGCGTGGCGCCAGCAGCGTAGAATGGCGGGAATGGGCCCTCACCCGAGCACAGGACGAACCCCTGGGCAGGGCGGGAACTACTCACATCATGGGGGTGCATAAATGAATAGCATCCAACGGCTGCAGCGAAATGGGCGCATTCTCGTGAGCGCTTGCGTACTGGCGTTGCCTTTCCTGCTCCAGCAGGCAGATGCGCTGCCCATCTATCGCTGGGTTTCGCCCAGCGGCGTCGTCAGCTTTGGCGATCATGTCCCCAAGGGCGCCCAGAATGTGCAGAAAATCGGCGAGCAAAGCCCCCCTCCTCCCATTCCGTCCACTACGGCACCGCCCAAGGTGCAGAGCTCCCAACACCGCGAACAGCAGGCGCAACAGCAAGTCGCCAAGGACGAAGAACTGGCAGCCAAACTGAATCTACTTCGCGCCCTGGAAAGCTATCTCGGCCAACGACAGCCGCAAGTGATTCATGAGGACCGCGGCCCATCCCTCTTTCTCTATCCGCCATACCCCTACCCGCCGCGCCCGCCACTTCGGCCCCGGCCGCCCCGCCCTCTGCCAAGCAAACCCGTGCCGGACAATGGTCTGCCGCAAATTCCACCGTGGTATACCGGACCCTGGCCGCGGCAAGGACCGTGAGGGCGCTCAGTAAAAGCTGTTACCTACGGTATTTTGCGCGCGGGTGTTCCTGGCGCCGCAATCTGCACCTCGATTTTTCTAGAAAATGGCAAAGCCAAAGCTGCTTGCCGCTGTACGGAGCCTGTTATCTAGCGTGGCGAGTCTAGCGCCCAAGCGGCGTACAACCGCCAGGTGCAGCGCATCCCCTGCACGTAAGGCGGCGGGCGATTCGATAAGAACTGCCGCGGTGCGAAAATCTGCAGGCTCAATTTCTACCGTTTCAAGTTTCATGGATGCAAAACGCTGGAAGTTGGTGAGCGCCTGCTGACGAGTCAGGCTGTCGATGGCCCCGGTCCGCTCTTTAATGCCACCAACACTGGCCATTTCGGTCAACGTCCAGGCGGAGATCAATAGCCTCTCCTTGCAATGACTTTCGAGCCGACGGGCCAGGTCCGCGGCACCCGGCTCCCTAAAAAAGATCGCACCCAACACCGAAGTGTCGAGATAGATCACAGCATATCCTGTTTACGCATCTCCTCAACGGTCATACCGGCCCTTGGTGGTGCCGAAACCCACAGCTGCAAGTCAGACCAGTCGAAGCCCTTTGATCGCGATTCGGGAATCAGGCGTGCCACCGGTTTGCCCCTACGCGTGATAATTACCCCTTCCCCCGCCTCAACTTCGTCGAGCAGAGCAGACAGGTGTGCTTTTGCATGAGCTACCGTCATGGTTTTCATCAACAATCCTATAACTTGGTCATACCAAGAAGTATATTCTGCGTTGTTGGTCAACCTGTAAAGTGCTAGCCGTGTTCAAAGCTCGAAGTCCGGCTCAGCGTTCCGTGATTACTCAAACATAGTCTCCACACCCTCTGAGAATCTGCCACCTGAACCGCGACGAAGCATCGACTAAAGCCCACGTACCGGGCGCAGACGGATAACAGAGTGCTCAGTAAAAGCTGTTGCCTACGGTATTTTGCGCGCCGGTAAAGTCTGCTCTCGCAGCGCGACGATACCAAGCAAAGGACTGCGCGGGATTTTCTGGAACGCCCAGACCAACCTGATAGGCAAAGCCCAGATCGTAGGCAGCCCGCGCGTCATTTTGCTCTGCCGCCTTGCGCGTCCACTGCAAGGCCTGGCGATCATGGTGGGTATGCACCTCGAGCTCCCCCATCACCGTTTCTGCAGCAGGGCTGCCAGCCTGCGCGGCTTGTCGCAACTGTGCCAAGTCTGCAGCATTCCCCGCCGCCGCCCCCTGCCACAGTTGCAGGGCGCTACCGTAAGTCATCCCCAGAGCACTCAGCGCAAACAACAAGCCCCCCAGCGTGCATGCTGCCCAGGCGAGACCCCGCTGTGGGGAGACTCTCATGCCCGCGTCGCCATCTGGTAAAGCTCATCCTTGAGCGCCAAGCGCTGTTGCTTCATTGCCTGCAGTTCCGGCGAATCCGACGCCGCGTCATTGCGCTCCACGTGCTCGATGCGCGCCGTTAGCTCCTTAAACTCGTTCAGACGCCGTTGAAAGTGCGTATTCCCCCCCCGCAACTCCGCAATGCGTTGCGCCAGCTCTGGAAACTCCGTGGCAAAATCTTGATGTTCCGATTGCATCAGAATCGTGTCCTCCCTAGGACGGTGATGAAAAAGTCGGTGGTATACTGGGCAAAATGGTGCAGCGGGGGTTGGAAAGATGCGTGGAGCGAAGGTAGAGACCCAAGGGTTGTTCAGCTACGTTTCCCCGGAGCAACGGGTGCCCCAGGACCATCCGCTGAGAGCGATCCGAGCTATCGTGGATCGCTCCCTGGCGGAGATGGATAGCCACTTCAGCACGATGTACTCGACCTACGGTCGCCCCTCCATTCCCCCGGAGTTTCTCCTGCGGGCGCTACTGCTGCAGGTGTTTTACAGCATCCGCTCGGAACGGCAGCTGATGGAGCAACTCAACTACAACCTGCTGTTCCGTTGGTTTGTCGGTTTGGGAATGGACGACGACGTCTGGGTGCCCACGGTCTTTACTAAGAATCGCGATCGGTTGCTGGATCATGGGACGGTACGGGAATTCTTCCGATCCGTACTGGAACAGGCCCGCGGCCAGAATCTGCTTTCCGAAGAGCATTTCTCCGTCGATGGCACCCTGCTGGAAGCTTGGGCTTCGCAGAAGTCCTTCCGGCCGAAAGATCCCGAGGACCGTGAGGGCGATGGTTCCGATTTCCGCGGCCAGTCGCGCAGTAACGAGACTCACGCCTCGGTGACCGACCCCGATGCCCGGCTCTACAAAAAGGCGCCCGGCGAAGCTTCCCGCTTGGCCTATCTTGGGCATGTGCTCATGGATAATCGGCATGGATTGATTGCCGGAGAGCAGGTCACCACCGCCGACGGTACGGCGGAAGTCGACGCCGCCGTCCAACTCGTGGACGATCTGGGCGGGAACCAGCGCATCACCCTCGGTGCCGACAAGGGCTATGACCGCCACGGCTTCGTCCAGAATCTCCGGGATCGGAATGTGACCCCTCATGTAGCCCGCAAGCGAAAAGGCTCGGCCATCGATGCCCGGACTACTCGCCACCGGGGCTATGCCATGAGCATCCACGTCCGGCGGCGGATAGAATCCATCTTCGGCTGGATGAAGACTGTGGGAGGGATGCGGAAAACCCGATTCCGTGGTTTGGAACGGGTCGGTCTGCACTTTTCCTTGGTCACCGTCGCCTACAACCTGGTCCGCATGGTGCGGTTGGGGGTGGCCTGATGGGAGTACTGCGTCTGGAATCCCAAAATGGCCCCAAAAAGACTGCAACAGCGGGCAAAACAGGCCTGATAGGGCTGCCTATTCGGCAATTTTTGACCAAATCCGATAGCGCCAGGGCGTTTCTACGGATTTTTTCCGCATCCTCCTAGAGTCAATCTTCGGATCAAACGTGATGCGTCAGCCTACCGCACGTAGAAGCAATCTGTCACTGCGTCAAATCGAGTCGCCAAGCCACTGGACCGCCGACGGGCAGGCCCCCGCCTAGAGCCGACGCAAACCCCGAAGTTCCACCCGTAGTATTCTGACTAGCAGCTCCCTGCAGCAGCGTCTTTCCATTGAAAATACTTACAGTGGGCGTATACGCCGATCCCCTTCCAACCACAAAACCCTGGAGGATCGCAGTACCGGATGGAGTCGTGAAAGCACCAGATGGGAAAACGCCATTGGTCAAACCATAAATGTAGTACGCTGCTGTGCTATAGCCACAGCTCCCGGCAGCCGCTGGTATCGTAACAGGAACAATAACATTACCACCGCTTATAAGGGCTTGATCACTAACTGTGGAACCTTCAGGTAGGGGAGAGATGGAATTACTCGTCACCGACCCACTCTGAGCCGAGTAAGTCGCACCGCTCCAAGAACCGGCTCCGCCACTGTACGCGGTCCAAACTGGAGCCCAAGTACCATTGCTCTGCTTGAATAGCGTAACGCCGTTCGGACCCTGTACGCGCAGATAATTTGCTCCCTGGTAGAAAGTTCCGCCGATGAATTGCACGTTACTCTGAAGAGCTGGGCTTGCCCACGGAGCATAATTACCCACAGGAGAAAATTTTAAACTTGAGTTTATGGCGCTAGCGTTTTTTGCTGTTAATATACTCAATAAATCGCTGTTCGACATTTCATAAACGTTACCGTTGGCATCCCCCAGATACAAATTTCCGCTCGCATCAATGTATGGTGTTGCCGTATTGGGAAAAGGCAAGGACACCAGATAGCTAACTCCGGAACCCACGTTGAGCACATCCAGATAATTCCCCGAGTTTGTATTCAAGGCAAACAGCGCCCAGGTAGTACCAAAATTAGTGGCGCTCGGGTTTTGTATCTGGTAATACACCGGCGCACTGGGCTGCGGCTGCGCGTAGCCGGCATAAGTATATTGGTTTACCACGGAATTCAGTTTTGGGGCAGTAGTACCACCAAGCTGCAAATCATAAACAATGCCGCCGTTATTTGCTACGCCCACGACGTAGGTATGCCAGGCAGAACCGTTATAGGCGTCAATCGTGGAGAAATCCCCCATGTTATTGCCTTGCCAGAATGTCTGGAAATTCTGTAAAGCCGGGAGCAAAGCCCCAGGCATCCAGCCCCAAAGCAAGGTGGGAGCACCACTATTATTGTAGCCCAAGGCATAGAGAAAGCCATCGTTGTCAGAAAAAAGTACGGCGTTTTGCCTGCCTGCGTGGTTTGCAGCAAAGGTCAGATAAGAGCTACCCGCACTCAACAGGTTCGCGTTATCCGGCGGCACGAGCACAGCTGCTGGCGCACTGCTTGGCAAACCAATGTACCAACCGGAATCTCGTCCTCCCAAATATTGGCCCTTGCTGAATGATGGATCAATCGTGTAATCGACAATGTCGCTAGCGGTCAAACCGGTCGGAAGAACGCCGAAGGCCGCGGAGTCTGTAGATGCAACAGTAGAAAAGTTCTCCGGCGCCCCCCCGCTATTGCCGCTCGAACTCCAGGGAGTGGTGTAGAGCTTGGTCGACCTCAAGTTCTGCGTCATAATCTGGCTTGCCGTCCAGCTTGCAGTGCTGCTTACCGCGCCAGTGCTCGTAACTGGGTACGCATACAAGTCCCCCTGACCTGTGACTGGATTCACATTTTTCAGCAAGAACTCCAAAGATCCGACAGTCACCGTTGGCGGTGCGGCATACGAAGAAACTACACTTTTCCCAAGGATATTGGCCACAATGCTATTCAAAGCAGCTTGCACGCCCGCCTGCGTATTTGCGGAATAATAGCTCGAAGTACCACCGGCCTGTGCCATCGCATTGAGAACAGCTTGACCCTGTAAAGCAACCGCTTGCTGCGCCGGAGTCGCGTCCGTCGCGCCTGGATTCACGGCGGACCCCACCCCCAAAACATATGTTTTGACGCCATTGGCTGCCAAAGCCTTTATGCCACTAACAGCCTCAGATACCGCATTACTTTGAGTCATCCCAAAATTTGTAGCGGATGCGCTTCCAAGCGGCGGATAAATGTGGCCATTAGTCCCCATCGTTGGCTGACCATCTGTGATGAAAATAACATACTGTTTACCGCATGTAGCTGGAGGTGCTGAAATAGTTTGGGAAATCTGAGAAGATGTACCCGTGAGATAGTTCATCGCTGTCGCGAATGCCCCAGCGACCGGTGCATAGCCCGCGCTTGCACTGACGGGATATTTCGATGAAGCATACTGGGTACTTGAATTGTTGGAGAAAACCTCTGGAGCAAGCGCGCCCTGTAATGCAGAAAGCTGCGCTGTACTCCCCACTTTTATAGGAACCACTATATTCCCATGGTCCGCAAGGACCGCGTTATTATTAAACGCATACCCTCTTTGAGAATACCACGTATCGTAGGAAGACGTAATGTATCCAGCACTGGTCGGATTCAAATTGATTGTCGGGTAATAAGAAACAATAGGACTTTTATTGGTGATTTGATTCTCGTAAGCGCTCAACCCCTGAGAGATGTTGCTACTGTACTTTTCAAAGACCTTGCTCAGAAAGTTGCTACCAGAAGACCCCTGCTTATATAAAACATCATTAATAACCGGATTATCTGAACTGTCGTACACGTATAAATAAGGATCAGAAATTGAGCCATTTCCTTTTCCAAAATATTTTTGAATTAATTGGCAATCGCGACTATCACTGTTATAACAAGGGTTATTTACAGTTAGACCATATCCCGACGGAGAAGTTTGAGAAGATCCAAATTTAAAATCATTGGTATACAGATTTACTTGCCGACCCCCTAGGTCAATATTATAGGGATTTGGCTGGCTACTCATATAGTAAACATAGGTATTATATAGATATGTTCCTGTTTTTGTCTGGGAGTAAGTATACGCACCAAGATAGGTTTCTAAACCAAACTGAATATTATTAGCATATAACGGGGTTGACAAAACATTCCTGAGAGGGACCTCTACACCATTTAACATGGACGGAGAATTATCAACGTAGCCATTATTTCCGATAGTCGCGCAAGCGGAGACAGCGGCAGATGTCAATCCACTGGCGCCACAGGACACTGTAAATTGATTAATGGTACCTGCAGAACCCAATGCTGGAGGCGTAAATCCGCTGGTCGAATAGTAGGGTGGCGAACTAGAGTTGGCATTTTGTGAAACCGTACCAGATCCCGTCATGATTGCGCCAGACAAATTAGCGGACCAAGCCGGCGTTCCTCCGCTGGCGCTAGCGTATCCCTGGGTAGCCTGTAGTACTCCCGCCATCCCCTGGGAGTTATCGAGGATGATCAGCACCTGGGGTTGCTCGGAAGGCGGTATATTTAGCCCGCCGGTAGCGTGTGCGACTGGCATCAACCCTTGTAGAGGCAGGAGATTGATACTCACTGCCAGCACGGCTGCCAGCGCTTTGCGTGCTCGCGGGAGTCTGCGTCTTGCGAACCCTACTTTCATGATGCCACCACCTTTCGGATAACTGATTCAATGGTAACGCCCAAGCCACCACCATTACTTCTCATTACGTGCACAAACACCGTGTAATAACGCGACTGTATTTCACCGCCAGTGTTGCCAGCTTGCGATTGCTCATTCCCATTTTGCTGCGTAGAAAGGCCTCCAGAAGGAAAAATCACATACTCCACCTGATAGCTAAATGGGCCATAGGCCACCGTGCCAATAGAGTGGCAGGTATTATTCGCCACACAGCTTGTCCAGTAAGTTGGGTCTGTAGGAGCTTGAATGGGAGCCGTACTACCGGTGACGGCAGTACTAAGGTAGCCAGAGGTAGGCATGCTCATAAAGAATCTGGGAGCTAATGCAGTAGAGCTCGCAGTTGCTATTATTTCCGGCCAATTGGGCAACCCATTCAGCCAAGAGGATGCATCGTGCAATCCTTGATCCGAAGCTTCTTGCGCTGAATTCTGCACTGCCAAATTAGATGCAATCAACGCATTATTTTTATTCAGATATAGATAGGCAAGCAGAGCCAAAGTTACGGCAAATATCAACACCAATACTACCACCAGAATAGCGCCCCGTTCCTGGTTTTTCGCATCTGATTGGTGCAGAAATACATGCTGCATCGTCACTCCCCCTGCCAGATGCCGTTACGCACTGGGATGATGCTCTGGAACAAATGATATTGATAATGTCGGCAGTTACCCTGTAAGCATCCAGGTCCACCGCTGGTGGGCACCGTGTAGGTGTTGCCCAGCAGGTCAAATGTTGCTGGGCTTAGACTATTGGGCAAGTACTGGCTACTGCGGATCAACATGGCGAGCTGCACAGCCACGATCTGCTGGGTGGCAGACGGCGTATATGCCGAAGGCGACACCCAATTCTGAACTGATCCATTGGTCCCCAAACCATACTGCAACTGCAGGTCCACGACACCTCTTGCCAGAGGCTGCGGATTGGGGGCGGTGGCCTGGATCCCCGTATATTGCGTCATATACAGGGTAGGTGTACTACCTGCCGGACTCTCCATGATCTGGAATGTCTGAAACAGAAAATCCTGCGAGCCTAGATCGTACAAATTCGCACCATCAAAGGCACTGCTGCCAATAGTGCCAGCGCTGGTAGTATTGACCAAACTGAACAGTTGGTTGGGGTTGGCTTGGAAGCAGGTGGAATTTCCTTTGCCGGAGTTAAAAACTACTGTCCCGTTTCCTTGTGCATTTCCGCCGCCAGTTACCGTACAACTGTTGTTTAGGGTTCCCTTGCCAGCCACATTGGTCATCTGCCCAATCACACAAACCCCTATCCCGGGCAGCGCAATCAGGGCAATATCACCGGGATTTAGAGGTCCTGTATTGGCGACGGATAAATTGCTACCTTGCTGACTTTGCACCGTGGTAGCAGGGGCACCGCCAAAACTGCTTCCTCCGATGACCGTACTGATTTGCCAAGTGTCCACTCCCGACACGACTTGCGCCGATGCAGTAATGCCAGTAAGCGCATTGGCTTGGCTGGTTAAACTGCTAATACCAACCACCCCATTCGGGCACTGACCGTAAGACGGCAGCCCATAACCCGCCGACTCGATGGCCTGGCGCATGATGGCTAGGGCGTTGCGTCCGCGCTGCCACATCTCGCCATTGGCGGACTGCTGCCCCACGCTCTGGCTGGTCTGCAGGAAAAAGGTGAAAATCGCGGTCGCCAGGAGTCCTGCTACCACCAGCCCTACCAGGAGCTCCACCAAACTGAGGCCACTTTCTCGATTCTGCATCTCAGTACCCCACGATACTTTGTGTGCTGTACACGTGGCCACCGGCCCAGCTCACAGTCACGGCGGCAGAACAGGGGCACTGCCCATTGCCATTCAGAGAATTGACAGACAGTGAGACCTGAGTTTGCGCCGGCATACCATAGGCGCTCATCACCTGAGAGACGGGACTCAGGAGGCTGCTGCTCACCTGAGTAGGGGTTGCCGTGGCGCCATTCAGGCTCAGCGCATTTGCACCATTGGCACGCAGAATACCCATGGCACTCTGGGCGATCTCATACCCAGAGGTCAGATCCTGATTCTGCTGCGCACTAGAGAAGGTACCGAGGTAAATACTAAGTATTCCCAAAGAGCCGATGGCAAACACCGCCAAGGCGACCATCGCCTCGATCAAGGTCAGGCCAGTTTCCGTGTTTTTCATGATTGGTTACACACGCTGCTGGTCGGTGCGCTGGTAGCACAGTTGCGAACATTGCCAGCGCCACTCAGGGCAACCAGCCAATATCCAAATCGCGCGGCATCGCCGGTGGCATTGCCAAAGGTAATGGCAGCGCTGCTCACGGTGCCATTGCTATATACCATCCCCGTTGGAGTAATGCTGAACGTCGCGCTGGTAACTACCTGACACACCGTATTGGGAAACTGGCTGGCAAACCGGCTCGCCGGCATCTGCGGTACCTGTTGCTGTACGTTCAGTGCCGCCGGAGTGACTGTCCAGGAACAGCCCTGCGCTCCTCCTCCTTGCACCTGTACCTGCACGGGGTAGCCGCTGCGTATGGCGTAGCCTTCGGCCCAGGTGATGTCCTGCTGCAATCGTCCTGCCGCCCCCTGAATCCGCGCGCGAATCATCCAGATATTGAACTGTGGAATGGCCACGGCGGCGATGATCGCCATTACCGCGATGATCACCATCAGCTCCACCAGGGTAAAGCCGGAGGCGCTGCGTGTCGGGACCAGGGCCTTCACCCGTGCCCCCGCTTGCTGCGCCTAGCCGCCATGCGTTACCACCGCGCCCATCTTGAAGATGGGCAGGTACATGGCGACGACCAGGGTGCCGACAATGATGCCCAGCACCACCATGATCATCGGTTCCATGAGGGTAGAAAGGCGATTGACGGCCTCATTGACTTCGTTTTCAAAGAAGTCCGCGACTTTGCCGGACATCGTCTCTACCGCGCCGGTTTCTTCGCCAATGGCGAGCATCTGGGTCGCCATCAGGGGGAAGACACCATCCTCCTTGAGCTTGGTGGAGATGCGCCCACCAGCAGCCACATCGGCGCGGGCATTGAGGATACTCTTTTCAATGATCGCATTGCCGGATACGCGGGACAGAGTGTCGAGGGCATCCAGAATCGGCACGCCAGCGGCCTGCATGGTCGATAAGGTGCGGTTGAAACGTGCCACCGCGCCCTTCAGGAGAATGTCGCCCAGGACGGGGATCTTGAGGGCATAGCGATCGACAAAAATCTTGAATTTATCACTGCGTCGATAGGCATAGCGAAACAGAAATACCGCAGCGATGGGGGCCACAACCACGATATACCAGTGCCCTTTCATCCAGTTGGAGATATTGATGACCACCTGCGTCAGCAGTGGCAGGGTCGCACCAAAGCTCTTGAACAGGTTGGCAAACACCGGAATGACGAAGATCATCAAGATTACCACCACCACGATCATCACGGTAATGATGGCTGCGGGGTAGAACATGGCAGACTTGACCTTCTTGTTTAGGGCCAGGGTCTTTTCCCGATAGTCCGCCAGACGCAGCAGGATGGTGTCGAGGATACCGCCCTGCTCGCCCGCCGCCACCAGCGACACAAAGAGGCGATCGAAATACTTGGGATAATGCGCCAGGGATTGGGACAACGATTCACCTTCGTTCAGGTGGCGCAGAATTCCCTTCAGCATCTTGCGCATGCCCGGTTGGGCAGTGGCGGAGATCAGCAGCTCAAAGCACTGCACCATGGGCACGCCAGCGTTGATCATGGTGGAGAGCTGCCGCACCATAACCACCAGATTGGCTTCCTTGATGCCCTCGCCACCCAGTAGCGGCTGCGGTGCTTTCTTGACCACTATGGGGGTCAGCCCCGCACGACGCAGGCTGGCCTTGACGACATTGGCAGAGGCCGCGGTCATCTCGCCCTTCTGCCGGTTCCGCCCATCTGCGGTCTTGGCTTCCCAGACGAAGTCGACGAGCTTGACCTCTTTCGTTTGCCGTTGTTGACCTTTCAGGGCGGTCGCCATGCTCTTTCTCCTGTTACATCCTGTTCCCTACTTAGTACACATCCCCTGGATTGTCCAGGTGCTGATTCCAGTGCCGCAATTGTGGATATTCCAGGCACAGGTATAGATGCTCTACCTGTTTTTTCTGCGCCTTGGTGAGCAATAGGCGCACTCCGACCAGATCGCCCAGGGTAGCCGAGCGGGCCTCCCGCCGCACCGTGGTAACTACCGTTTCGCAATGGCCGCAGTCGACCACATCGAACTCCACCAAGGCCGCCTCACCGGCATCCAAAGGGCAATTGGCGAGGAAAAAACTGGCCCCGTCCAGACTTAGATCATGCAGTGAGCCAGCAATGGAGTCGCCGTTGCGGCGGCGCAGGACGATCTGACCATCCAAATGGAGGCGCCGACGCAAGCGCGTCTTGCGCTGATAGAGCAAGGCAGGTCGACGAAAATGATAGATGCCCTGCGAGTCGATACCTTCCAGATCGCTGAAAAACGAGTAGATCCCGCCGCTGGTTTCGACAAAAACTAGTACCTTGCGGTAGTCCCGCCAGACTGCGCTACTTTGCGGCCGCAAGAGCAGGCCGCTTTGATCACAGCCAAGAAAGGTAAAACTGTGCCCGGGGTCCTGCGGGTCAGCGGCAAAAATCACCGCGCCGCCGCCGCTGGTCTGGCACAGGCTGTCAGGTAGAAAGTCGACCATGCTGCGATCGAACTCTCCCACCAGGAGAAGGTGATAATCGGCAATGTTCATGCCCTTGCGTAGGGGCAAGAGGGAGACCAGGGGCGTGTGGTCGAGGGTTAAATCCGTTGTTTCAGGGCTCATCTTCTTCCTCCGGTTTGGTGAGCAGGCCCGCCCAATGTTCGAGCCGCAAACCGAAGCGCGCATCTTGGCACGGTAGAGGGCCTGGTCAGCGTAGCGTAGCAGATTAGCAGGATCTTGCACGCGCCCTTGACAGCCCATTCAAGATGTCTATGATTAGCACTCGTCGAAGGTGAGTGCTAACACATTGGCCTTCGTTGTTTCTGATTTTTGGCCCAACTTTGATGAGGAAAGCTTCTATGAAACTGCGTCCGTTGCATGATCGCGTGGTCATCCGTCGCCTGGAGGAAGAGCAGAAGACCGCCGGCGGCATCATCATTCCCGATACCGCCAAGGAAAAGCCGGTACAGGGCGAAGTCGTTGCCGTGGGCAATGGCAAGATCCTGGAAGACGGCAAGGTACGGGGCCTGGATGTAAAGGCCGGTGACCGCGTTCTCTTTGCCAAGTACGCCGGTACGGAAATCAAGGTGGAAGGCGAGGAGCTGCTGGTGATGCGCGAAGACGACATCATGGCAGTGGTCGACAAGTAAGCCACCCGTCCCCTACAACTTTCTCATTCCTTTTGAAGAGGTGATTCCATGCCTGCCAAACAAGTAGCTTTTGCTGAAAATGCCCGCGAGAAGATGCTGCGCGGCGTCAACATCCTGGCCGACTCGGTCAAGGTAACCCTGGGCCCGAAGGGCCGCAACGTGGTGCTGGACAAGTCCTTCGGCGCCCCCACCATCACCAAGGATGGCGTGTCCGTAGCCAAGGAAATCGAGCTGGCCGACAAGTTCGAGAATATGGGCGCGCAGATGGTGAAGGAAGTCGCTTCCCAGGCCTCCGACGAGGCCGGTGACGGCACCACCACTGCTACCGTGCTGGCTCAGGCCATCATCCGTGAAGGCGTGAAGGCGGTTATCGCCGGCATGAACCCCATGGACCTGAAGCGCGGCATCGACAAGGCGGTCATCGCCGTGGTCGAGGACCTGAAGAAGCAGTCCAAGCCCTGCAAGACCCAGAAGGAAGTGGCCCAGGTGGGCACCATCTCCGCCAACTCCGACGACTCCATCGGCAACATCATTGCCGAGGCCATGGAAAAGGTCGGCAACGAGGGCGTGATCACCGTGGAAGAAGGCTCGGGCTTCGAGAACGAGCTGGACGTGGTCGAGGGCATGCAGTTCGACCGGGGCTACATCTCCCCCTACTTCGTCAACAATCAGGACAAGATGGTTGCCGAGTTGGAGAACCCCTACATCCTCTTGCACGACAAGAAGATCTCCAACATCCGCGACATGCTGCCAGTGCTGGAAGGCGTGGCCAAAGGTGGCCGTCCGCTGTTGATCATCTCCGAGGACGTCGAGGGTGAGGCCCTGGCCACCCTGGTGGTCAACTCCATGCGCGGCATCATCAAGGTCGCGGCGGTCAAGGCCCCCGGCTTTGGTGACCGGCGCAAGGCGATGCTGGAAGACATGGCCATTCTCACCGGCGGCCGCGTCATCAGCGAGGAAGTGGGCATGAAGCTGGAAGGCGCTAGCTTGAGCGACCTGGGCGAAGCGAAGAAGGTGGTGATCAGCAAGGAAAACACCACCATCATCGACGGCGCTGGTCAGCAGAAGGAAATCAAGGCTCGCGTTGAGCAGATCCGTCGTCAGATGGAAGAGGCCACTTCCGACTATGATCGTGAGAAGCTGCAGGAGCGCGTTGCCAAGCTGGCGGGCGGTGTTGCGGTGATCAAGGTCGGTGCTGGCTCCGAAATCGAAATGAAGGAGAAGAAGGCTCGTGTCGAAGACGCCCTGCATGCAACCCGTGCGGCGGTGGAAGAAGGCATCGTCCCCGGTGGCGGTGTGGCCCTGGTCCGTGCCCGCAAGGTGCTGGACAAGGTCAAGACCGACAACCACGACCAGGAGATGGGTGTGGCCATCATCCGTCGTGCCATCGAGGAGCCCATGCGCCAGATCGTCGCCAACGCCGGTGGCGAAGGCAGCGTGGTGCTGAACAAGGTTCTCGAGGGCAAGGACGGCTACGGCTACAACGCGGCCACGGACGATTACGGTGACATGTTCGAGATGGGCGTCATTGACCCCACCAAGGTCACCCGTACGGCCCTGCAGAAGGCCTCCAGTGTCGGCGGCCTGATGATCACCACCGAAGCCATGGTCACCGAACTGCCGAAGAAGGAAGACAAGGCAGGCGGCGCCCCGGACATGAGTGGTATGGGCGGCATGGGGGGCATGGGCGACTTCTAAGTCTCCCCGCCTTAGCGGTATAGGAACGGGCCGGCCCTGCGGGGCTGGCCCGTTTTTCGTACTGGGATCGAAGCTGCTAGACTTGGCGTAAGGAAGTAATGATTCCTTACTGGAGGATACAATGGTAGCGATAGCCAAGATCACCGCAAAAGGGCAAACCACCATTCCCCGCGCGGTGCGAGTCGCTTTGCAGGTAGCGCCGGGCGATCTGGTGGCGTGGGAGGTAGCGGCTGATGGCAGCGCCATCGTACGCCGAGTGCAACCCCTGGATATTGAATACCTGCGTGCCCTGGAAGGGACGCTGTCCGAATGGGCTGGAGAGGCAGACGAAGAGGCCTACCGTGACCTTTGAACAATTCCGCATACTGCGCGTCCCATTCCCCTTCACGGACCAAAACGCGACGAAAAACCGGCCTGCATTGGTGCTTTCCAGCGCAGAGGTCTTCAATCGCCCCGCCGGACATTCCGTACTGGCCATGATCACCTCCGCGAAAAATTCCGCATGGCCACTGGACTGTCCCATCACCGATTTGGACAGCGCCGGTCTCTCCGCTCCCTCGGTGATCCGCTGCAAACTGTTCACCTTGGACCATCGCCTGGTGCGTGGCGCGTTGGGATTTCTGACAGACGTTGACGCGCATGCAATCAATGACCGCCTCCGGCAGCTATTCCAGCTGTAGCGAAGGCATCCAGCAGAACTCGTTTTGCGTATTGCAGCAAAAGGCCGTAGGGTGAGCTCATGTTCTTAAGGTCTGCAGTGGTATGAGTCTGAGCCTGCGCGGGGTGGGCAAGCGTCAACCGGACGCGCCGGAGCGCTGGCTCTTCGAGAACGTTTCGCTGGAACTGCAGGCGGGCGATTTCGTTGCGCTACGCGGTGAAAGTGGGTTGGGCAAGAGTACGTTATTGCATATCATTGCCGGCTTGGAACGCAAGGATGCCGGTGCGGTGCATCTCTGCGGACAGGATGTCGATGCCCTCAATGACGACGCCCGCACGCTGCTACGGCGGCAACAAATCGGTTTCGTCTTTCAATCCTTTCATTTATTGCCACAGCTCTCGGCACGGGAAAACATCGCCCTGCCCTGGCGTCTGAACGCCCTGCCCCGACGCGAATTGCAGGATCGGATTCAGGATCTGGCCGAGCAGCTCGGAATCGTCCAGCGCCTCCACGCCTTGCCGCGCGAATTATCCGGGGGCGAGCAACAGCGGGTGGCGGTGGCGCGGGCGTTGATCCATCGTCCAGCCCTGGTATTGGCGGACGAGCCAACGGGCAGTCTGGACCCGGAGCGGGCCGGGGATGTGCTCGCCCTGCTGGGGCAATTGGCGACAGCGGCGGGAGCGGCAGTGCTGATGGTGACCCATTCTGCAGAGGCCGCAAGCATCGCGCAGCGGCGCCTAGAAATGCGGCGCGACGGACTGCACGCGGCGTGAGTTTCTGGCGGATTCCTTGGCGGGCTGCCGTCTGGCTGCCGCTACGCGCCCATCCCGGGGCCTCGCTCCTGGCGATAATCGGGGTGGCCTTGGGCGTGGCCTTGGGTCTGGCGATTGCCCTGATCAATGTGCAGGCCGTCGATAATGTCTCATCCGGCTTACGCCGTGTGGCAGGGCAAGCGGACTTGCTGCTGACACGCCCCGGCACCAGCCTGCCGCAAGACTGGTATCCTCGCCTGGCGCTGGCGCCCGGGGTGGCGGTGGCAGCACCTGAGCTGCGGGTCTTGGCAACGACAGACTCCGGGAAGCCGTTGCCGGTCTGGGGCATCGATGCCTTTCGCAGTCTCGCCCTGGGCCAGCCACTGGTACCCCTCAATCTGCGCAACCCCTTTTCCCTCTTCAACCCGTTACATCTGGTTTTGGATGACAGCGCCCTGGCCGCGCTTCATACCCAGCCCGGCAAGCAGCTTCGCCTGCGGGTAGCGGGGGTACCGCGCAGCTTCACGATCATCGGCAGCATCCCCGATCCAGAGCCCGGACAGCCTGTAGCCATTACCGACATTGCCACCGCACAGTGGTTGTGGGGGGAGGAGGGTCGCTTGTCGCAGATTGCACTGCGCCTGACGCCGGGCACCGACCTCGCGCAATTCCAACGCCATTGGCAGAAGCAACTTCCGCCTGGGGCCGTTCTGCGCACGCCCAAAGATGCGGGATCGGTGACAGCGCGTGCGTCCCTGGCCTACCGGGTCAACCTGCTGGTGCTGTCCTTGGTCGCCCTGTTTACGGGCGCATTTTTGGTCTACACCACCCTCGCCTTCACCGCGATCCGCCAGCGTCGCAGCCTAGCCATCCTGCGTGTTCTCGGCCTGCGCGAGCGGGAAATGATCCTCGCCAGCCAATTGCAGGGATTAGTCCTGGGGCTCCCCGGCGCGCTGCTCGGGGTGCCCTTGGGCATCTTCGTGGCGCAGCTTGCCTTGGCCAAAATGGGAGGGAATCTGGGGGCGGGCTATTTCTCTGGCGCTAACTCGGTTTTGCACGCCTATCCGGGGCTCTGGGCGAGCTTTGCCCTGGCCGGCCTGGGCGCTGCCCTCTTCGGCGCCTTCTGGCCAGCCTGGAGCGGTCGCCATTTGCCTATAGTACGGATTCTGGGCAACGGCAGTGAGGAGGAGATCGCGTCGGGGCATCTCGGCATCGCCCTGCTCTTGTTGATCGTGGCCGGGATTGCCGCCCTGCTGCCGGCCTGGGGCGGCATTCCCTATGCCGCCTATAGCGCCATCGCCGTACTGCTGATTGCCACACTGTTCTTGTTACCAGGCCTGCTTGCCCTCCTCTCCCGGCTCCTACCTCTGCCGCAAACGGTCCTGCTGCGACTGGTGGCCGAACAGCTGCGCGGCAATCCAGGCCGCGCCAGCCGCAGCCTGGCTGCCATTGTGGTGGCCTTTAGCCTGGTCGTGGCGATGGCGGTGATGGTGGGCTCCTTTCGCGACTCTGTGGCCGACTGGCTGCGCGATATTCTCCGCGCCGATATCTATGTGCAGGCAGGCGCCAGCAAACAGGAATGGCTTCCGGCGGGGTCTGGAGCACAGCTTTGCCACTTACCGGGGGTTGAGCGCTGCTCCCGCCTGCGCCAGACAGAGCTTGCCCTACTACCCCAGCGACCGCCCGTCACCCTGCTAGCCCGCGGCATGGACCCTCAGCATCCCGGACGCACCCTGCAAATCCTGCGCTCGGCACCTGCCGACCCGCAGGGTCCGCCGCCGATCTGGATTTCTGAGATTCTGGCGGGCTTGAGCCACTGGCGGGCTGGGCAGGTTGTTACTCTGCCCATCGGCCCACACGGCGAGCACGTGCGCATCGCCGGCATTTACCGCGATTATGCCTACCAGGAGGGGGCGATTTCCGTTCCCATCGACACCTATCGGCGCTGGACAGGCGATTCCAGAATCAATGGTGTTGCCCTCTGGTTGGCACCTGGGGCAAAACTCGACAGCGTACTTGCAGAGCTGCGGCAACAATATCCAACCAGCTCGCACTGGCAAATTGCTACCCCAGGAGAAATCCTGCAGCGGAGTCTGCAGATCTTTGACCAGAGCTTCGCCGCTACCTATGCCCTGGAGGCGGTCGCTATCGTCATTGGCCTACTGGGGGTAAGCAATGGCTTTGGTGCGCAGACCCTGTTGCGACGGCAGGAATTTGCCCTGCTGCGCTGCCTGGGCTTGCGGCGGCGCGACGTCTTGCGTTTGTTGTTGGGTGAGGGGATCCTCCTCTCCCTGTTTGGGATCGTGCTGGGCTCGGGCCTCGGTCTGCTGATCAGCCTCATCCTAATTGAGCGGGTGAATCCCCTCTCCTTTCACTGGCAGATGGGTTTCCATTTGCCCTGTGTGCAGCTCACCATCATGGCAGCGGCCCTGCTTCTGGCCAGCACCTTCACCATGCTGTGGTCGGCGCGCAAGGTGATGGGCCAACAAACGGAACTGTTACATGACGAGTAAAAGGCTCCTGCCGCTTTGCATCCTGGCCCTGCCCTGGGTGGCGCTGGCTGCGCCAGCGCCGGCGCAACTGCCGCAGCTACCTACCCCACAAGTTCGCGTCAGCCCGAGCGACCCGCTGCATTTTCCCAATGCCTATGGCAGCCATTCGCTCTTCCCCCTGGAGTGGTGGTACATCACCGGCCATTTACACAGCAAGAGTGGCCAGCAACTTGGTTTTCAGATCACCTTTTTTCGTCTGCGTCCGCCGACGGTCTGGGATAACCCCAGTGCCTTCAATCCCCGGCAAATCTATTTTGCCCAAGCGGCCATCAGCGACCCCCGTATTGGCCATCTGTTGACTGCACAACGCATCGCCCGCGGCGGTTTGGGGCTTGCCGGAGCTGACAAAGATCGCACCGATGTCTGGATCGAGCACTGGTCTTTGCGCCAGAAGGGCAAAGAGATTCTGGCGCGGATCGATGGCCGTCAGATTGCCTATGATCTGCACTTTCATCTCACGCAACCGCCCTTGCTGGAGGGGCCAGAGGGGGTGAGTCAGAAGGGGCCCGATCCACAAAACGCCAGTTATTATTACAGCATCCCGCAACTCGCGGTGGACGGTTCGCTGCGCATTGAACATGAAACGGAATCCGTCCAGGGCACGGCCTGGCTCGATCATGAGTGGTCCGCGGCATACCTGCCGAAGAAGGCAGTCGGCTGGGATTGGATGGGCATCAACCTGGCCCACGGTGCGGCCCTGATGCTGTTCCAGATGCGCAAAGCGGATGGCAAGGCATTATGGCTGGCGGGAACCTGGCGCCACGCAGATGGAACCGTGCAATATCTCCGTCCTGGCCAGATCCAGCTCCATCCCTTGCGCTTCTGGCAGTCACCTCAGACTGGCAACCGCTATCCTGTAGCCTGGCAGGTGCAAATTCCCGGCCTACACTTCGATCTCGAGCCCTTGATGAATAACCAAGAATTCATTGCTACGCGCAGCACTGGCAGCGTGTACTGGGAGGGTGCCGTCCATGCGCTAGCCCAAGGGAAACAGATCGGGACAGGTTATCTGGAACTGACAGGCTATGGTGGTCGTCTGCAGATGGGATTGCAGTAGAGAAAGTTGCGTTAGTGTAATAGACCCTGCGTAGTTGGGCGGGGGATGCACTTTTGCCCGCGCTGCACTACCATTTCCCTATGCCAGCCAATTCTGATTCTCTCCTGGAACGTTTTTTCACCCGCTTTGCCCGGCGCAGCATCATCGTCCACGCGGGTTTTCCCGAGGGCTACTTCAGTGAACTGTTGAAACAGCCGGGGGGCGGCGGCCACTTCCGCGTCGACATTCGCATCGCGCCGAGCAGCCCCCTCTCTCCCATGGATTGGGTCGTGCATCGCCAAGTCCTGCCACTGGATCTCCCCGTGCCCCTCTTCATCAAAGTGGACGAGGATGGCATGTATCTGCGTCATCTCGTGCAAGGCAAAGGTCCTGGACACCCAAGCGAGCTGCTGTGGATGATGGACTGCATTCGCGAGCGTTATCACTTCTACCTGCGCCGGGAGGGTGGCAGCTTGGTGGCAAAACCGGGCATGGACGTCAGCGATAATCGTATCGACTATGACTTCTACAATGAGTCCTGAGCTGGACGATGCGGCGCTATTGCGCTATGCCCGACAGATCCTACTGCCGGAGATCGACCTTGCCGGTCAGCAGCGGCTGGCTGCGGCGCGAGTATTGATCGTTGGCATGGGAGGACTCGGTTGCCCTGCTGCCCTCTATCTCGCGGGTGCGGGAATTGGCACCCTGGGCCTATGTGACCCCGATACCGTGTCCCTCAGCAATCTACCGCGACAGATTCTCTTTACGGAGGCCGATATCGAGACCGCGAAGGTCGAGGCCGCCGCCCAGCATCTGCGGGCAAGCAACCAGGGTGTGCAGATCCAGACCTATGCGCAGGCGGCGACTACGGAATTCCTGCGCCACCATCTGCCGGACTATGACCTGGTGCTCGATTGTAGTGACAACTTCCCTACCCGCCATGCGGTGAATCGGGCCTGCTGGCAGCGCAGCACGCCGCTGGTCAGCGCCGCCGCCATTCGCTGGAGCGGGCAACTGGCGGTTTTTGATTTTCGTTCACCCAACGCCCCCTGCTATGCCTGCCTGTATCCGGAAGGGAGCAGTGAGGAGGAAGAAGATCGCTGCGCCACGCTGGGGGTGATGGGCGCCCTGACCGGCATGCTCGGCAGCCTGCAGGCACTGGAGGCGATCCGTCTGCTCGTCGGCCAAGCGTCCCCACTGTCTGGCAAGCTGTTGCTGGTAGACGCCCTGGATCTGCACTTCCGCACCATTACACTACACAAGGATCCGCAATGCCCGAGCTGCGCCCAAGCCTGACGATTTCCCGAACCTTGGCGCAGGCGCTCCTCACTGCGCTGCAATCCGGCAAAGGGGACGGCTGGGTTGCGCAGAGCGGGAATCAATATTCCCTGTACTTGGGCAGCGACAGCGACTGGCCCACGCTACAGCGAAGCCTGCAGGCAACGCAGGAGCGGCCCTTTGCTCGTTTTGGCCGGATATCGGAACCAGTGGGCACGGCGCTCTGGCGATTTCGCATGGCGGAGGCAGAAAAGGGCGTGCTCACCCTGGCCGTCGAGGATCAGGAAGGCAAACCCTGGGATTTAGCCATCCATGGTGACTGAGCAGCACAGCTTTTTGGTTGCCACCCAAAATGCCCAGGTCGGCATCGGTTCTCAGCGTCAGCATCATGTGCTGTCCCATAGCTGGCGCTATTTGCTTCCGCATCAACAGAGTCTGCGCAATCTGGAAGTAATCGCCGCCAGTGTGAGCGGCATGGATATCGTCGGCTTAAATGAAGTGGATGCAGGTTCCTTTCGCAGCCGATATCTCAATCAGGCAGCGTTTTTGGCCGAGCGCAGTGGTCTGCCCTATTGGACCCAGCAGCGCACGCGCGACTGGGGAGACATTGCTCAGCACAGCAATAGTCTGCTCTCGCGCTGGCCCATCCAAGAGGTGGAGCGGCACGCCTTCCAGGGTACCCTCAAGGGGCGCGGCGTATTGCGTGCGCGCATAGAGGTCGGGGGGAAGCCACTGCAGGTGCTGATCACCCACCTCGCCCTAACCAAACCCGGCCGCCTCCGCCAGGTCCGTCAGCTCCTGCCCTTTCTGCGCAGCAGCACACCCACCATTCTGCTTGGTGATCTGAACTGTGGGCGGGCCTCAAGCGAAATGCGCTTGCTGCACGATGAGGGCGGCCTGCAATCCCCCGACACGCAACCAGCCACCTTTCCCAGCTGGTCGCCACAGTGGCATTTCGATCATATCTTGATTAGTGAGGAACTGCGCTTTCAATCGGTGTGGACCTGCGCCGAACAACGCGCCGACCATCTTCCCCTCATGGCGCGCCTGCAGTGGCGGGAAGACTCGGCAAATGCAACACCCCACGTACGCGAATCGGAACCCGTATCGGCACCAGGGTATCGGTAAGCAGATATCCTTGCAGCTCGTAGGGGATGCTTCCCTGCGCCGACCACTGCGACCAGTGCGTTGCGCTGGCAAACAAATTGGCATGCACTGGGACACTGACCTCCTTGCTGGCATATGGCGGGATCTGCAGCGGCTGGCTGAGGAGCCCCTGAGCGATCTGCTGTCTATCAACCAGGAGGCGCAGCTCTCCGGCACGAAAGGCCAAGGCAGACGCGTTGGGATTGCTCACCAGCAGACGCACCAGAAAGGTTTGCGAAAATAGATTCAAATGTTGAATCTGCAAATTTTGCAGGGTCACTTGCGGGCGCTGCTGCGCTGTCGCGCAGGCCGAGAGACTCAGCATCAGAGTCAGCGACAGTAAAAGACGACGCAGATTTGGGGAAAGCCTGTGCAGCATGCATAATGATCCGCAGCCCAATGATTTGCGAGTATAGCCCAGGACATGAGCAGCGCCAGCCCAGAAAAAGCAAGCACCGCAAGCTGGCATCTCGATAATGATACGCTGTACCTGCAAGGCGCCTGGACGCTGCTCCAGCTTTCGGGCCGACTGACACGGGTGCAAGAGGAGCTGGCGCGGCTGGGTGCCGGCAAAGACTGGAACCTGGAGCAGGTCGACAAACTCGATAACCTCGGGGCGCTTTTGCTCTGGCGCTGCTGGGGACGGCATTTCCCCGAGCAGCTGCAACTGCGCGCGCAGCATCGCCCTTTGTTCGAACGACTGGCGCACATCCAGCCCCTGCAGCCCAAGCACCGTGTTCCTGGACTTTTCGCCGTCCTCGACCAACTTGGGCGGCATATCGTAGCTGTTTTGCAGGATTTATGGGGGCTCTTCCTGCTCTGGGGCAATCTCCTGCAGGAGTTTTTCTATGCCCTTGCGCGCCCGGCCCATTTTCCCTGGAAAGAGATTTCTGCAACCATCGTCAGGACCGGCCCGGATTCCCTGCCGATTCTTTCTCTCATCGGCTTTTTGATTGGTATCGTCATCACCTACCAGTCGGCACCCACCCTGGCCAGTTATGGGGCCAACATTTATGTGATCAGCATTGCTGGCATCAGCATTCTGCGCGAGTTTGGCCCAATGATTGCCGCCATCATCATTGCCGGGCGCTCGGGATCGGCTTTCACCGCACAGATCGGCGCGATGCGCGTGACCCAGGAACTCGATGCCCTGCAGACCTTTGGGGTGTCCCCAGTGCAGCGGCTGATCCTACCCAAGGTGATTGCCCTCGCGATCACCATGCCCTTGCTGGTGATCTGGACGGATCTGGTGGGGATCTTTGGCGCGCTCCTGGTCTCCAATTTCAGCCTCAATATCAGCCCCGATTTTTTTCTGCGCGAGCTGCCGGTGATGGTACCCTCCTTCAATTTCTGGCTGGGGGTCGTCAAGGGCGTGCTCTACGGTATCTTGATCGCCTGGGTGAGCGGCTACCACGGCCTGCGCGTGCAGCCCAACACCAATAGCTTGAGTCGAGAAACCACCAACTCCGTAGTCTTGTCGATTACTCTGGTCATCGTCATCGATGCCATTCTCGCTATTCTGTTTGCCGATGTTGGCCTGGCTCCCGCATGAGCGACGAGATCGTTATCCGCTGTCACGAGTTGGGCACCCGCTTTGGTAGCCGCTGGATTCATCGTCACCTGGATCTGGAGGTACGGGCGGGCGAGATTCTCGCCATTGTCGGCGGCAGCGGCAGCGGCAAGACCACGCTGCTGCGCAGTATCATTGGCCTCAATCCCATTGCCGAGGGCAGGATCGAGGTCCTTGGCCAGTCCCTCCAGCAGTTGGATGGCAGGGCCGGACGCGCCCTGCGGCAGCGCTGGGGGGTCTTGTTTCAGTTGGGTGCCCTGTTCAGCGCCCTGACGGTATTCGAGAACATTGCCTTCCCGCTGCGGGAGTGGGGCGGTTTTCGTAAGGAAGACATCTGTGCCCTGGTGGCGCTGAAATTGAACATGGTCGGTCTGCAGCCCGAGGACGCCGATAAACTGCCGGCGGAGCTGTCGGGCGGCATGGTCAAGCGCGTTGCCCTGGCCCGTGCCTTGGCTCTGGACGCGGAGATCCTGTTTTTGGATGAACCTACCTCCGGGCTCGATCCCATTGCCGCTGCCGACTTTGATCAGTTGTTACGCCAGATCCAGGCAGACATTGGCTTGACCGTGGTGATGATCAGTCATGATCTGGAGAGCATTGCCGCCACCGCCAATCGCGTTGCGGTGCTCTCCGGCGGCAAGGTACTCAGCATCGGCCCGTTGCAGGAAGTCGCGCAAGTGGACGATCCCTACGTACGCGACTTTTTCCATGGCACGCGTGGCGAGCATTTGCTGCAAGACGTGCCAAAGTAGGAATGATTTGCCGAAACTGACCAGCATTATGCTAGCCTCTGCATCACAACTGCAATGCAGGCCAGTGTGCTTCCCCAAGCCGCTTTGGTCAATCCCCTGCTGGGATGGTTGCAGTAGCCCCCCAGCGCGGACCGATATGCCGTTCAATGGAGAGTTGATCAAGGATACGCGCAACCACAAAATCGACGAGGTCGTCCATGCTTTGCGGACGATGATAAAAGCCGGGGCTGGCGGGTAAGATGCAGACGCCGAGTCGTGCCAGCTTGAGCATGTTTTCCAAATGAATGGCCGAGACCGGGGTCTCTCGCGGTACAAGGATGAGCTTTTTGCCCTCCTTCAACATCACATCGGCGGCGCGTTCGATGAGATTGTTGGAGATACCCTGCGCGATTGCGGCTAGACTGCCGCCAGAACAAGGGCAGATGACCAGCGCTTCTGGCGCGTTCGAGCCGGAGGCCAACGGCGAAAACCAATCCTCCGGGGCATAGGCGGTCAGTTTCCCGCTGCTCGATCCCAGCTCGGCCCGCAGACTGGCGGCTAACTCTTCTGGACGACTAGGCAACTGCAAGCCGAGCTCCTCCCGCAACACCACCCGCGCTGCCGCCGAGACGGCCAAATGCACGTCGGCATCACTGGCGAGCAAATGCTGTAACAAACGTAGGCCATAGAGAGCGCCCGAAGCACCGGTCATGGCGAGCCCCAAGCGACGACGTTGGACACGGCTCATTGGCGTTCCTCCAAGGCGGCGAGCAAGCGCTCATGGATACCACCAAAAGCACCGTTACTCATCACCAGGATCTGGTCCCCTGGGGTTGCGTAGTTGGCGATGTCGGCGACGAGCTGCCCAATATCCTGATGCACATGCGCCGTTGCCGAGACAACCCGTCTGGCGTCCCAGGTGATTTCCTTCGGCGCATACAAAAAAATTGCATTCGCCCCGTGCAGGCTGGGGCCGAGGGTTTCGGCATGAACCCCCAACTTCATGGTATTGGAACGGGGCTCCAGTACTGCGAGGATGCGGCGCTCGGGCCCGACGTGGCTACGCAGGGCAGCCAAGGTCTTGGCGATCGCGGTAGGATGATGGGCAAAGTCATCATAGACAGCAACCCCCTGTACTTCTCCGCGCAACTCCAGACGACGTCGCAGACCGCGAAATTCTCCCAGGGCGGCGCAACTGGTGGCCACCGGCACCCCGGCATGGCGGGCAGCCAGGACGGCAGCAAGGGCATTCTGCGCGTTGAACTCCCCCATGGCCTGCCAGCGCACTTCGCCTTGCCATTGCGCCCCGCTCCAGATCGAGAACTGGCTGGCATCGGCAGACTCCAGTCGAAGCTGCCAGCCCTCCGTATCGGCAAACAGCAGATCAGGCGTCCAATGGCCCCGCTGCCAAACCCGCTCCAAGGCGGCGTCATCGGCTGGACGCAGAATCAGACCATCATCGGGCACGGTGCGGAGCAAGTGATGAAACTGGGTCTCGATCGCTGCGAGATTCGGGTAAATGTCGGCGTGATCATACTCGAGATTGTTCAAGATCAGGGTGCGTGGATGGTAATGAACAAACTTGGCCCGCTTGTCGAAGAAAGCAGTGTCGTATTCATCTGCCTCAATGACGAAAAAAGGGCTCTCCGTAAGTCGCGCCGAGCTGGCAAAATTGTTGAGTTCCGCACCCACCAGAAAACTGGGTTGTAAGCCGGCATATTCCAGAATCCAGGCGAGCATGGCGCTGGTACTGCTCTTGCCGTGGGTGCCTGCCACCGCCAATACCCAACGCCCCTGCAGAATCTCTTGCGCGAGCCATTCGGCACCGGAGCGATAGGGCAAGCCCCGACGTAGCACGGTCTCGACCAGAGGATTTCCGCGCGACAGGGCGTTGCCAATGACGATCAGCTCCGGAGGCGGATTGGGGAGATCGCGATCGTATCCCTCCTCCACGGCAATCCCCTCGCGGGCGAGGAGATCTGACATCGGTGGATACGCTTGCGCATCCACTCCCGTTACGCTGTGCCCCGCCGCGCGCGCCAGTAGGGCCAGACTGGCCATGAAGGTACCGCAAATCCCGAGGATGTGGATACGCATGCCGAGCTAGTGCATGGTCCCGGGCTTGGGGCCGTCGAGACGCTGGTCAAAAATCTGCCCGGCAAGTTCATACAGCGCGTTGAGTTTTTCCTGTGCTTCACGAAAGCGCTTTTGCAGCTCCGCTTCGGCGCCCAGCACGGGATGCTCTTCCAGGGAGCGATTGAAGAGCTCACGGATCATGCTCAAACGCTCCACCACCTCGAAATAGGACCACGGGTCGGGCGGCTGGGCATTGGCGGCGCTCAGCTCCTGCTGGTAAAACCAAACCAGCGAGGCACGGGTAACGGCGCGGGCCGCATTGCTCTCGTCGACCTCGACCATCTGCCACTCGAAACTGATGGGATCCTGCCAATCGAGATAAACGCGCCAGCGCATTCCCTGCTCGTCAAAGACATGCTCCAGGCGCGTGCCCACGCCACGATCCGCGAGACGGGCAATCAAGCGCTCCGTCTCCTCCCAGTCTTCGGCATAGGCAGGGGGGGTGCCCAAGGGGACCTGATCCATGACCAAGCGCTCGATGGACTCCAAATAGTCGCGGTCGAGGGGGGCTTGGCGCGCATACTCCAAGGCATCTTCCGGGCTCAAAAGAAGGTTCCTTCCAAGGGACTGCTGGCATTGGCATAGAGACGGCGCGGCATCCGCCCCGCCAGATAGGCCTTCCGTCCAGCCTCTACCCCCAAGCGCATCGCCTCGGCCATGAGCACCGGATCCTTTGCCCCAGCAATGGCCGTGTTCAGTAAAACCCCATCGCAGCCGAGTTCCATGGCCTCGGCCACATCCGATGCCGTCCCCACTCCGGCGTCCACCAGAATCGGCACCGTCGCCTGCTCAAGAATGATGCGGAGGTTGTAGGGATTCCGAATCCCCAGCCCGGAGCCGATGGGCGCAGCCAAGGGCATGACCGCGACACAGCCCATTTCCGCGAAGGCCTTGCAGGCCACCGGATCGTCATTGCTGTAGACCATGACCTCGAAACCCTCGGCAATCAGGGTTTCAGCGGCCTGAAAGGTTTGCCGCATGTCCGGAAACAGGGTCTGCGGATCGCCAATTACTTCCAGCTTGACCAGGGTCCAATCCCCTAACTCCCGCGCCAACCGGCAGGTGCGAACGGCGTCTTCTGCGGTGTAGCAACCGGCGGTGTTGGGCAGGATGGTAAAACGCTCGGCCGGAAGATGATCGAGAAGATTTTCCTCTCCCGCATGCTGGCCGAGATTCACCCGACGCAGGGCAACGGTGACAATCTCTGCGCCAGCGGCATCCAACGCCGTGCGGGTTTCCTGAAAATCCTTATATTTTCCCGTTCCCACCAAGAGACGGGAGTGAAAACTGCGACTGCCAATCTGCAACAGGTCTGCCATGACATCTCAACCTACAGCGAAAACCAGCAGATACTATACCGCTATCCGCCGCCCACGGCACGAATGACCTCAATCTGATCGCCCTCCAGCAAGACGGTGCTTTCCTGTTCACTGCGCGGCACCACGCCGCCGTTGCGCTCCACCGCCACCCGCTTGCCCGTAAGAGCGAGCATATCCAGCAAGGCAAGCACATTGCTTCCCGCCGGAAGCATCTGCTGCAATCCATTGACCTGAATCGTGATTTTCTGCGTCATCGCTATCCGCCCAATCATTCAAGGCATAAGAGCTCTTTGCCTGGTCACAGCCCCACCCACTGGTACTATGCCAGGCTCCTCGCTTTCAAACATCCACTCCAGTACGGAACGCAACGGAGTGCTGGGACTATGGCCAATGCATCGCCGTAGCCGGTCGGCATTCCCCAGGAGTCGCGGGACTTCGTTGGCTCGGACGAAGGCCGGGTTCATTCGTACGTCCAAATGATGCCCCGTAATCTCCGTCGCCATCTCCAGTACCTCGCGCAAGGCATAAGCCCGGCCCGAGCAGATGTTCAAGGTCTGCCCTGTGGCATCAGATGCCTGCAACAGATCGGCGTAGCAGGCCGCGACATCTCGTACATCCGAGAAATCCCGTGCTACGTCCAGATTCCCGAGCTCCACAGTCTCTGCCTTTCGGCGAAAGTGGGCGACGATCTTGGGGATGAGAAACTGGAGATCTTGCCCGACCCCCGTATAGTTGAAGGGCCGAACGATCACCAGCGGTAAGCGACGGAAGCTACTGCGCAGCATCTGTTCCATCGCCCATTTGCTGCAGGCGTAATGATTGACCGGATTGGGACAGACGGACTCATCAATCAGCTCAACCTCAGGCGTGCCGTAGACATTGGCCGAACTCGCCACCACCACACGTTCGAGCTTGGGCAGGTCCTGCAACGCGGACATAAGGTTCAGGGTGCCGAAGAGATTGATATCATAGAACGCACGCGGGTCGCCATGGCCCACAAAGGCTATCGCGGCCAAATGGATCACATAATTGGGCTGCAACTTTTGCACCACCCGCCGCAGACTTTCGGCATCCGTGAGATTCGCAACCCACTGCCCCGGGTCTACACCGGCAAGGGAGCAGAGCCCAACCACGCGGTAGCCACGTTGTTCCAAGACTTGCCGAAGGTAGCGCCCGGTAAAGCCGGTACTACCAGTTACCAATACTGTGGCAGATTCCATATCATTACGCTTGGTGGGAATATTCCAATGCAAGTTTCGCAACTAAATGATTTTATTGGAGGCTAGGCCCGGAATCGAACCGAGGTACACGGCTTTGCAGGCCGCTGCATAACCACTCTGCCACCCAGCCAGAAAGAAAAAGGGAAAGAAGCCTTTCCCTGGTAGTTGGAGCGGGAAACGAGGCTCGAACTCGCGACCCCAACCTTGGCAAGGTTGTGCTCTACCACTGAGCTATTCCCGCAACGTGTCGCGCATCTTACGGCGTGCTTCCCCCTTCTGTCAACCAGAGCGAGCGGCGCTGCCAGACTTCAGCTATGGGTGTGGAAACGCAGCAGTAGACTGATATTCCCGACCAAAGGCACCACGCGTTCATAGTTGGCCACGATCTGCACCGGCGCGTCACCATTTTTGATGATTTGGATATCCTGAGGGTTGATTTTGATCATTGCGACATTGAGGCGATCTTGCAGGTCATAGACAATCTCTCCGGCAGATTCCGAGGGGCTTGCATGACGTGCCTGATCCTGCA
This sequence comes from Acidithiobacillus acidisediminis, assembly GCF_023277115.1. Taxonomy (NCBI): domain Bacteria; kingdom Pseudomonadati; phylum Pseudomonadota; class Acidithiobacillia; order Acidithiobacillales; family Acidithiobacillaceae; genus Acidithiobacillus; species Acidithiobacillus acidisediminis. Next base: position 2,470,777 of record NZ_JALQCS010000001.1, read on the forward strand.
GGATATTTTGCAGCGAGAGATTGTCGTAGTAAATGGGGCCCACCTTCACCACTAAGCTCACGGCGATGGCCAACGCCACAATCCAAAAGATTGCCCCAATGAGGCCAATACCTGCCTCGCGGTTCTGTATGCCCAACATTGTCTTCCCTCGCGCGGAACCCGTACTTGGCAATTAGACGGAAGCCAAAGCTTTGCAATCTGGAGCGTGAGATTTAGTTCTGCGGGCCATCGAGGGCACGCCCGATTTGATGCCAGCGGACAGACCAGGTTTCGGCGTCCCAGGAAAACCAAATGAACATGGCCTTACCAACGATATTGCGGCGCGGCGTACAGCCCCAAAAACGGCTATCATCACTATTATCCCGGTCGTCCCCCATCATGAAATAACAATTGGATGGCACGGTATACGGGCCAAAATCCATATGCGCTTCTGGGGTATCGAATTCGATGATATGGAAGGTATGGCCGCCTATGGTCTGTGCATATTCCTTGGTGGGGATGACCATACCACTCTCGCCCTGCCCTTCCGGTCGATAATTGAAGGTGCCGACATATTTTTGTGGAACCAGTTTTCCGTTGATATAAAGGTCGTTCCCTTTGACTTCGATGGTATCGCCAGGCAATCCGATGACCCGCTTGATGTAATCGATACGCGGGTTTTTGGGATAACGAAAGACCATGATATCCCCGGCCTGCACCGGGTTACCCTGGGTCAGATCGGTGTGGATCAACGGTAGACGTAGGCCCCAGGTGAATTTGTTGACCAAGAGAAAATCGCCGACGCGGATGGTAGGCAGCATGGACCCCGAGGGCACCTGGAAGGGCTCTACCACAAAGGCCCGCACCAGAAAGACTACCAACAATACGGGAAAAAAACTGCGCGCATAATCCACCACGACCGGGACCTTTTCCTCGGCAGTACGGCGGCGACGCAGCAGGAAGCGATCAACAAACCAGATCAGCCCCGTCGCCACCACCGCCAAAAACAATCCAAGGGTAAAATCCATGCGCCTTTCCTCGTTCCGTCGTTACGCGCTCAGCTTCTCTTATCGCTTTGCAAAATGGCCAAAAAGGCCTCCTGGGGGATTTCTACCCGACCCACCTGCTTCATCCGCTTTTTCCCCTCTTTCTGCTTCTCGAGGAGTTTGCGCTTGCGGGTAATGTCACCACCATAACACTTGGCCAATACATCCTTGCGCATCGCCTTGACGGTTTCCCGGGCAATGATCTTGGCGCCGATGGCTGCCTGAATGGCCACCTCAAACATCTGTCGGGGGATCAGATCCTTCAAACGCGCTGCTAGTTCCCGCCCACGACGCTCGGCGAAGTCGCGATGCACGATCCAGGAAAGAGCATCGAGCTTTTCGCCATTGATGAGAATATCCATTTTCACCAGGGGGCCGCCCTGAAAACGGGAGAATTCATAGTCCATGGAGGCATAGCCACGACTGACGGATTTCAACCGATCAAAAAAGTCGAGGACCACCTCGTTCAGAGGCAGTTCATAGGTAACCATCACTTGACCGCCGGTAAATTGCAGGTTGATCTGCCGCCCCCGGCGCTCCTCGCAGAGGGTGATCACCTGACCGAGATAGCCATCGGGCGTGAGGATGTTGGCCCGGATCATCGGCTCGCGGATCTCGCGGATGCGGTTTACGGGGGGCAGATCGGCTGGGTTGGACAAGTGCAGAATTTCGCCGTCGGTGCTTTCGACTTCGTAGACCACCGTCGGGGCGGTACTCAGCAGATCGAGCTGGTATTCTCGCTCCAATCGTTCCTGGATGATTTCCATGTGCAGCAGGCCGAGAAAGCCGCAGCGAAAGCCAAAACCCAGTGCCTGGGAGGTTTCCGGTTCAAACTGCAGAGCCGCGTCATTCAGACGCAGTTTCTGCAGAGCCTCGCGAAAACGCTCGTAATCTGCCGAATCGATGGGATACAGGCCGGTAAACACCTGCGCCTGCACTTCGCGGAAACCAGGCAGAGGCGCATCGGCGGGCCGCGCTGCATCGGTCAGGGTGTCGCCTACCCGCGCGCCTTCGATACTGCGGATGCCAGCAATGACGAAACCCACTGTGCCGGTCTCCAAGGCGGGGATCATCAGCGCCTTGGGGGTAAAGACGCCCGTCTTCTCGACGACGTATTCCTTCCCACCGACCATGGTGCGGATGCGTTGACCACTGCGCAGACTGCCGTTGACCACCCGCACCAAGACCACCGTACCGACGTAGTTGTCGAACCAGGAATCAATGATCAGCGCCTGCAGGGGTGCCTCGGGATCGCCCTGCGGTGGAGGAATATCGCGCACCACCTGCTCCAGGATCGCGCGGATGCCCCGTCCTTCCTTGGCGCTGGCCAAAATGATATCGGTAGCTGGCAAGCCAACGATTTCCTCGATCTCGCGTTGCACCCGATCGGGATCGGCCGCAGGAAGATCGACCTTATTCAAGACTGGGATGATCTCCAGGTCGTGCTCCATGGCAGTGTAGCAATTGGCGACACTCTGTGCCTCCACGCCCTGGGACGCATCCACCACCAGCAACGCCCCCTCGCAGGCCGCCAGGGAACGACTGACTTCGTAAGAAAAATCGACATGCCCCGGCGTATCAATCAAATGAAAGATGTAGTCTTGCCCGTTGTCGGCATGGTACTGCAGGCGCACACTCTGCGCCTTGATGGTAATGCCGCGCTCACGCTCGATATCCATACTGTCGAGCACCTGGCTCGCCATCTCCCGCTCACTGAGAGCGCCACAAAGACGGATGAATTGGTCGGCGAGGGTGGATTTGCCATGATCGACGTGGGCGATGATGGAGAAATTACGAATTCTTTCTTGCGCTGTGCTCATGCACCCAAGTCTCAATAGAAAAGGGGATGGCGAATTGCCATCCCCCGAAATGCCTCATGAATCACCGAGGCAGCGAAAGAACAACGTAAAAATTCCCTTCGCGGCGATGAATGAGCACGGGGACCGGTTGCCCCGCCGGCAATGCCGCCACCATCTTCTGCAACTGGCTCACGTTCTGCACCGGCTGCTGTGCCACCTGCAAGATCACGTCACCTGGACGAATTCCTGCCAGCGCCGCAGGCCCATTGGCCACCCCAAGCACCAAGACGCCAGAAGACACGTCGAGCTGCTGCCGGGCGGCGGCGCTGAGCGGACCAACCTGGATCTTCATGCGCGCCACGCTACCCTTTTGCTCCGGCGCCTTCTCCTGCTGCGCTTCGCCCGTCTGGTCTTCCATCGTACTGGGAAGGCTCTCTACCGTGATGGGCAGCGTCATCGCCTTGCCATCCCGGATAATCCCGACCTTGGCCTGGAAACCCGCTGGCAAGGCCCCTACTAGCGGTGGGAGCTGCGCGGAGTTATAGATCGGCTGACCGTCGAAGGAGACAATGACATCGCCGGGCTTCAAGCCCGCCTTCGCGGCGGGTCCACCGGGCTCTACCTGAGAAACCAGCGCGCCCATTGGTTCCTTCATATGGAAGGATTGTGCCAAATCCATGCTGACGTCCTGCACCATGACGCCCAACCAGCCGAAATGCACCTTCTGATGAATTTTCAGTTGCTTGACGGCATCCATCGCAACATTGATGGGAATCGAGAACGACAGACCCATATATCCACCACTATTGGTATAGATCTGGTCATTGATGCCAATCACCTGCCCCTTCATATTGAATAGAGGGCCGCCGGAATTACCGGGATTGATCGGAACGTCGGTCTGAATGAAAGGAATATAGGGATCATCCGGGAGGGGGCGCGAGGTTGCGCTGACCACACCCTGCGTGACACTGTTTTCAAAACCGAAGGGCGCGCCTACGGCCAATACCCATTGCCCCACCTGCAGGCGGCCGGAGTCGCCAATTTGCACCGTCGGCAAGTTTTTGGCGTCGATTTTGAGTAGGGCCACGTCGATACGGTTGGAAAGCCCAACCAGCTTCGCCCGATACTGTTGATGATTGGTCAAACTGACAATGATTTTCTGCGCGCCACGCACCACGTGGGCGGCCGTGACGATATAGCCATCAGGGCTGACGATAAAACCAGAGCCCAGGGACTGCACCTGATATTTTTGCGCCGGAGCACCCTGCCCTCCCGGACCCATGAATGGCGCAAAGAATTGGTTAAATGGGGAGTTCGGCGGAAATGGTGACTGCGGTTGGCGGGCTTCCTTGGTCTCGGTGGTACTGATATTCACCACCGCCGGACCATAGTGCTTCACAATGGGCGTAAAATCCGGCAAGGCAACCAGATCCGCTCCTGCCGCCAGCGCCGCCGTTGGTGCAGCCGCCATGCCCATGAGTGCCAGAGCAATAGAAATTGCGCCGAGTGAGCGCCGCAAACGCCAAGTATTCCCTTGCACAGAACCTCCAGTAGTTCGGCACACAGGCCGATTCTTATCGCAAATATTCGGAAAGTGGCACCCGCGCCCTAGTTTTGGGAGGCGCCACTTGCTCCCGCTGCAGAGCGTAGCGAGAGGAACCGTGCTTGTCCAGAAAGCGGATTATTAATGTTGATGAGTGCCAGCACCCGTATAAATTCCTTCCTGTGCGCGAAAGTCCACCGGCAGCAGACCCGGAGCAGAGAACTGCGAGAAACCCACATTTTCCTCGTGCGCCCAACCGAGGTAGCGCTCCGGCACTGGACGCCAGATACGTTGAATGTCGCGCTGGATGGTGACATCCGCACGCATCAGCGGACCCGATGCTACAGAAAAGCGCACTGGGCGCAGGGAGAAGCGTTCACTGGCGGCGCTGGCCGCGGTCATCGGCACTACCGCCGCTGCGTTACCCGCTGGAGATCCCCCATGCCAAGGCGTAAAAACGAAAAGGGAGGCCGACAAAACGGTAACTGCCGCAACAGAAGACCAACCCAGCCAGTGGCTCCCACCGCGCCGCACGCCCTGGACCTGAGGCATTTCTGCGGCAATCGCCTCCTGCACCCGAGCCGCAAACCCGGGACGGGCAAGGGCTGCACCCACGCGCCCCTGTTGCAACAGGAACGATACGCGGTATTGCGTTTCCCAAGCATCCCGAAGGGCTGCTTCCTGTTCCAGACGGTTGGCCATGCGACGGGCGGACAAGGTGCCCAGTTCCCCATCCATGAACGCCATCAAGGCTGATTTCGTTTCATCGTTCATGACTGCTCTGCTCCAACAACGGCGCCAAAACCTTGGCAATCGCCTCACGTGCCCGGAAGATTCGAGAACGTACCGTCCCCACCGGACAATCCATTACCTGCGCAATTTCGTCGTAGCTCAGGCCTTCCAATTCCCGCAGACTCACGGCCTCCCGCAGATCCGCCGGCAACGCCTTCAGCGCGGCATCGATATGCTGGGCGATTTCCTTGCTAAGCAGTAAGCCCTCGGGAGTATCGTACTCTCTTAGTCCATCGGCGCTGTCAAATTGTTCCGCTTCCTCGGTATCGACATCGGCGATGCTGACCTTTCGCCCTTGGGCCACGAGATGGTTCTTGGCGGTGTTGACCGCAATTCTGTACAGCCAGGTGTAGAAGGCGCTGTCACCACGAAAGTTATGCAGGGCGCGATAGGCCTTGACGAAAGCCTCTTGCGCCACGTCCTCCGCTTCTTCCGGCTGGCGCACAAAGCGTCCGATCAAGGCAATCACCTTGTGTTGATATTTTCGCACCAGCAAATCGAAGGCTTGTCGTTCGCCCTTCTGTACGCGTTGCACGAGGAGAAGATCTGTCTGGGCACCACCGTCCTTGCCGGCATCGGCGGACTGCCCTGACGTTTTGCTCATTCGGCATTTCCTTTTGCATGATTCTGCTGGCCCACGCTCCAGCAAAAGGCCTCGCGCCTTTCACCAGTGTGGGCGTCATCGTATCATGAGCAACCATGCTGCATACAGATTTTCTCATCATTGGTGCCGGAAGCGCCGGGCTTGCCTGCGCCTTGGAGCTCGCCCAGATCGGGGCAGTCCTAGTCGTCAGCAAGGACACCTTGGAACTGTCTGCCAGCGCCTGGGCGCAGGGCGGCATCGCCGCAGTTTTGGCAGATGGCGAAGATTCCGTGGCACAGCATGTTGCCGATACCCTGCGCGCCGGTGCCGGGCTCTGTGAGCCCACCCAGGTAGAAGAGATCCTCGCCGCAGCGCCAGCGGCCATCGCCCGATTGCTGCACTGGGGAACCGAGTTTGATCGCTTGGGTGAGGACTGGCAGCGCACGCGGGAGGGCGGACATTCCGCGCGCCGAGTTCTGCATCGCGCCGACCATACCGGGCGCAGCATCATCCAGGCCTTGCTCCACGCTGCGGCGCTACACCGCAACATCACCCTGCTTCCCAACACCATCGTGGGGGCCCTGACGCAGGCTGCAGGCCGCGCCACCGGCGCCTGGATACAGACAGAGAATGGCCAATGGCAAGACCTGCGGGCACGCGCCGTCATCCTGGCAAGCGGCGGCCTCGGACAGGTCTATCTTCACAGCAGCAATCCCAGCGTGGCCACAGGCGACGGATTGAGCCTCGCCTGGCGTGCCGGCATCGAAATTCGCGACCTCGAATTCGTCCAGTTTCATCCTACCACCCTCTACCAACCCGGCGAGGCCGCCTTTCTGCTCAGCGAGGCGCTGCGTGGTGAGGGGGCGCTACTGCGCCTTCCGAATGGCGAACGCTTCATGGAAAAATATGACCCGCGCGGCGAGCTCGCACCACGGGACGTGGTAAGCCGCGCCATCGTTCGCGAAATGCAGCAGCACGGCTTGACCCACGTAGAACTCGACATGCGCCATGCCTCGCCCAATCTCCTCGCGGAGCACTTTCCGACCATCACCGAGCATTGTCGCAGCCGCGGGCATGATCCAGCGACCACGCCCCTGCCAGTGGTTCCTGCGGCGCATTACAGCTGTGGCGGGATCCGTGTTGATGGCGTCGGCAGAACCCAGCTTCCGGGCCTATATGCCATTGGCGAGGTCGCCAGTACAGGGTTACATGGCGCCAACCGGCTGGCCAGCAATTCGCTGCTGGAGTGCATTGTCTGCGCCCATTCGGTCTATGCCGATCTTGCCGGGCAATCGACCCTACCACCACTGTCGGCCGCGGAAACCCCACAGCAAACGTTGGCGCCCCCGATAGCGGTGGAACTCCTCAGCAGACGACGCCAGGCGCTCCAGGACCTCCTCTGGAATCAGGTCGGCATCCTCCGCGAACAACGCGGCATGGCGGATGCCTTGGCGCAACTGCAGGCTTGGGAGGACGAATTTCCCTGGCCCTCTGGGACCCTGCCGTCCAGCAGAATGGCATTGGAATGGCAGAGCCTGCTGCGCAGTGCTCTATTGATCACTCAGGGCGCCCTACAACGCCACGAATCCCGCGGCTGCCATTACGATCAGGACTTTCCGGAGCTGTCTGCCCAGGCACAGCATCTGCGTCAGCGGCAGGATTGGGATGGGACGCGGACCAGTGCCGTCGGGCATGGAGACGCCAGCGACGCCAACGCGGATCCATTGCCGCAAAGCGCGCCAGAACCGTGAACTGTTCGCCATCTGCGGACAAAAAGCGAAGCAGCAGGAAGCGGTGTGCATAGACACCCCCAGACAGGACCAAGCCAGCGTGCCGCTCTCCGTTCAGCAAGCGCAGTTCCACTTGATCGCCGCCACGATGCAGCAGCAAGCGCGGCATCAGGCGACGGCGGCGCATCGTCCACGGGCAAGAGCGGACGCCCCAGATCCCCGCCAGCGCAGCCAGCAGGAGCGCCGCACGCCAGTCCACCGCCAGGGTCAACAAACTGGCGAGCCCAGCCACGAGGCAAGGGAGAACATACAACAGCCACTGCAGCTCGCGTCGGCCCAAGGCCAAGGCAGGCAGAGATTGGTGCGGGTCGACACCCGCGTTATCATGACCCTCTTTCATTGACTTCTTCGCGGAGACTAAGCCCATGGCGGAAATCCAATACGCTCCCCTGTCCGAACATTTGGCAGCCATCCAGGTCCATGGCCCCGACGCAGAAAAATTTTTGCAGAGCCAATTCTCCAACGACCTCTCGCGCCTGCCAAGGGGTGAGGGGCATTGGAGCAGTTACAGCACTGCCAAGGGTCGGATGATTGCCAATTTTTTTCTGCAGCGCGAGGAAGCAGGCCTTTTTCTGTTTCTCGCCGCTGACCTCGCAGAAGAAGTCGGGCAACGTTTGCGCAAATTCCGGCTGATGGCCAAGGCAGAGATCGAGCTCAGCCCCCTGAGCTTGTGGGGCATCTGGGGCAAGGATCTCGACCCAAGCGCTCTGCAATCCCAGCTACAGGCGGCAACTGGGGCGGCAGGCACGGCGCTCGTGGCGGCGCTCCCCTGGCCACAACCGGCTGCACTGCTTCTGCTGCAGGACGGCACCCTGCTCGCGCCAGTGGCTGAGTCGGCGGGAGCCAACCATGCTACCGCCAATGACTGGTGGGCTGCCGCGATCCATGCCGGGACGGCCTTTATTTCCGCCGCAAGCACGGAGCAAATCATTCCCCAGGAGTTGAACCTAGAGGTACTGGGCGGGATCAACTTCAAGAAAGGCTGTTATCCCGGCCAGGAGATTGTCGCACGCTCGCACTACCTTGGCGCACTCAAGCGGCAGTGCTACCTGATCCACAGCGACAGCGCTCTCGCCCCCGGTCAGGAAATCTTTGCTCCCAGCATGGGCGAGCAGGCCGTAGGGCTGGTGATCAACGCGGCGCAGCAAGGGAGCGGAAGCGTGGCACTGGCGGTATTGCGGGCAGCCAATGAGCAGGAACCCTTGCATCTGGGCGAGGTCGATGGACCGTCGCTACACCTGGGTAGCCTACCCTACGCCCTGCCCCTTTCGCAGCAGAAGCTGGAGAACTAACGTAAATGTGGGGCCTGATCACCGGAGTCGTCAGCTATTTCCCTTTTGCCTGGGTTGGCCATCGATACTTGGACGACCACGGCATGCCACCGGGATTCAGCCGCAAGCTCCTCGTATTTTTGCTCGCTAGCGTACTATCGTCCGGGCTGGGCTACGGGGTTTCACGCCTCACCAGCAGTCCGCAACATGTGCGGGAGCAGGCGGCAATGCAGCAAAAAACCATGCAGCTTTTGGGTAGCACCCTGCATTGTGTGAATGACCTAAGCAACCCCAAGTGCCAACAGAATGCCGCAACGGCGCACCAGCTATTGCATCAGATATTGGGCACCGAGCTCGGAAAATCACAGGGCTAGATCAGGCATCAAATAGGGTACCGCCGAACTGGGCAAAACGATGCAAGAGGCTATCCCCTCGCGCCACTAGATCGGCATAGGCTCCGCTCTCCCGCACCTGGCCATCCGCCAAGACATAGATTCGATCCATGTCCTCCAGCCCAAGGAGTCGATGGGTGATGTAGATCACCGTGCGCCCCTGCATCAGGGCACGCAGATCCTGCAGAAACTTGGCCTCGGTAACCGCATCCAGACCCTCGCTCGGCTCATCCAGGATCAGGATTGGGCTATCCTTGAGCACCGCGCGGGCAATCGCAATACGCCGCGCCTGCCCGCCCGAGAGATTCACCCCTCCCTCACCAACAATGTTGTCCAGCCCCTGCGGCAATCCCTCAACAAAGTCTGCAAGCTGGGCCTGGCGCAGCGCTGCCCATAGTTCTTCTTCTTCCGCATCGCCCTTGGCCAGCAAGAGATTGTCCCGTATCGTGCTGTGGAAGAGATGGCTGCGCTGGGAAAGCAGCGCAAAATACTGGCGCAATTGGTCACCGGGATAATCCCGCAATTCTCTTCCCCCCAACCGTGCCGAGCCGCTCTGGTAGTCATAAAAGCGCAGGAGCAGATTGGCAATGCTGCTTTTACCGGCGCCCGTCGCTCCCAGGATGGCAACACGTTCCCCCTGCCCTATGCGCAGGCCCAAGCCCCGCAGGGCATCCTCACGCGCCGTGGGATAGCGCAGATGAAGGCCCTGGATCTCGATGTCGAAATGCTCCGGGGCAGGCACCGCATCCACTGCCTCGTGAAATGCGGGCGGGGTATCGGCCACTTCAAAGATCCGTCGTGCCGCCTCCCGCGTCTGACCCAAAAACTGGAAAGCCAATGGCAAGGCCAATACCGCCTCGAAGGCCGCCATGGTCCCGAGAGCGAACATGGGTAGTTCCGCGTGGGGTAGCGTATGACGCGCAACCAGCGGTATGGCCAGCAGCAGGATCACCCACAAGGTGAGATTGGCCATGAAGCCCATCCCTGCCGTGCCGATGCCTGCCACCCCAGCCAAGCGCCGCTGGCGCTCGAGCAAGGCGGCATTTTCCTGCAGAAACCGTCCCTGGACGCGCTCAGCGGCATTGGCGGTGAGAATCTCTCCCATCCCCTGCAGGGCGTCGATCACCTGGGTACGCATCTCCGCTTGAAGCCGTGTCACCTCGCGACTGCTGCCCGCCCCCAAGCGCTCGCTGAGGAGGGGCAACAGTAAACCGGTAAGGGCCAGTAGAACGAAGAGTGCCAGGCCCACGGACCAGGCATAGAGGGCAAAGAAACCTGCCATGAGCAGGGTCGCCAAGCCTGCCACAAGGAAGGGGGTGAAAACGCGCAGATAAAAGTTGTTGAGGGTGTCGATGTCCGCCACCAGGCGGGAGAGAATATCGCCGGAGCGATAGCCCTGCAGCCCCGCTGGCGCCAATGGCTCGATGCGGGTATAGAACCAGACTCGCAGCCGCGACAGGAGGCGAAAGGTCGCCTCATGGGTGACGATGCGTTCCAACCAGCGGGAAATCACCCGCGTGGTGGCGAAGGCGCGCACCCCCGCTGCCGGCAGGAAGAAATTGTACTGGTTCAGTGTCGCCCAACCCCCCAGACCGGCCAAGGCAGCACTGGCAAGAAACCAGCCGGACAAGGTCATCAGGCCAAAATTGGCGAGGATGGTCAGCAGACTGAGCAGCGCGCCGCCAAGCATCCACCAGCGATAGGGCGCAAAGAGGCGCAGCAAGCGCCAGAGATCACGATTATTTGCCATGCCGCCCCCGATACGCCTGCACCAAGCCAGCGTAAGCCCCCCCCTGCGCCAACAACTCCCCATGGCTGCCGCTCTCCTCGATCCGGCCACGATCCAGAACGACGATACGTTCGGCGCGCTGGGCGGTAGCAAGGCGGTGGGCAATGACGATCACGGTGCGCCCTTGCCGCAGCCGCTCCAAGGAGTCCAGGAACAAGGATTCGCTCTCCATGTCGAGATTGGCGGTAGCCTCGTCCAAGAGCAGCAGACGAGGATTTTTGAGGAAAGCACGAGCCAGCGCCAGACGCTGAATCTGCCCGCCGGAGAGGCCCTGCCCCAGGTCACCGATGCGAGTATCCCAAGATTGGGGTAGATGTTCGATAAACTCGAGCGCATGGGCATCCCGCGCCGCCTGATCTAACTCGGCATCGCTCGCCTCTGGCCGCGCGAGGCGGAGATTATCAGCGATACTCCCGTAAAAGAGACGCGGACTCTGGGGAATCCAGGCCAGTTGCGCGTGCCAGGACTCCTTCTCGATGCCGGACAGATCCTGCCCATCCACCAGAATGCGGCCTTGTTGCGGCTGAACAAAGCCGAGCAAGGCATTGGCAAGGGTGCTCTTGCCCGCGCCGCTGGCACCGACAATAGCCGTATAGCTGCCCGCCGGAAAATTGACCGTCAGGCCAGCCAGTGCCTCCTCATATTCCGGCGCGTAGCGAAAATGGAGATCCTCGATCTCGATTGCCAGCGGTGCAGACGAAGCCGGCAATGCCTGGCCGGCGCCCGCTTGCGTCGGTGCCGGCGCGTCCAGGATTTCAAAAATCCTCTTGGCGGCGGCAATGGCACTCATGCGCGCATGATAGTGGGTAGAAAGACCCCGCAAGGGTGCAAAAAACTCCGGCGCCAGCAGCAGCACAAAAAAGGCCGCATAGAAATCGACACTGGCATGCACCTGCAAGAGTCGCGCCCCCAGCGACACCGCTACCAGGGCGATGGAGAGGCTGGCGAAAAACTCCAGCACCGCCGAGGTCAGAAAGGCCACGCGCAGACCCGCCATGGTACTGCGGCGGTAGTTTTCGGAGATATGGGCGACAATTTCGATCTCGTCCTTGGCGCGGCCAAAGATCTTGAGCGTCGTCAGCCCTTGTAAGGTATCGAGAAAGTGCGCGCTCATGAGCAGGAGCTGGCGCCACTGGCGCTGATTGATCGCCTCTGCCGCGTAACCCACCAGGACCATAAAAAACGGAATCAGCGGGCCACTGATCAGTAGGATCAGGCCACTGATCCAGTCCACCGGGAAGACAAAGACCAGAATGGCCAGCGGCACCAGGCTAACCAGGGCCATCTGCGGCAGATAACGAGAAAAATACGGCTCAAGCGCCTCAACACCCTCGATCAGGGTACTGGCAATGTCTCCTGCCCGCTCCCCCGCCAACGCCACCGGCCCGCGGGCGAAGAGGTGTTGCAGCAATTCCTGGCGGAGCTGGGTCTTGATGCTGGCGCTGGCCCGAAAGGCGACAATTTCTCCCGCCCAGGAGAGCAGCGCGCGCAAAACAAAGAGGCCGAGCAAGGCCGCAAGAAAACCCGATACCGCGGCGAGGCCCAAGCCATGAAAAGACACGTCGTTGACAATATGGGCGAGGATCCAAGCCTGCAGAATAATCAGGAACCCAGCCAGAAGGCCAAGACCGATGGCAAAATAGAGCGCACCCCGCGCGCCCTTGCCCGTTTTCATCAGTCGTTGATCAATGCGTTCCGCTTTTGCCACGGTCTCCGCCTTCTATTGAGAGGCCCACAGTATAACATATGTGAGCGTTTTCTGATGAACCCTACCCCAGGAACAAGGTCAGGACGCCCGTGTACCCATAAATGCGATCGCGATAGATTTCCCCATTGGCGAAAAAGCCCACCAGTGGCACGTCGCCCAGCTCTGCGGAAATCAGTTGCAACTCAGCAGAGTTCTCTCCGAACAAACTTTCCCCGCGTCCCAGGCAGGACACATAGACGGCACCGCGAACCGTGTGTCCTGCGGCCAGCGCCTGCAGATCGGCAAGCATGCGCTGCATGTCCGTCCGCGCACTGTCATCATCCCGCTTGCAGAAAAGGAGTTGCGCGCCGGACTCGACATAGTCACCGATCGCCACCAGGCCATTTTGCTCATCGACGCCAACCAGGTTGCGCACCAGGTAGTCGCTTTGATCGGAGTCGGCCTGCGGCAACGCAGCAAAAATAAAACCCGAGGCACGGCGAATGTCGCGCGCCAGGACCTCTCCCACTTCCTCGTACAACACTTCCAGAGCAGGGCGCCGATCCAGCGTGGCAACGATATTTCGTTCCGCCTCCTGTATACGATGCGCTGGACCGATTGGTGTGCAACCCTGGCTCAAACGCGTGCGAAGCGCAATTTGCTCCGAAAACGCCACGCCACTCAGGCCACCGTGCAGCACTCGTCCCGCAATCTGCGCTCCCTGCGCGCGGCTGCTGCTCGCGCCGCCCAGGATAAACCCCGTGGCACAGCGCGCCGCCAGGTGCCGTACCTGCTCGGGTAAATCTTGGCAGTGCGGATCGCCATGGACGAAGGCCAACGCCGCCTGCCGACCATCCTCCAGGGACAGGGCCTCACTGCCATACGCATCCATGCCAGCAAACAGGCGATATTCGCCCTGCGGCAAGTCGGTGAACATCAATGCCAACGCTGGTTCATCGAGGTATTCGGTGTTCGTTGCCGCTACGCCAATACCCACAGACCCGACCCAATCCTGTACCCCTGTACGTTCTTGTAGCGTCGTCAGAATCTCCGGCAGGGCGCCTTCAAAGGATTCATTGATATACAGAAAGCCCAGAGTGGCGGGAAAATCTTGCCAGCGCGCAAGCTGCAAAGCTTGCGCCAAAGCATCCTGCCACTGATCGGCGCGGGCATGACCATAGGGAAAGGGGCTGTGCATCATCGGTATCCTGCATGCGGCACGAGGGCCTATGTGCCACTATTTTACGGAGCTGGCGCGATAGACACAAAGATGCCCAATTACGGCAACATAGAAGCACCGCCAAATAAAATGGGCCACGAGATTCTCTCGTAGCCCATTGTTTCGATTGGTGGAGCCAAGCGGGATCGAACCGCTGACCTCTTGAATGCCATTCAAGCGCTCTCCCAGCTGAGCTATGGCCCCAAATTCTGGTCGGCGTACTATTCCAGAAGCCACCATGCCTGTCAACCAGAGTGCGCGGCGTATGTTGGCCCCAGGCGTTCGACTGCATGGCGACAGCGCGCGCCGCTGGCGGAAATCCAGAGGGAAATAAGGTTTCGTTTCCTGCGGACCAGGTAAGGTTTGCGTTTATCCTAGATTGTTGCCCTTGGGTGCACTATACCCGTCCTCCCGAAACATCTTTTGTCCCTGCGGGCTTTGCAGGAACTGGATGAACTTTTCTCCCAGTGCAGGATGGGGAGCGTTGCTGGGCACCACCGCGTAGAACACCAAGGGCTGTGGCGTGACGGTCTTCTCCTTGCCATCGACATTCAAGCGAAAGCTCGCCTTGTCGTACCAGGACTGCTTGTAACTCGGGTCACTCAGGTTGATCTCTACGGGTAGTTTTATGTAGGGCAAATGTAGGGATTTTACGGCGCTGAGGTAGCCGGAAGATGCCGCCATCTGACCGCTCTTCAGGCGTGCCAGGAGAGACATTTCCGTAAAGATCTGCTTGGGATTGTCGATGGGCCCGAGAATTTTCTGGGCGAGGCCGGGCTGGTGGTAATACTTTTCTGCCAGCTGCAGGGTGAAGACGATATTTTGTCCCTGCGGATCGGTCTTGGGATCGGTGCGCCCAAAGGTGGCGCCGGGCAACTCCAGCACTTTGTACCAAGGCATGTTCCCGGCAGCAAAGTCCTTAGCGAAAGGGCTTTTCGGGCTGTAGGCAATGCACATCTGGGTGCTTGCCACCGGATAGGCCTTTTTGGCCAGCCCAGCTTTCATCAGTACTTCGATGGGTCCGGGGGTGATGGAAACAAAGACATCCGGGTTGAGTTGATGCCCGGCAATCAGATGCGCCAATGCATAGGCCCCCTGACCATCACCGCGGTACTCTACATGCTCCTGTTTGGCAAAGGCGGGCCCGAGGTGCAGGTTCATGACATTGCCCATGGAACCAGCAAAAGTCACGAGCATGGTCTCGGCATCGGCAGCAACGGGTACTGACAATACCGCGAGGCAGGCCAGGGCGAGGGGGTAATCATGTAATTTGCGCATACGATAGTCTCCATCACGAGGTTATGTTTAACAGTATATGACGATACGTATGCGACGGATAATCAAATGGCAAGATGAAGCAATAAAATCCGAACCATGCACGCCCCGCTATTCACTCCGTTCGACGGCCGACGACGACCACATCGCTGCCGATAGGGTGGATCTCGGGTTTCAGTCCAGCGGCGCTCAGGGCAGCCGCGATTTCTGCCGGACGCAGAAAATGGTTACCCTGCACGTGCTCCGTCAGATTCTGAAAGGCCATGCCGCGATAGGCCGGCTCGCGCAGAAGCGACGTATCCTCGGGCCAGGCAGGCTCCCAGATGACCAGGGCACCACCGGGTCGGAGCTCTGCCTGCAGCCGCGCAATTAGCTCTCCCCGTTCCTCCCAGACATGATGCAGGGCGCGGTTCATAGCGATGAGATCGGCTCGTTCTGGCAATTGAAATTGGTGGATATCCCCTTGCGCGAACTGCAGGCGGTCCCCCAAGCCCTCGCTGGCGGCGAGCTCGCTGGCCTGACGCACATTTTCCGCAAAACCGTCCAACCCCAAGCCACGCAACTGTGCGCACTTGCCGAGCAGAGCACGCAGGTACCAACCATTACCGCAACCCAGATCCACCGCCAATCCCTGACGGGCGTTCATTTCCGCGAAGAGCGGGATGGCTGGGACGATTTTGCTCTCAAAGGTAGTGCGAAAATTATGCTCCAGCATGGCACCAAACCAGGGCAGAATGGTTTCTCTCTCCGCCAGCACCTTCTCGCCCGGACGCTCTCCCGTGCGCATCAAGCCTGCAGCTCGCTCTGCCATGTGTGCACTCAACACCGTACCGACTGCAGCAGCCATCCGGCTATCTGATCGCTCGGGCCGCATGCTGTCACCATCTTCACTCAGCTTGTACGCTTCGCCGTCGCGATCCAGCCAGGAGAAGGCAAAGGCGGCATCACACCAGCGCTGCAAATAGCCAGCATCCAGACCAGTTGCCTGTGCCAGTTCTGCAGCCGTCGCTGCGTGCAAACGATGCAGCGTAGAAAACAACCCATTCACGACACCAATAAACGCAATATGCAGAGACATTGCCCCGGCGGATCTGGCCCGCAGTTCTTCCGCAGAAATCATCTTTTGCTCCTTTTGTAGATCATAGAAGATATTTGATACCCACAATGGCAAGCACCACCAGAGTAGCACGCAAAAATAACTGCTGACTGATACGAAAATGCAGATGATTCCCCGCCCACAGCCCGAGCAAGGTGGGTGGCGCCAAGAGCACAAACCCGAGCGCCAGCGGTCCCGTCAGCAAGGCGAGGAAGACATACATGAAGGCGCGGATAACGTTGTCCGTCAGGGCGATGCCCTGAAAGGTGGCACGAAAGGCACGCTTGTCGAGATGCCGCATCTGCAAATACGCGACGATGGGTGGACCACCCCCACCGTAAAGACTACCGATCACGCCGCCGAAAGTGCCAAGAGGAAGCCCCCAGGGCAGCGACAAACGCGGTAACCGCTCCGGCTTTAGCAGGGTAGCGTAGGCAACATAGGCGAGAATAAACAATCCCAAAAAACGGGTTAGCGCTTGCGCATCGCTGTCGGCAAGAATAAATGCGCCGACCAGCAGCCCGAGGAAACTACCGGGAACCAGCCAACGCAGTTCCGGCCAGCGAATCTCGCGAAAATCATAGGCACCCAACAAGATGGAGCCCAGCAGGTCGAGAAGTAAGACTACCGGCACCACTTCCTTGATCGGGAAGAATAGAGTCAGGAGCGCGACGGAGATCAGGCCCGAGCCGAAGCCAATTACGGCACGGACATAAAAGGCCAGAAAAACAATAGCCGCCGCGATAGCCCACAATCCTGGTTGTGCCCAGAGACTACTCGCCGTCAAACTGTTGGTGACCCCTTGTCCACTCAGTAAATACATGGATCTCTCCGAGAAAAAACTATTGAAAAATAGAGAAAACCGCCTAAACTCTAAGCCATCACTTTAGCATAGAGCAGGCCCGCCATGATCCCGATGCAGCGGCAGATTCGCAACACTCTGTATTTCCTCATCCTCGCCTGTGCCTGTCTGCTCGCGCCGGTGAGCCAAGCGCAGGCGCAGAGCGTTTCCTCTCTGCCCATCATTGATGCCCGGTCCTACATCCTCATGAATGCCGCTACCGGGCAAATCCTCGCAGCAAAGAACGCCTATCGTCCTTATGCCATAGCGAGCCTCAGCAAACTGATGACCCTGTACCTGCTTTTTCAGGATATCGACGCCGGGCATTTGCAACTGCATCAGGAATACACCCCCTGTCCTGCCGCCCTGCAAACGGGTGGCTCTTCCATGTTTTTGCGCGCTGGCCTACCCTTCACCCTCGGCCAACTGATTCTCGGCATGACCGTACCCTCTGGCAATGACGCTGCCGTGGAGGCTGCTCAGCTTGTCGGCGGTTCGGTGCCGCACTTTGTGGCGACGATGAATGCCACAGCAAAGCAACTGGGCATGCTCTCCACCACCTACAACAACCCGGATGGTCTGCCGCATCCCAACAACTATTCCAGTGCCTACGATCAGGCCGTTCTTGCTCGTTCGATCTTGCAACGCTTCCCCAGCTTCCTGCCTTTCTTTGGCCATGAAAACTTTACCTATGCAGGCATCACCAGCCCCAACCCCAACCTACTTGTCGGCCGCGTTCCCTTCGTAACCGGCATGAAGAGCGGATATACCGATGCCGCCGGACACTGCCTGGTCGTCACCGGCACCCAGGGAAACATTACCCTCATTGCCGTTGTACTGGGGGTACCCTCGTTTACCGATGAGGGCCGCGGCTTTTGGAAAGCCTCCTGGGCCGGCCTAAAGCTCCTGGATTGGGGCTTTGCTCGCACCCTCTGGCTCCCGCAAGGGGGTCTCGAGGATGCCGCTGCGAAGCGTTAATCAATGCCCAGGCGCCCGCTGCGGCTCTCCCTCCGCCGGCTCCGGGGGGCGCCGCAGCAATAGCACCAAAGGAATCAACACCAGAAAGCTATAAAATGCCAAGATCAGCGCGTCGAGCACACCGCGCATCCCGGCTTGTGGCAATACCACAACATTTCCCAATACCTGCCAAGCGTGCGGCCCTTCTCCCATGCCCATTGCCACAATGAACCGATGAAATGCGGGATTGAACGGGTTGAGATGCCCACCTATCTGATTCCAGCCCATCTGTTTGCCCTCGGTCATCACCGTCGAAACGATGGCGATGCCGATACTACCGCCTAAGGTACGCATCAAATTGAAGATACCCGAGCCCTCTGCCTGATCTTTCTTGTCGATGGTAGAGAATGCCAAGGTAAAGAGGGGGATGCTCACCAGACCCAAACCCAAGCCACGGACAAAAGACGGCCAGATCACCCACGACATGCTGATATCGAGGTTGTATTTCGTCGTATACCAACTGCCGATTGCCCCAAAAAATATGCCCAAGAGCACGATGTTACGGGGATTGACGTTACGTGCCAAAAGACGCCCAGCAATCATCATGGCAATCATCGCCCCCACGCCTTGCGGCGCCATGACCAAGCCCGTAGTGAAGGCTTCGTAATGAAACAGGTCTTCGAGCATGATGGGTAGAATCACCATGGCGCCAAACAGTGCCAAACCAAAAATACCGATACCCGCACTGCCGATGGACAGATTCACATCTTTGAGCAGGCGCAGATTTACCACCGGATGCGCAACCGAAAGCGAGCGCCAGACAAAGAACAGCAGCCCAAGGGCTGAAATCAGGCTAAGAATGATAATGGTGTGAGAACTGAACCAGTCATCTTCGTTGCCCAAGCTGAGAACGCCCTGCAACGCGCCAAAACCCAGGGCCATGAGCGCAAAACCCCACCAATCCACTGGACGTGGATGATCGCTCCGACCGATGTTGGGGACCACCTGCAGCAAGACAAAAGCAAGAATGCCGAAGGGAATATTGACGTAAAAGACCCAGCGCCAACTGAGCGTATCCGTCAACCAGCCGCCCAGGGTTGGGCCCAGAATGGGGCCGAGCATGATGCCCATCCCGAGAATGGCCATCGCCTGACCGCGCTTTCGCGCCGGATAGGCGTGCAACATGATGGTCTGCCCTACCGGCGCGAGGGAGGCACCGAAAAACCCCTGCAAAAGACGCCAAAGTACGATCTCTGGTAAACTATGCGCTTGGCCGCATAGTGCGGACGCCACCACAAAGCCGGCAACACTCCACAACATCACCCTGCGCTGTCCAAAGCGTTCCACCAGCAGCCCCGTAAGTGGCAGCAGAATCACATTGGCAATCATATAACTGGTGAGCACCCAGGTGATCTGATCGCTATTGGCCTGCAAAGACCCCCGCATGTAGGTGAGGGCAACATTGACGATGGTCAGATCGAGAACCTGCATGACCACCGCCAACATCACCGCCACCGTAATGGCGACCACGGAAGTGTTTTCGGATTCGCTCATTCGGTCCTCCCCGAGATCTGAGCCAGTCTACTGACCGATCGGTCGGTATGCAAGATCTATTGCACTGCCAAGCCTTTCCGGGTAAAGTGCGCGCTTCCAGGTCCCCATCGTCTAGCGGCCTAGGACACCGCCCTTTCACGGCGGTAACGGGGGTTCGAACCCCCCTGGGGACGCCAAGAATCTCAGCATCCGAGCAAGTCTTCGGGTGCTTTTTTTATGCGCAGCAACAAGCCATGTCTTGGGCGAAAACCATGCGGCCAACAGACGAGATATATGAACAAACGTAAGCCGATCTTTACTCCGGGCGGCGGATGTTCCACTCTTGCATGATGTGGAACACTCTGAATTTCAAGCGGACGGCCGAGTGAGCGTCGGCGATCACTTCTATTTCCTCGTTCCCGAGGGAAAGCCCCACTGGAGTGACAGCTTGCTGCCGTGGCTCGTGCCTGCCGCGCTCCTGATTGCCCTGCTCCTCTTCCTGATGCTCTACAAAATTCCTTCGAAACACTTGGCTCTGCATGGTCAGCAAGAAAAATACAAAACGTTCCAGATCATGCCGCAGCCTACTCAACCACTGGCACCCAGCCGAGCGGCGCCAGCGCAGCCCGCTCCGCCCGTAACGCATCCGGCTCGGCCCCAAACAAAGCCGCAGACGCGCCCGCTCCCTCGGCCCAGACCCGTACCGCAGCCGCGGGTTCGGCCGACGCCACCAACGACGCAGCAGCGCGCGCCCATTCAGGCCTTGCCACCGAGTCGGCCTGCGCCGAGCAGCGTGGCACCTGCGCCACCCTCAGCCAAACCCCATATTGACCTTGGGCGTTTGCAAGAGCAGATCAGCAACGCGGCACGCAGCGCTACCGCGGCCCCCGCCTTACCAGAATTTCACAATCCGGAGACACCGGCGGCAGATTTTTATATTGCAGGCTGGATCCAGAAGCTGGAGCGGATTGGTGACCTCAACTACCCTGGGGAAATGGTGGGCAACCTCAAGGTCAAGGTGGTGCTCAATCCGCAAGGCGGACTGCAACGCATCATCATGATACACTCTTCAGGGAATCCCAAGCTCGATGCAGCTGCCGAACAGATTATCCGTCTGTCCTTCCCTTATACCGCATTTTCCGAGCAATTACGGAAACAGACGCGTCGCATCGAGATTCCGCTCAACATGCACTTTCTGGGCGTGCGTCGCGTGAATGTCTGGTAACAAGGAGAGCGTGTGCAAAAGCGCAACCGATCGACTCTATTGATGTTTTTATTCTTGCTGCTGTGGGCTGCGGCCATGGTCGCATTGGTGGTCATTGGCTTTACCAACATCCAACCGGCCGGTATCGGGAAGGGCGGGACGGTAGCCTCGCACCAGAGTGCTACCAGCCCCGCAAAATCCTAGTGTGCGCCGCCGTCTTCTTGCTGTTGCGCGGCGATTTCGGCCCGCACCTGCTCCATATCCAGCCCCTTGGCCTGCTCAATCACCTGTTCCAAGGCGCTAGCCGGCAATGATCCCGCTTGCGAGAAGATACCAATCTGTTGGCGAAATATGGTCAGCATGGGGATGGAGCGTACCTGAAACGCGCCAGCCAATTCTTGCTCTTCGTCGGTATTCACCTTACCAAAGATCACATCCGGGTATTTTTCTGCCGCTGCCTCGAAAATCGGCGCAAATGCGCGACAGGGCGCGCACCAGGGAGCCCAGAAGTCGACAAGCACCATCTCGTTACCCGTCACGATCTGCTCAAAATTTTCCTGCGTCAGTTCTACAACGGCCATGAGGCCTCCGTGCGTAGTGAAACCTGAGTTGACCATAAGACCTGCTCCCCGTAAGGTCAAGGCAAAGGCCTAGCAAAGAGGACAGATGAGCGAATTTGGCGAGTTGGAACCCATCCCCGTTCTACGGGTAAGCGACCTGAACAGCGCGGTGCGCGAGATCATCGAAGGGAATTTTCCCGCTTTGCGCGTGGAAGGGGAGATTTCCAATTTCGCTTGCCCGAGCTCCGGACACTGGTATTTTTCTCTCAAGGATGTCCATGCGCAGGTGCGTTGTGCCATGTTTCGCAACCGTAATGGCGTACAGCGCTGGCGCCCGCGGGATGGAATGCAGGTGCAACTCCTCGCTCAACCGACACTGTATGAAGGGCGGGGCGAATTCCAGCTCATTGTCGAACAGATGCAGGAACTGGGGGCGGGAGATCTGGCCGCAGAGTTTCAACGCATCAAGGAAAAGCTCGCCGCCGAAGGACTCTTTGCGCCAGAGCACAAGCAGCCACTGCCAGCCAACCCGCGTCGAGTAGCGGTCATCACTTCGGCGACCGGGGCGGCCTGGCACGACATCCGCGTCACCCTCGCCAAGCGCTGGCCCTTGCTGGAATTATTGCTCTACCCGGTGCAGGTGCAAGGAGATCAAGCCGTGGCACAGATCCTTCTCGCGCTGCACACAGCGAAT
The DNA here is from genome assembly GCF_023277115.1 of Acidithiobacillus acidisediminis. Lineage (NCBI taxonomy): Bacteria > Pseudomonadati > Pseudomonadota > Acidithiobacillia > Acidithiobacillales > Acidithiobacillaceae > Acidithiobacillus > Acidithiobacillus acidisediminis. Next base: position 2,492,827 of record NZ_JALQCS010000001.1, read on the forward strand.
CAACGGCAAACGGAGGACTTGATCATCCTCGCGCGGGGTGGCGGCAGTGCCGAGGATTTATGGTGCTTCAACGACGAGCGCCTGGCCCGCGCCATCTATGCCAGCACCCTCCCCGTCGTGACGGGAATTGGTCATGAGATTGATTTTTCCATTGCCGATTTCGTTGCCGACTGGCGCGCCGCCACACCAACCGCCGCTGCCGAACACATCAGCCCCGATCAGGTGGAATGGCAGCAACGCATTCGCGTCCTGCAGCAACAGTTGCACCGCAGTATGGAGCGGCGTTTGCGCGAGGCCACGTTAGGGCTGGACCATCTCCGCTCGCGCCTACGTAATCCGAGCGCCGGTCTAAGCCTGGAAGAGGCCCGGCTACGGCAGCTACAACAACGTTTGCAGCGGCAAATCCGGCGCGATCTTTCCCGCTGTGAGGAGGGGCAAAGAGCACTGCGCTCTCGCCTACAACGACTGGATCCGCGATATCTCTTACAGCCGCAGCGCGAACGGATCCTCAGCTTACGCCAACGCTTGCAGTTTGCGGTACAACAACAGCTCAAACGACAGGAGCAAGAACTGGAGCGGCGACGTTTGCATCTGCAGGGACTGGATCCCCACGCGGCCTTGGAACGCGGCTATGCCATCGTGCGAGACAGCGCTGGCGGCATACTGCGCGAAAGTACCGACACCGTGCCGGGAGCTACGATCCAGATCCAGTTGTGGCGTGGGCGCCTCAGTGGCCGTGTCTTGCAGACCATGGAGGATTGACTTGGCCTCTACCTTGCAACCCCACTCGGTTCCGCCCGGCTGGTTTCTGCGCTGGTCAAAGGAATCCTGGGCTTTGCAGAAGGAAGCGCCGACTGCCTTCACCTTTCTCTCCGGATTATTGATCCTACTGAATCTTAGTCATCAGCCCCTGATTCTGACGATTCCGTTTGCTTGCCTGGAAACGGCGCTCATCTTCGCTACGGCAATGGAGGTAGAGCTTGGCAACTGGCAACTGCGGGACTTGCTGCTCGCGTTTCGCGACCTACCGTGGTTTTCCCTGATTCGTCTCGGGGTTGCCATAGCCTTGTTGGTCTTCGTCATTCTGTTATTGCTATGGTCCCTGCACCATTACCTGCAAGGCATTCTGGCGCAGGACCATATCTCCTCAGCCGCCACGTTAAAGACGTTGCATAATCATTCCTGGGAACACCTGCCACTCTGGTTGCAGAATTTACTCAGTAACAGTCTGGGAAATGCGCAAACCTTGCTGGGCAATGTCTTCCTGATGCTTTCTGTTGGCGCAGTCGTGCTGGGTCTCGCTCGGCAAGGCTATCTCGCTTTGCTTGCTGGATTTCTGGCGGTGTTGCGCAATGTCCGCATCTGGCTAGTCTTTCTGCTCGCCAGTCTGCTCCTGCAGGGAGGCATCAGCTATCTAGCGAGCATTCTCCAGCAACCCGCTGCCGCCGCCCTGATTGCTGCGCTATCCGTGATGCTTTTGCTTTGGGTAGGTCTCTTCGGCTGGTGTTTTGCCAAGGAGGCGTTCGGATTACCCAAGCAACGACAGACACAGCGGCAGCGGGTGCGAAAAACCCAGATCGTCATGAATCCGCAGCACTGACCGCAGCACGCTACCGACTAGGCAATCGGACCCAGAATTCCGTGGAAGAACTCCGTCAATTCTTTCATGGCTTGCGGATCATCAAATTGAAAAGCAAAGCCAAGCAGCACAAACTCGGGCTCTCGACTTGCCTTTTTTCCCCCGCCAGGAACCTCCAAAGGAACACAGCGGAGCAACTCTGCCAACCCTTGCCATTGCTGTTGATCCTCCCGGCGTAGCGTTACCGTTCCGCGGTCCCCCTTGCAACAAGAGCCCGTATCTGCCAGCTGTCCACTAGACATATAAATACTGGCGAGGAAACCACCGAGACCGATATCCACCACATCGCCGCGCACCGGCGCCTTGCTGCACTCGCTATGCCAGCTCGCGAGCACCGCGCCTTTCAGGGTATAGCGTAAATACTTGCGCTCTTGCCGCACCTGCACAGTGCTCGGATAGGAAAATAGCCAGTAACCAGGCGCTTCTTCTCTGCCATTTTGGAGGAGAAAATGCAGCGAACGGGTCGGTTCATAATGCCCCACCAAAAGGTTCCGGGCGGTTCCCTGCAAATTCTGGCAGAAAATCGTCACGCCCTCGCGCGACAGGCGCGCAACGCGACCAATCCCATGGATTCCTTGGGTCATTCCTTGTAAGGCTACCGCGCTGGCGCTTTCCTGCAGGTAGAGCAAATAGTCGATTACCGCATCACCGCTCAGGCTGCGCTCTTCCTGATCAGGCACATCCATCGCCAGCCTCCTCCCTCAGACCGCAGTTTTCGCCTTGCACGTCCGCGAAGATAACACGCCCCCAAATCAGGAGGAAACGGGGGCTACTGTGGATGGCGTCGCCGGTGCGGAACGAGTTGTACCAGCCAGATTATGCAAGGCCGCATCCGCCGTGGCGGGCGCGCTCACATTCATGACCGCCTGTTGATTGCTGACGATCCGTTGCGCGGCCTCATTACTCAACACCACAATCGTTACCCGCCGATTGAGAGGTGAGTCCGGGTTCTGCCGGTTAAAAAGCACCGCCGACCCCATCCCCATGACCCGCAAAATCTTCTGCTCCGCCAATCCATGTTGCACCATGATTTGCCGCACGGCATTGGCACGCCCCGCCGACAAGTTGAAATTACTATACCCCCGCCCGTTGTTCAGATAGCGTAGGGCATCCGTGTGGCCGGTAATACTCACCCGATTAGGGAGGGTATTAAGGGTCGGAGCAATCGCCTCAAAAATGGTTCGCGCATAGGGTTCCGGTTCGGTACTGCCATTCGGGAACATGGGACGCTTGGCACTATCGACCACCTGGATGCGAAGACCCTCGGGAGTAATATTAATGAGCAGTTGATTGCGGAACGCAGCAAGCGCTGGATTTTCCCGGATCTGTGCCTCCAATTCCTGCTTCAAGTGGCGCAAATTCCGCTGATCAATTTCGCGCGTGCTCAGACTTGGGTTCTCCGGACTAGTCAAAAATTGATGCTTTTGCCCTCTCTGAACTTGACCAACGGTTTTATTCAGATTACTGCCGCCACCATTGAGGATAGAATTGGATGACCCAGTCCCCGGACCGCCCATAAGCGATACCCGCTCCGGATTCTTGAACCAGTTGGCAATTCCTTGCAAGGTCGCTTTGGTCGTTGAACCCAACAACCACATCAGCAGAAAAAAGGCCATGAGCGCGGTGATAAAATCCGCATAGGCAATCTTCCACGCGCCGCCGTGGCTGCCACCCCCCTTTTTAATCCGCTTGATGACAATGGGTTGCTCTTTCTTGCCCTCTGCCATGGCCTATTTTCCTTTCATTTCACGCAGATGGGCATCGAGCTCCTGGAAACTTGGGCGTTCGGTGGAGTACAGGACCTTCCGTCCAAATTCCACCGCCACCTGGGGGGGATAGGCATTCATTGTTGCCAACAACGAAACTTTGATGGTTTCCAGCATTTTGCTACTTTCCATGGCGCGATCTTCCATCCGCGCAGCGATCGGCGACACGACCGCATATCCGAGCAGAATACCGAGGAAGGTCCCCACCAATGCCGCAGCAATGAGTTCGCCCAGAACTGCAGGCGGTTTATCCACCGAACTCATCACATTCACCACCCCCATGACCGCCGCGACAATACCAAAGGCCGGCATGCCATCAGCAGCGCGAGTGAGCGCATGGATGGGCGCCTCCAGTTCCCGGTGGTGGGTATCGATCTCGACATCCATGAGATTTTCCATCTCAAACGCACCGAGCGTTCCGCCGACCATGAGTCGCAAATAGTCCGTAAGAAACTCCAGGACGTGATGGTCTCGCAAAATGATGGGGAATTTTTTAAATAGATCACTGTTCTGCGGGTCATCTACATCCGCTTCGATAGACATCAGTCCGCCTTGCCGAATGCGACCAAAAATCTCATTCAACAGGCTTAGTAATTCCATGTATGCGGCGCGGGAGTACTTGCTCCCCTTCAAGGCCAACGGCAACATCTTCAGCACGGCCTTGAAACTTCTCGGAAAGGTCGACGCAAAAAATGCGCCGAAGGCACCGCCAATGATCATCAACGCCTCGAAGGGCTGAATCAGGGCAGCAAGCTTGCCACCTTCGGCCATAAAGCCACCAAAGATCGCACCTAAGGCAATGACGTAGCCAATGATCAAGAACATGATATTTCCCGTTACTGAACGACAAAACTACTGAAGTACGCGCCAACAATGGGGGGAGAAGATTTACCTGAAGGATCGGGCAAAGCGCCACCATCGGTTCGCAAAATCTGGTTCACTTCCCCTTTGATTTTCAGCAACAGTTGACTGCGAACTGCGGGGTCACTCACCTTATCCGCCTGCTGAGATGCCAGCAACTGCAGTATTTGGTTTCTGATTTCTGGCATATATGCCTGAATTTTTTTATCCAGATCCTGATCATAGGTCTTCAGCTCTATCTTTACCTGAATATAATGCGTACCACCATCCGTACTCTGCAAATTGGTCACCAGAGAGCCCAGGTCAATGAACTTGGTCTTTTGCGCCTGCTCCTGCAATAGCTGCTCCTTGCTCGGAGGAGCGCTTGGCCGCAACAGGAACCACCAGGCACCCCCTGCCGCAATCAGGAGTAACAAAACCGCAATGATTGCCAGCAGAATCAGTTTTCCCTTTCCTGCCTTTTCCTTCTCCGCCATTTTCTCTGCCGACCTCCATCAACCGGGATCTCATTTCCCAAACCAACTATTTACTGAACCCTGCTCAGCGCATCCATACTCGGCCCGGGCTCATTCGACACCTCGTCCTGCCACACGCGAGACAAGGCCAAAAGGATTGCCGGACACTGGGCCAACGCTGATGGATCCGCGAAAATACGGGTGTGCGCAAATCTCAGCAGCAGTAGCCTACATAGTCGATCGGCAAGATTTTGCCGCTCCTGCGACCAAGACTTGGGCAAGTGGCTGAGCTGGTACTGCACGATTCTTTCTGCATGCGCGAGCGCGGGCCAAGGCTCCAGCGCTTCCCTGCGCCCTCCGCACGCGCGCACCCGCCGCAGGCTCTGCTCAATCCCAACGATCAGATACGGCAGGGGCACTGAAGCGCTGTGTTGCCAGGAACTTCTTCCCGTTTTCTCGCCTACCCGCAAGCGGTTTGCCACGTCTCACCTCAAGATTGCAGATCCCACTTTCTATAGCGGCACGTCATGTAGATTTCTTGAATGCCCAACTGAGCCAGGCATGATTTATGCTGAAGTCTCTCCAACATTCGCAGGAGAGCCTGTTTTATGCAGACCGGTACATGGCAAACGTCCAAAAAGCTCGCGTTGGCAATAGACAGTCGAGATACCTATCAAGAAGCATTGGAAAATCTCCTCCAGGCCTGGAACCTGTATTGGTCGGACTGGCTGGAGCAAAGGGAAACAGTTACCGCGGCACAGGCTTTGTTGCGCGCCCTGCATGATCCCGAGGCCAATCTCGCAGAGGAAGATCGTACGAGTTGGTCCGCATTGCAGCAGACTTGCCATGAGCTGCTGCATGAATTACGCGCCAATAGCGCGTCAAATAATCGACAGGGCCTTTTCAACCTGGAACTCATCCGGGCGACCACGCAATTTCAGAACACGTGCTGGAATGCATTGTGCGAGCGCCAGCGCGCCCACAGCGAAGAGGATGCATTGACGGGCCTACCGAATCGCCGCCGCTTGGCGAAGGATCTGCTGCGCGAGGAATCTCGAGTTCGGCGCGGTGCCACCGCGTGCATTGCCATCATTGACGTCGATCATTTCAAAGCTTTCAATGACCAACATGGACACTTTGCTGGTGATCAGGCATTGCGTGCCCTGGCGAAATTTCTACGCTCAGCTCTGCGTCCTTATGATGGGGTATATCGCTATGGTGGCGAAGAATTCATCCTCCTTCTGCCCGGGATGAAAGAGTCCTGTGCCCTACCGAATGCCAATAGACTGTGTCAGCGACTTGCTGCCGCACGCCTGAATTTTGACGATGGGGTTCCGTTCCAACTCCGCATCTCCATCGGGATTGCTGCCATCAGCCCAGAAGTTCCTCTCGAAAGTTCTATGGCCGCGGCGGACGCGGCGCTATACCAGGCCAAAGCCAATGGCCGCAACCAAGCTGTCCTGGGGCATGCCCATACTTTTGCAAACCAGAGAGATATCGTATCCTCGTAATAACCTCCACCTGAACTATTGGCACCGCTTCTCATGACCGAACATGATCCAAAAGAAGTCGGCATTTCTGTTCTGAAAGCGCTATTGCAGGAGAACCAAGCAGCGACCCCAGAAAACTATCGACTTTTCTACAACCGCATATATGGTTTAGAAACTGCCGGCTCCAAGAGCGGCATATCGCAGGACTGGGGAACTCTCTTGAAAGAATTTCTTTGCGAATGGGATCGCAGTCAAGCAGGGCTGAGCCACCTACAAAAAATCCAGCAGCGAAATGAGATACTGACGCTAAAACGCGAAGATCTCCTCTATACAGCGATGGCACAGCTCGTGCAGCGCTGGCAAGGTCTGGCAAGCCGCCCAAGTTCTGATTCCGCTACAAGGGTCGAGGACACTCCTCTTCTGCATCAAGTCTGGACCCGCGCCCTACGTTCGGGTTTTGCTGTTCCTCTGCGCGGCGATGCGGAAGGCCTAAATGACCTGGAGAGCATCGACCAACTCCTGGCAACGTCGGGCGATGCGGTCGAAGATCTGATCCCGCTTCTACGTAAACTCTGGGAGCGCCTGGATCGGGCGGAGGCGAAAAAAGACCGAGTTCAGGAGATCTATCAGCGCGCCCTGGATCTGCTGTTTTCTGGGAGCGCGGAATTATGCGCCAAGGACCCCTGGTTCAGCGAGCAACTGAAAATACTGCACAAGGCATTTCATCAGGAGCCAACATCCGTTCAGCAGGCGCAAGAACTTCTGTCCGGGCTGACGGAATTGCTCTACCGGCAAGAGCAACGCCGTGCCCCGGTCAGCGAGATGGACCAAGCCTTACAGGATCTTCTCCAGCTCGTCTTCCAATACGTCGAGGCCCTGACGGAGGGAAGTAGCGATACCTACAACGAGTTTGTGCGCCTGAGCACGGAAATAGAACGTAGCGATGATCCCCAGCACATTCGTGGTCTGGTTGCTACCCTGATTGAACGAAGCCGCAGCTTGCAGGATATGCTGCGGGAGTCCCGTGATGCACTGCGTCAGGCCCGCAGCCAACTGGAAGCTGCACGTGGCCGCGTGCGAAACATGGAGGAAGAAATTTCCCAGTTGAACCTCTTGGTACATGAAGATCCCTTGACGCATTTACTCAATCGCCGCGGACTGCATCTTGCGTTTGAGCGGGAAACGGCTCGAGCAGACCGACACCATCTTCCATTCAGTATTGCCATTCTGGATCTTGATCATTTCAAGAAGATTAATGATCGCTATGGACATGAAACTGGGGATCAGGTCTTGCGGCATTTTTCTGCTTTACTGCGTCAGAGCTTGCGGGCCGAGGACAGCGTCGCGCGTTATGGAGGCGAGGAATTCGTTATTCTGATGCCTGGCACTCGATCTGAACTGGCGGTGCAAATTTTGGGGCGTTTACAGGAAAATTTGCGCAATCACCCCCTGGTCAATACAAAACAGGCGCAAATCCGTGTGAGCTTCAGCGCCGGAATCGCCGCATGGCAGTCTGGCGTCACCTTGGATGCCGTTCTCTTGATCGCGGACCAGGCCCTGTATCGCGCCAAACAAGAGGGACGGGAACGGATTTATCTGGGCATGGATCCACAGGCGAGCCGCCCTGCTTGACGAACACAGATCTGGGATCTACAACTAAAAAGACCAGTGCATCCAAGGAAAAGAAATGGGCAAGAAAACAGGGGAACCTGCTCCCTATAAAGAGGAGTTGCATCGACTTCAGGTAGAGTTGGTCAAGTTGCAACGACACATCATTGCGCGCGGCGACAAGATACTCATCCTCCTGGAGGGCCGAGACAGCGCTGGCAAAGATGGCAGTATCAAGCGCATCACCGAACATCTGAGCCCCCGAGAAACCCGCGTTGTCGCCCTACCCAAACCCTCCGATCGCGAACAGAGCGAGTGGTACTTTCAACGCTACATTGCCCACTTGCCCGCAGCTGCGGAGTTCGTATTGTTCAACCGTAGTTGGTATAACCGCGCCGGAGTCGAACGGGTCATGGGCTTCTGCTCCGACAAGCAATTGGAAGAGTTTTTCCAGGAGGTCGGTGTTCTGGAAGGGATGCTGATGCGCTCCGGCATTCACCTGCGGAAATTTTACCTCGACATCAGCCGCAAAGAGCAGAAGGCGCGTCTGGCGGCGCGGGAGGATGACCCGCTCAAACAGTGGAAAACCAGCCCCATCGATCTGCAGGCGGTGAAGCATTGGAAGGACTATTCGCAGGCGCGGAATGAGATGTTTGCCCGCAGCCACAGCACCCTTTGCCCATGGACCATTGTACGTGCCGATGACAAAAAGGCGGCGCGCCTGCAAATCATCAAGGAAATCTTGCTGCGCCTGGACTACGACGGCAAGGATACGACCCTGGTCAGTCCAGATCGCAGCCTGATCTTTGACTACGACCCAACGTACGTGGAAAACGGCAGCATCGCCCCCTGATCCAGCGGCGCGCTGCACACAGCCAAGCTCAGGACCGGCGGCGGCGCGTCTTCTCCCCCTGCCCCTCCGCAAGTACCCGCTCAAATTCGATCTTGCGCTCATCCAGATTCACCTGCACCAAGCGGACGCGAATTTCCTCTCCTAATTGGAAGACCTCGCCGCTACGCTCGCCAACAATGCGATAATGCTTGGCATCAAAATGATAGTAATCCGAACCTAGGGTACTGATATGGACGAGGCCCTCGACATAGGCCTCCCGTAGGGCGACAAAGAGCCCAAAACCGGTGACTCCAGTAATGATGCCGGTATATTCATTGCCAACCTTATCGAGCATGAATTCACATTTCAGCCACTGCACGGCCTCGCGCGATGCCTCATCGGCACGGCGCTCAGTCATGGAACAGTGTTGACCCAGGTCTTTCAGCTCTACCAGCGACGGTGCCTTGATCGGCCTGCCGGCCGCAGCCGCATCCAGCATCTCCTGGATTCCGCGGTGTATCATCAGATCGGGATAGCGACGGATCGGCGAGGTGAAATGGGTGTAGGCAGGGTACGCAAGACCAAAATGCAAGCTGGTGTCGATGGTGTAATAGGCTTGCGACAAGCTGCGTAAGATAATGGTTTGGATCAGATTGGCGTCGGCACGCTCACGGGTTGCCTCGATGATCTGCGCCAGATCCGCACTGCGCGGACGCACTGGCAGCCGTACCGGTACCCCGAGCTCACCGAGAAAACGGCGCAGGTCTTCGATCTTGTCGGCATTGGGTTCCGGATGCACCCGGTAGAGCATGGGAAACTGGTGGATGCGGAAATATTGAGCGGCGCAGACATTGGCGGCAAGCATACATTCTTCGATGATGCGATGGGCAACATTCCGTTGCAGCGGCACGATGGCATCGATACGCCCCTGCGCATTGTAGAGGATACGACTTTCCTGGCTGTCAAACTCTATCGTGCCCCGCTCTTCCCGCGCCTTTGCCAAGGCCCGGTATAGGTCATGCAAGGCATGCAGATGCGGCAGTAGTTCTGCATCCACTCCTTCCGCCGCATGCTCGCCGGACAACAGCTGCGCCACCTCGTCGTAGGTAAAACGACGCTGCGAACGCATCACGCCGCGCGCAAAGCGAAATCTCTGCACCTCCCCCTGCGCGCCAATTTCCATTTCGCACACCATGCAGAGTCGATCGACATGGGGATTGAGGGAGCAGAGCCCATTGGAGAGCACTTCCGGCAGCATGGGAATGACGCGGCGCGGAAAATAGACAGAATTGCCTCGGTGACGCGCTTCCTGATCCAGGGCCGAATCCGGCTGCACGTAGCTTGCCACATCGGCAATCGCCACAAAGAGCCGGAATCCTTCCTCTCCCAAGCGTTCAGCATAGACCGCGTCGTCAAAATCTTTGGCATCCGCGCCATCGATGGTCACCAAGGGCAGATCGCGCAGATCGCGCCGCCCTTGCTTCATTTCTTCCGGCACCTCCGGCAGGATCTGCGCCGCCTCCTGCTCTAAGGCTTCCGGCCATTGGAACGGCAGGCCATAGCTGCGCACGGCAATCTCCACTTCCATACCTGGTGCCATGTGCTCGCCGAGGATCTCGACGATACGCCCCTCGGGCAGATTGCGCCCATCGGGATAGCACTCGATTTCTAGCACCACAATCTGTCCATGCGTTGGCGCCAACTCCCCCGCTCCCGTCACCACAAATTCCTGGCTGAGGCGACGATCTTCCGGCAGCACATACCGACTTTCGCCATCGGCGTGATAGCGACCCACGACCTGGGTCAGGGCATGCTCCAGAACCCGCACCACAGAACCCTCGAGGCGGCCACGACGATCCTCACCAATGACCCGCCCGAGAATGAGATCACCATGAAAGACCTTGCGCATCTCTCGCGGTGAGAGAAACAGATCCTTGCCTCCATCGTCCCGAGACAGGAAACCAAAGCCATCCGGGTGGGCGATCACCGAACCACGAATCAATTCCATGGCCTCGGCAATGCCGTAGGCACCACGCCGGTTGCGCAGCAACTGGCCGTCCCGTTCCATGGCGCGCAGTCGTCTGCGCAACGCCTCTTGATCTTCCTCAGCTACATCCAGGTCTTCAATCAGATCTTCCAGGCGCGCAGGCTGCCCCAGACCCTGGAGATAACTCAGAATGAACTCTCGGCTGACGATTGGACGCTCATATTTTTCTTTTTCCCGCTCATACATGGGGTCCCGTTCTGGGAGGGACAGGCTGGGCGACTCTTGCTCCGGCATTGACAAAAACTCCTTGCTAATGGATGATGCGCGTTATTGCCGAGGTGGCGGAATTGGTAGACGCGCTAGGTTCAGGTCCTAGTGAGCGAAAGCTTGTGCTGGTTCGAATCCAGTCCTCGGTACCACTCTCCTAAGAATTTTTTTGATCGATTCATTTCAGGTTGTTCAGGTTTCCTTGCCTTACTATCCACCAAGGCGAGACTTTTGTCCATGCGTTCGCCCGCAGTGGCCCGTGGATACTTAACCCATAAAGACTAGACGATGAATACGGAAATATTGGCAATTTTCACGGTAGGAACCAGCGCGTCAGGAAAATCTACCTGGGCTCGTGGCCTGCGAGAGAGCTTTCCGGGGCTACAGATCGAGATTCTGGAGCGCGATCAATTACGCCAGGAATTACATGGCAAGGAAAACCATACCCCGTTTTCCTGGTCCGATTGGGATAGTCGTCGCGAGGGCGAAATTCAGGAACGCTGGCTCGCGCGGGTGCGGAGCCTGCTGGATGCCGACGTGCTGGTCTTGGCGGACACCCACATCGACCCTGCACAATTGGCGCGCGAGGCCAAAGTCCTGGCAGGCTTGGAGGTTCGGGAAATGACGCTGAAATACTTTCCCGCCCAGCCATTGGTGGAACTGATTCGTCAAGATCAGAATCGCCCCTGCCCGGTGGGCGCCGCAGTACTGCGCGAACAGATTCAGCGGCTGCGGCCAGAAGAGGAGTACTGGCAGGCATTGGAGGCAGAAAGCGCTCAGCAATAGCCGGCAAAGCTGCTAGACTCAGGATCATCGCCACCGGGAGTCGCGTACTATGGAACTTCGGCCACCAGATCTCTCTACCGTCCTGCGGGAAGAACAAAAACGGCTGGGCAAATACACCAAGCCAGTAGCCTTTCTCCTGATCATCATCGGTTTTATCGGCCTCGTCAGCCCCGTCTTTCTCTCCACCCTGACGGTTGGACTGGTCGCAGCCATCCTCATTCTGGGTGGCATCTTTTGGTCCATCCACTTGTATGGCGATCAGCAACGGCATTTTTCCGATTGGTTGCGTCCGCTGTTGTTATTGATCACTGGGCTGATCATCGTCTGGGAACCCGCCGCCGGAATCGCCAGTCTCGGGTTGCTGTTCATTTTGTATTTTCTTTTGGATGCCTACCGCAACTTTACCGCGCATCAGAGTTCCGGCGGCATTGGGCGGCCCTGGTTCATTTTTAGCGGCATTATCGATGTATTCATCGCCCTGTTGTTTTTATTCACCTGGCCGCGTGGGTCGTTGGTGCTGGTCGGGATTTTTGTGGGCATCAATCTACTCTTTGATGGCATCGCGTTGCTGCTTCTAAGCCGCTTCCTGACGCCGGGAAATGACAAGTAACTACGGGAGCGGCGCGCATGAAAATACATTATATTGCGCTCATTCTCGCCGTAATTGTGGCTATCGCTGCTTGCGCTCGCGTGCCCGAGGGAGGTCAGGCAGCAACAACCATCCCAGACCAGCATAACAGCCAGACCGCGCTGGATTGGCAAGGAAGTTATGCAGGAAACCTGCCCGGAGCGGACGTCTCCGCAATCCGGGCGACCGTAGTCCTGCGCAGCAATGGGGAATATATCCAAACTCTCCAGTATGCTGATCGGTCAGGCCTATTTCGCGAGACAGGAAAATTTCACTGGCTGGCGGGGGGCAACGTGGTCGTGTTACGCGGTCCAAATGGTGGGGGCAGTCGCTTCCAAGTGCAGGAAAATGCCTTGCTTCCTCTGACCCAGGAGGATCAGCCTCTATCTGTCGGCAATCAGCAATGGCCTTTGCACAAAGTGGGAGATTTCACTAGCACACAGGAACTTTACCAGAGCTTTCGCTGGCAACTGCAATCCTTACCTGCTAACCATATAGAGGTCCATTCTGCCAGCAAGGCGCCATACCTCGTTTTTTCGCCAGCAACGCAGCACTTGAGTGGATGGGATGGATGTAATCGCATTGCTGGTGCTTACACCGTCGGAAATGATCAACACCTACATTTTGGACCCATCATCTCCACACGTATGGCATGTGCTGGTGTGACCATTGATCAGCCCTTTGCCATAGTACTCGAACATACCGCTGCATTTCGGACGGAAAAAGAACATCTATTGTTATTGGGTGGCGATGGCGCGGTACTCGCGCGCTTCCGTGCACTATCGCAACCAGAACCGCATTAGCCATCGATTTCCATAATCCATAGTGATGGTGTGCGTGGTACCGAGAAATTGTGCAATACCCCGCGGCGCAGAAGGTGCGGCTGCAGCTCCGCCCGGTCAGCGAGCCGCGTGCTCCTGCTCCAGCCGATACACCCAAGCCAGCAACTCCGCCACCGCTTGGTACAGTTTTGGCGGGATTTCCCGGTCCAAGTCCAGTTGCATGAGCAGAGCCACCAGCTCCTGAGACTCATGGACGTAGACCCCAGCAGACTTGGCCGTGGCAATGATCTGCTCGGCGATCAGGCCTTGCCCCTTGGCCACCAGGGTTGGCGCCGAGGCCCCAGGACGGTAGTGCAGTGCCGCCGCGCTTTTTTGCTTATTCTGCTTGCTCACTAGCCTCCTCGACCGCAACCTGCGGGTGCAATCCATAGGCTTGCAGAGCGTCTAACAGTTCCTGCTTCCTCGCCTGCAGCAATGCCAATACCGATGGCGTTGCCCGAATACGCATGTGCAAGGCGTCGGCGCGGATGCGCAGATGGGCGTCCAGCTTTCCCATCGCTGGCAAATCCAGCTGCACCCGACTGTCCCAGGAAGCCCCTTGCTCCTCTTGCTCCGCGTGACCGCCGCGAGAATCTTCTTGCCGACGCCCGATGGTCCAGGACACGCTCTGACCCGGCCATGGTGAAAACGTCCACAGCATCTGCTGCTGCAGGAGTGCCTGCCCTTGCTGTTGCAACAGCGGCTGCAGGGATGAGGGTAGTGCAGGCGATAACGCGGCAGATAGTGCGGCGACCTGGGTATAGGCTCCCAGGGCTTGCTGTCCCTGCCAAGAAGGCGTCTCCGTCGTGCCAAAGATCGAGCTGCTGCCCTGCAGCAAAGTCCGCCCCACATTCTCCCCGCTCAGCAGCGGACTCAACCTGCCTTGTGGCTCCTGTAACAAGCGCTGCAGAGGATAGTTTCCCTGCGCCCAAGCCTTCAGATGTCCCTCATAAAAGAGACCACTATTCTCCACCCCTTGCTGTAGTGACGCAGCCAAGAGGGTACTGAATTGCTGGCCAGCGGGATCGAGGCGAGGCAGCGATAGAGCCGCTGGTGCTGCGCCCTCACCCACCGCAGAGGCAAACAAGGTTTGGGTCAGCAAGGATAGCGACGACTTTGGCAAACTCTGCTGCGCTTGTGGCTGCAACAGCAGGAATTTGGCTTGTTCCTGTCCGCCGAGATAAATCAGAGAGAGTTGCTGGACGTCACTGGGCCAGCGCTTAGGGAGCTGCAATAGAAAATCCTGTCCCAGGATACGAACCAGGCTTTGCGTACCAGAACGCCCAACAATCAACCCAGAAAGCTGCGTCCCCGGCGCCGCAAAATTTGCCGCCGGTCTGCCTGTCGGCAGCGTCTGCCCTTCACCAATGCCGCCGAGCTGCGCCAGAATCGGAACGGGGTAGGTGGACATGGCGGCAGGCTAAGGCGTGGAGAATGGCTGATGGAAGCCATCAACCCGCTGGAACAACATCAACCCTGCCACCAACGGCGCAATTTTGCCCCCAGACCGAGAGGTTTCTGGGGCACGCCGGCCTTGCCACTCGTCAACCCCAATCCCAAGGCTTTGAGAATCTCCCGATCACGAGTCTGCACATATTGGGCAATCATTTCCCGGGAAGTCAGAGCAGTACCATCAAATTCGACACCAACGATCAGGGCATCACCTCGCGAACTATGCAAATCGGTGAAACGAACCATCCCTGGGAGCGTGATCTCTCCTCCGTGGCGCAGCTGAAATTGAACCTGAGGAAGGAATTCTCCCGCCTGCACCGGAAAATCTCGTGGTGCCGGCCGAAAAAGCGCACGCAATCCGCCCACGCTGATATCTTGCATGGTGCCGAGCAAGCGAGCGGCACCCTGACGGGTGATGGTGACCTGGTCTGGATCTTCAATGGCGGGCGGCACCCGGTACACTTGCCGCCGCTGCATCTGATACACGTTTTCAGGAAAGTCGATGACGAGTTCGTCATCTCCGCGCTCACGGAGCGTCGAGCAAAAACCCGTGATGACCCCATCTACGCGCACGAGCACCGTAACACCAGCGCCGACGCTGACCTGCTTGGGCAGGTCCACGGGAGGATCCAGGACCAGGGTGTTGGGGTTCACTCGTGGCAGGAGCATGGAGGTATAACTGTGCTCTCGCTCATCAAAAAACAGGGTACAGAACAGGTGCTCGTGCGCGACTCGCTCCAGCAGATGCAGCGCCTTACTCCCAGAGCCAAGCTGAAAATCCTTGCAGAACAATTTCTGTCGCAAATCCCGCAGATTTTCTGACATTTTCCCTGGCCCTCCCTTGTCTGGCTCAAAGGCTAGCACAGGTCGTCTCTGTCCCAAACAATCTGGACTGCAGACGATGCACCTCATCGCGCAAGCGCGCGGCCTCCTCGAACTCCAGATTGCGCGCATGGCGGTACATTTTTTCCTCCAGGCTTTTGATCTGCTTCGCCAGCTTTTGCGGATCATCGCTTTCGTAGTGGGCATCGGGCTCGGCCACCTTGGCCCGACCCTTGCCAGAACGGTGGTAGACGCCTTCGATGATATCTGCCACCGGCTTGATGATCCCTTTCGGCGTAATGCCATGTTCCGCATTGAAGGCCAATTGCTTTTCGCGCCGACGCTCGGTTTCGCGGATCGCGCGCTCCATGGACCCGGTCACCACGTCTGCATAGAGGACGGCACGACCCTCGAGATTGCGGGCGGCGCGGCCAATGGTCTGCACCAGGGATCGCTCCGAGCGGAGGAACCCCTCTTTGTCGGCGTCCAGGATAGCGACCAGCGCGACCTCTGGCATATCGAGCCCTTCACGCAGCAGATTGATACCGATCAAGACATCAAAGACACCGGCACGTAGATCGCGAATGATCTCTACCCGCTCCACGGTCTCGATATCGGAATGGAGATAGCGACATTGGATTCCCAACTCCTGCAGATAATCGGTGAGGTCCTCGGCCATCCGCTTGGTCAGGGTAGTGACGAGAATCCGCCAGCCACTGGCAATTACGCGATGAATCTCGCCGACTAGATCATCGACCTGGCCCTGTGCTGGTCGAATTTCGACTTGGGGGTCGACCAGGCCGGTAGGGCGCACGAGCTGCTCCACCACGCGACCCGAGTGTTCTAGCTCGTAAGGACCCGGGGTGGCGGAGATAAACACGGTTTGCGGCATGAGACGTTCGAATTCCGCAAACATCAAGGGCCGGTTATCGAGGGCAGAGGGCAGGCGAAAGCCATACTCGACCAGAGTTTCCTTGCGTGAGCGGTCGCCCTTGTACATACCGCCAAACTGCGGCACGGTGACGTGGGATTCGTCGATGAAGAGCAGCGCGTTGGCCGGCAAATAGTCCATCAGGGTCGGCGGCGGCTCACCGGCAGCACGCCCAGACAGATAGCGGGAGTAGTTCTCGATACCGGAGCAGTACCCCAGCTCCGCCATCATCTCCAAATCGAAGCGCGTGCGCTGCTCCAGACGTTGCGCCTCCACCAGCTTGTTGGCCTGCTGCAGAAGCTGCAAACGCTCGCGCAACTCTTCCTTGATCTGCTCGACGGCCGCCAAAACGGTTTCGCGCGGGGTAACATAATGACTCTTGGGGTAGACCGTGTAGCGCGCGAGACGGGTGATGATTTTGCCGGTGAGCGGGTCGAACAACGACACGCGCTCGATCTCATCCCCAAAGAGCTCCACCCGCACCGCCTCGTCTTCATTTTCTGCGGGCCAGATATCGATCACATCTCCATGCACGCGAAAGGTACTGCGTTTCAGCTCAAGAGGATCACGACTGTATTGCATGTCCGCCAGACGACGCAGAATGGCGCGCTGTTCCATCTGATCCCCTTCGCGCAGATGCAGGATCATGCGGTGGTAGGCGGCCGGGTCACCCAGGCCGTAGATGGCGGATACCGTCGCGACGATGATGACGTCGGGTCGCTCGAGCAGGGCTTTGGTCGCTGACAGGCGCATCTGCTCAATGTGGTCATTAATGGAGGCATCCTTCTCGATGAAGGTGTCCGAAGAAGGCACATACGCCTCGGGCTGATAGTAATCGTAATAACTGACGAAATATTCCACGGCATTGTGCGGAAAAAAACTGCGCAGCTCGGCATACAGTTGCGCCGCCAAGGTCTTGTTCGGGGCCATGACGATCGCCGGTCGCTGCGTCTGCGCAATCACGTTGGCCATGGTAAACGTCTTACCCGAGCCGGTAACGCCCAGCAGGGTCTGGAAATATTCCCCTGCCGCCAACCCCGCCACCAGCTCGGCAATCGCACTGGGCTGATCACCCTGCGGCGGAAACAGACTCTCCAGCTTCAGCAATCGCTTTTCCATTTGCCCCTGCTCCCCTAAGCCCAAGTAGCTTAGCCCGACTGCGGCAGCAACAAAAGCGCTATCGGGATCGGCAGACAGATCAACCAGATCAATCCAGCGTGGAAAGCATTTTCACCAGCTGGCGATAGAAGCGCTCAAAGGCAAGAAATTGCGGCTCCAAGTCTTTAGGCTCTGCCGTGTTCGAAGCGACAAGCAAGAGCCCTGAGGGCCGACCGAGCAATGTCAGCAGGCCCGCCGCGCCGGCCTGACCTAGGCGCAAAACCTTAGCGCCATTCTCATCGCAAATTTCCACCCTTTTCCAGCCGCTACTGAGCAGGTCATCCGGAACAATCGCATCAAGTGCCCAAGGCTTGGCAGCGCCCTGATCCGATCCAGCACGGAACTTTTCGCGCCAGCCCTGCGCCGTCAATATCGCGAAAACCGCCTGATCCCAATTTGCCGCCCGCCATAACCCGTTGACTGCCATCTGGACCAAGCTGGAAAGATAACTGCCAGATTTTGGTAACGCGTGCATATCCGCGAGGACCCGCATTTGCAGAGACACACTACCGACGATTTGGTTACTTCCAAGTGCCGGATCGTGCAAAAAATCACGCGGCAGCACTGCCAGGGCGCGCTCTCGATTTTCCCGCAAGGCCCGCAGCAACTCGCGTGGCGCTTGTTGAAATAACGGCTGTAGCCTCAACAGCTCCTTTTCCAATGCGGAGGTGTCATCGTCTCTCATCAGCTCGATCAGCAGTTTCGCCTGCGGGACCAGGCGAATTCCCGCGCAGTTGGGCAGTTGGCGCAGACTAGACAATCCCCACTGCGCGAGAAGCGAATGATCGACCTGACTGAGCGTATAACCGAGTATTTTCTGTTCCGCCTCGTTTTCCTCGTAACCGTCGTGCAGTGCCTGATGCAGGCTATCCGCCTCTGCTCCACCCGCGCACCAAAATGCGATTCGACCAATCTGACTGAGCAGCCCGGCAAGGAAATAGGGTTCGGGATCGACCCGGAATTTTTCGGCCAGGAACCGTGCCTGCCCTGCCAATTCCAGGCTGCTGCGCAGTAGTGTAAATACCCGCTCCTGATAACTGGCTGCAACCGTACTCTCGAGGACCATGGCGGAGAAACAAAGAGCACGCACCTGCCCTAAGCCTAGGATCATCAACACACGCGGTAAACTATTGAGCGGCGCCCTACCAGTACTGTACATCACGGAATTGGCCAGGCGCAGAACTTGTGCTGTCAGTGCCGGATCTCGACTGACGAACTCGCCGATTTCCGCCAAACTACGCGTTTCATCATTGGTGCTGGCTAAAATTTGTCGGATATTCGCTTTCAGCAGTGGTAGCTCTTCCCGGGCCAGCCTTTCAGCCATTTCCTTTGCGCTCATGATTATTTCTCTTTTCTACCCGAATGGTTCATAACCGCCAATAACATCAGAATCTGCGCTACCTGCTCAGTGGACATAGAAACTTTGTAAACGTGCCTCAATGATCTTTGGATTTTCCCCCTCGGCAACACCGACCAGTCCTTCGATGGTCATCTCGCGCAGGTAGCTACGCTCATGCACAATTCCCTTGATTTTATTCGACACGGGCAAAAAGAAAATATTGGCAGCGCCGACCCCGTAGATGGTGGCCACAAATGCGGTGGCGATCCCTGCCCCAAGTTTCGCTGGATCGGCCAAGTTTTCCATCACATGGATGAGGCCGAGCACTGCCCCCAGGATTCCAATGGTCGGCGAGTAGCCACCGGCGGATTCAAAGACCTTTGCGGCCTGCCGCTCCGCTGCATCACGGGCCTCCAATTCCACCAGCAGCGTATCGCGAATTTTCTGCGGTTCAGCCCCATCAACCAGCATCTGCAAGCCCTTGCGCAAAAAGGGGTCGACCACCGTGTCGAGACTGCTTTCCAATGCCAGCAATCCATTCTTTCGCGCCGTATGACTCCAGCTCAGCAATTGCTCGATCAAGGGCTGCGGATCCAATGCCGGCGCTTTGATCACCCAGGGTAGCATTTTCAACGAACGCAGAAAGACTGGTAGTTTGTATTGGATCATCACCGCGCCGGTCGTACCGCCGATGACAATGCAAAACGCCGTGAGTTGGATGATGGAGGCAACATTCCCGCCATCGAGAAATTGCCCGAGCAAGATGCCACCAATGGCTACCAGCAGGCCAAGGATGGTCAGGATATCCATTATGCCTCTTCCTGCCAGTCCAGGAGGGAGGAACGCAAGCGCAGCACGGCCTGACGCAAGATCTGTGAGACGCGGGATTCCGTCAGATCCAGCACCTTGCCGACCTCCCGCAAAGTCAGGTCTTCCTGATAATACAATGCCATGACCAGCTGCTCCCGTTCGGGTAGCTGGCTGATCGCTCGCTGCAAGTCCTGCTGAAAATGTTGCGCACTCAGGAGACCAGGGAGATCTGCACTGGTGTCGCGGAGATACTGGGCCACGAAACCTTCGCTTTCACTCGCCAGATCCTCCAGATATAACAATTGTCCACCGCCTTCCCGGATGGCCTCCTGGTACTCCATCAAGGACCAGCCCAGGCTCTGGGCCAGCTCTTCTTCACTGGCAGGACGCCCGAGCTGTTGCTCTAGGTGGCTCATGGCCTTGGCAATTTTCTGCTCGCGCTGACGGGCGCGGCGCGGCAACCAATCCTGTTCACGCAATTCATCCAACATCGCGCCGCGAATGCGAATCCCGGCATAACTCTGGAATGCCGTTTCGTTTACGCTGTCTTCCTTCTGCTCCAGGGCGTCCAGCAAACCCATCAGGCCAGCCTGCACCAGATCGCCCAGATCGACACTTGCGGGCAAGCGCGCCCGCAGCCGCTGCGCAATCCGCTGGACCAGCGGCAGATATTCTGCAACCTGGGCACTGCGAATCGCGTTTTCGACGCTGGGATCAGACATGCACGCTCATCCAGATTGATCTTCCTCGAAGAGGAGGCGCGTGGAAAACAGGCCCCCGCCAGCCGGCATGGCTGGCGCAGGCCAGGTGAGGATAGTGTCCGCTAGGGCACGGTAGGCCTTGGCCGCCGCACTGTCCGGGAAACGTTGCAACAGCGGTTGCTGGGTCCGTACAGCACTGCGCAGGTAAGGGTCCATGGGGATATTCCCCGCATGGCGCAGCTCCAGCTCCAAGTACTGCCGAGCGACCGCCGCCAAACGCGAAAAGAGCTTTTCACCCTCCACCGCATCGCGCACCATGTTGGGAATGATCCAGAAGTTCTGCAGCCCGTGATCCCGCCGCATGACCTTCATGTAAGCGTAGGCATCCGTGATGGACGCTGGCTCATTGGTGACCACGACCAGGACATGGTCAGCAGCCTGGGAAAAGCGCAATACATCCGAGCCAATCCCTGCCGCAAGGTCCAGGATCAGGTAATCATAACGCTTCTCCAACGCGGCAAGGGCGTCCAGTAGCCCAGACTGCTGCCGGACATCCAAGTTGGCCATATCCGCGATCCCACTCGCGGCAGGCAGGATTTCTATTCCCTGCGGACCCGGAAGAATGATCTCCGCCAAGGTCTTCTCCCCCGCCAATACATGCGCAAGGTGGAAGCGCGGGCTCAGACCGAGCAATACATCAATATTGCCCAGGCCAAGATCGGCGTCAAAAAGGAGCGGCCGCTTCCGCCGCGCCGCCAGGGCCAGAGCCAAATTCACGGCGAGGTTGGTTTTGCCCACGCCGCCCTTGCCACTGGCAATCGCCAGAACTCTGCTCAACCCCGTCTGCATGCGCCGCAAACCCTCGGCCTGATCACCCCAGTCGTTCATCGCCATTGGTGGCTCCATCATCTTATGCTTCATGATAGCGGCTGTCTGTCGCCGCGGCGAGGGTGGACGACTGCAGCCCCATGCTGTCCAGCAAGCGCTCCCAATCGAGGGCGTGGATATCCTCGGGGACTTTCTGCCCATCGCTGAGATAGGCCAGTGGCAATTTCCGCGCCGCCAGCCACTCCAGCACCGCACCACAGGCGGGGGCTTCATCGAGCTTGCTGAGGATGGCCGCTCCCAAGGAAAGCTTGGTATAGGGCTGCAAAACCTGATCCAGGCTATATTGTGCGAGACTTGCGGGAAGCAGCAGAAACCGTTGCAGGCCATTCCCGAGTGCATCCAGCCATTGCAGTTGTTCGTCGAGACGCCCGTCGCGCGGACTGAGGCCCATGGTATCGATAAATATCCAGCGGCGCTGATGGTGCTTTTGTAATGCCGTGAGGAGGTCCTCTGGTCCACGCAGCACTTCTACCGGAACCCCAAGAATCTTGGCATAGATGTTGAGCTGTTCCACGCCGGCGATGCGGTAGGTATCACTGGTGAACAGGGCGACACTTTCCGGCCCATGCTGCAGGACTTGCTGCGCAGCAAGCTTGGCGACACTCGTCGTCTTGCCTGCCCCGGTAGGACCGAGAATGGCGAAGATTCCGCCGTCCCCCAACGGATTTGCGAGGGATCCGATCTGCCCCTCCAGCACCTGGCGCATCCCGGCTCGGGCGCCTAGCTCCGCCGTGGCGGATTCCAGTTGTGGCAGGAGCTGAGAGGAAAATCCCAGATTTTTCAACCATTGCGGGTCGCAACTGGGGGCGCTGTTGGCTACCGCCTGCGCTCGCCCCCAGCGTTTTTCGACCAAGGCCTGCAGGGCCTGCAGCTCTTGCCGAACCGGCTCCACAGCTCGCGTGGGCTGCACCCCCTTGCTTTCTCTCTCATCCTCCAGACGCGGCGACTCGGCACGGGGCTTCTCTTCCTGGCGCAAGGCCTGTGGCCAGGTCACCGCCGGCGCCGCGACGGCTTCTTCGTCAAAATCAATGGCAGCGACAATCTCCACCCCCTCGGCGAGATTACGGTTGGAGAGAATCACGGCATCGGCGCCCAAGCTTTGCCGAATCTGCCCCAACACCTCCCGCGTGTTGCTTCCCTGAAATCTGCGAATCTTCATCGTTCATCCATCCTCGCAAAGCCCTTAGGCGCCTAACGTGGCCACTACCCGAATGCGTTTGTTGTCGGGAATTTCGCCGTAGGAAAGTACCCGCAGACGGGGTGCAGCCCGCGCCAGAAACCGCGCCAGGAAGCCGCGCATCGGCCCCATTGCCAAGAGTACAGGCTGCATCCCACCGGCCTCCATCTGCTGCATCAGCGTCCCCGCCTTTTCCAACACCCTCTGTGCCAGGCCAGGCTCGATCTGCTCCCCTTGGCCGTTGCGCAGCCCGTCTTGCAATAACTGTTCCAATGTTGCGTCGAGTACCGCCACCGGGAGCTCGTTCTGCCCCGCAAAGAGATCCTGGACGATGTAAGGCCCCAGGGCCTGCCGCACCGCGGCGGTCAGGGCGTCGATATCCTGACTTTCAGCAGCGTGCTCCGCCAAAGTCTCGACGATGCTGCGCAAATCGCGGATGGGCACCGATTCCCGCAGCAAGTTCTGCAAGATCTTTTTGAATTTGTCGGCAGAGAGAAGCTTGGGGATGACATCTTCCACGAGCTTAGGCGAGCGTACCGCCAGGTGGGAAAGCAAGCCTTCCACCTCTTCCCGCCCCAGGAGCTCGGCCGCACGTTGCTGTAGCACCTGATGCAGGTGCGTCGCGATCACCGTTGCCGGATCCACGACGGTGTAGCCCAACGCTACCGCCTTGTCGCGGGAACTGGCATCGATCCATACCGCGGGCAGACCAAAACTCGGGTCCTGGGTCGGTGTGCCTTCCAACTTGCCGAGCACATTACCGGGATCAATGGCCAAGAGGAGATCGGGCAGGACTTCGCCGCTCGCCACCTCCACCCCCTTCATGGTGACGCGGTAGAGCGTGGGGCGTAGCTCGAGGTTGTCGCGTACGTGTACGGCGGGGACCAGGAAACCGAAGTCCTGGGCATATTTTTTTCGCACCCCGCGAATGCGCGCTAAAAGTTCACCCCCGCTGCCCTTGTCTACCAGGGGGATCAAGCGGTAGCCCAACTCCAGACCGAGGGGATCGACGGGCTCGACGCTATCCCAACCGACTTCCTCCGACTCCGCAGCCGGACTGGGGGCGGTCGCGGTATCTTCTTTTGGGCGCTGACGCCGACGCCACCAGGCAAAGCCACCCAGCACCATCGCCGCCCCCAGGAACGGCAGATGGGGCATGCCCGGAATGATGCCCAACAGTCCGAGAATGATTGCCACCACAATCAAGACCTCATCATTGCGTAACAACTCTCCCAACAACTGTCTGCCCAGGTCGCTGCCCATATTGACCGTACTAACGACGATGCCGGCGGCGATGGAAATGACCAGGGCGGGAATCTGGGCGACTAGGGCGTCGCCAATGCTGAGCAGGGTGTAGTCGTGGGCGGCGGTGTTGAGCGATAGGCCATGTTGCCAGACACCGATGATCAGGCCGCCGATCAGGTTGATGAAAAGGATGAGGATGGCGGCAATGGCATCCCCGCGAACAAATTTGCTGGCACCGTCCATGGCGCCAAAAAAATCCGCTTCCTGGGCGATCTCCTGACGCCGCCGCTGGGCCTCCTGCTGATCGATCAGCCCCGCGTTCAGATCCGCGTCGATGGCCATCTGCTTGCCCGGCATAGCGTCCAAGGTAAAGCGCGCGCTGACCTCCGCGATCCGCCCCGCACCTTTGGTAATCACCACAAAATTGATGATGACCAGGATCGCAAAGACGATAATACCGACGGCATAATCACCACCCACCACAAATGCGCCGAAGGACTCGATCACCACCCCCGCTGCCCCCGGGCCATTCTGACCATGCAACAGGATGATCCGGGCGGCTGCGACATTGAGGGACAGGCGCAGTAAGGTAGTCAGGAGCAGTGCCGTCGGAAAGGCGGAGAACTCCAACGGCCTGGTCATATATAGACTGACCAGGAGGATGATCAGGCCCAGACTGATGTTGAAGGTAAAGAAGGTATCCAAGAGAAAGGTGGGCAGCGGGATGATCAACATCGCCAGGATCATCACCACCAGAATTGGCGCCGCGAGGGTATGCCAATTGATACGGCGCAACAGACGCAGCAGGGCTTCCATCGCTCATCGTCCTCCCTGGTCGAGTTCTGCCGGAACAGACCATTCCTGCGGCAGCTCCGGGATCTGCCCCGGGCGTGCCAGTCGGATCTGGTACAAATAGGAGAGCAACTCCGCTACCGCCCGGTAGAGCTGGGCGGGAATCTGTTGCTCGAGTTCAACGTGGTGATACAAGGCACGTGCGAGCGGCGGGGCCTCCACCAGAGGAACGCCATGCTCGCGCGCGATCTCCCGGATCCTGGCCGCCACCCTGTCCGCCCCCTTGGCCAGCAGAACGGGAGCAGCGTCCTTTCCTTCGTCATAGCGCAGGGCTACCGCATAATGGGTGGGGTTGGTGACCACGACACTGGCCTTAGGCACCGCGGCCATCATGCGCCGCCGCGCCATCTCGCGTTGCAGAGTGCGAATACGGCGCTTGACCTCCGGATTGCCCTCCTGTTCCTTCATTTCGTCCTTCACTTCCTGTTCGGTCATTTTCAGTTTTTCGTTGTAGGACCAAAGCTGAAAGGGGACATCGAAGGCAACGATCAACAAGGTGCTGGCCGCCATGAAGAGAAACAACAGACCGAGCATCGCAAACAGGTGCAGAATGGCCGCCCGCGGATCTTCATCGATCAGACCGAGCAAGGCACGGCGCTGGGCATAGACCAAAGTGGCGCCGACACCGCCAATCACCAACGCCTTGAGCATCGCCTTTACCAGCTCCAGGAGGGCATTGCGGGAGAACAGCCGCTGTAGCCCGGTGAGGGGATTGAGATGGGAAAAGTCGGGAACCAAGGCCTTGCCGCTGAAATTCCACCCGCCCAAGGCCATGCCGGCGAGTAGCACAATCACCGTGAGTATCAGCAAGAAGGGCAAGAGCCAGTGCAAGGCATAGGCCGCCATATGCAGCAGGTGTTGCAGCAGATCGTGCTGGTTCAACATGGTGGCTGAGGACAGGTGCAGCCCAGCATAGAGAAACTGCTGGCTGCCGATATCCAGACGGGTACCGAAGAGATAGAAAACCCCTCCCGCCACCAACAGGACCGCGCTGGTAGAGAGCTCACGAGAGCGCGGCACCTGCCCTTTGCGCCGCGCCTCCTCGATGCGTTTTCCCGTCGCCGCGTGTTGGCGTTCCTGCCCGCTGTCTTCTGCCATCGCTTAGCCTCGCGCCGCCTGCAGCAGCACCTGATTGCTGAGCTGCAGAGAGAGATTCAACAAATGCTGTACCAGTATCGGCATTGCGGGCATCAGCAAGGCCAGGGCGACAAATCCCAAGATGATCAAGAGCGGGAAACCAATGACAAAGAGATTGAGCTGCGGTGCCAATTTGCTCAGCACGCCAAGAGCAATATTGATCAGCAGCAAGGCACCCAAAACCGGCAAAGCGATCGCCAAGCCCAGCGCAAAGACCATCCCCGCTGCCGCCACCAGGCTATGCCAGGCATTGGCGTGCAGCTGCAACTGCGTGCTCACCGGAAAAATCGTAAAACTGCGATCCAGTACCACCAAGGTAAGCAACTGCCCGTTCAGCGCCATGAAGAGCAAGAGAACGATCAGGTTCAGAAAATTGGAAATGGTAGGAATCGCCACCCCGGTTTGCGGATCGAAGAAGGTACTGAAACCCAGACCCATCTGCAGACTGATCACCGAACCAGCAAACTGTACTGCGCTGAAGATCAGGGTCACGGCAAAGCCGATACTGACCCCGATCAGGATCTGTTCCAGCAACAGCAACAAGCCATCACCGGATAGAAACTCCACGGGTGGCATCTCCGGCAAGGCCGGGGTCAGGGCAACACTGAGCAGCACCGCGAGCCCCACGCGTACCTGGATGGGAATCTGGGTGGCGCTGAATACCGGGGCCGTACTGAGAAAGGCCAGGATGCGCACGAAGGGCCAGAAAAAGGCGCCAATCCAATGCTCGATCTGGCTGCTGCTGAGGGCAATCATTGGTTGATCAACTGGGGGATCTGGTGAAACAGATGGGTGGTATAGCTCATCATCAATTGCAGCATCCACGGCCCGGCGATCACCCCGACCAGGGCCAGTACCAGCACCTTGGGGACGAAACTCAGGGTCATTTCATTGATCTGCGTTGCGGCTTGAAAAATGCTGACCAGGACGCCTACCACCAAGGCCACGCCAAGCAAAGGCAGAGAAAGCCAGAGCGCTGTCCAGATGGCGTGCTCGGCAACGCTGATTACACTTCCCGGACTCATTGTCGCCCCCTCCTTAATGAATAAAGCTCTGCACCAGGGAGCCAATCACCAGATCCCAGCCATTGACCAACACAAAAAGCATCAGCTTGAAGGGAAACGAGACGGTGACCGGTGACAGCATCATCATGCCCAATGACATCAATACTGCCGCTACCACCAAGTCAATGATCACAAAGGGGATAAAGATCAGAAAGCCGATCTGAAATCCGGTCTTCAATTCCGAGGTGATGAAGGCGGGGATCAACAGATCCATGGGCGTATCGTCGGGGGCGCGCAATTGCTTGTGGCCGGACAGTTTCACGAACAAGGCGAGGTCGTCCGGACGGGTCTGGGATAGCATGAAGGTTCGTAGCGGTCCTTCGGAGCGCTCCATGGCCTGACTCAGATTGATCTGGTTATTGGCGAGCGGTTGCAGTGCCTCGGTGTTGAGCTTCTGGAATACCGGCGCCATCACAAAAAAGGTCAGGAACAGGGCCAGGCCCACCATCACCTGCGACGGTGGCATCTGGGTCGAGCCGAGGGCCTGTTTGAGCAGGGACAGTACGATGATGATGCGGGTGAAGGCCGTCATCATCAGCAGCATGGCCGGCAAAAATACCAGAACGGACAGAAAGAGCAGGGTCTGAATACTCAGGCTGTACTCCGTGCCGCCACCAGGAGCCGGACTGGCCGTGACGCCAGGCAAACCCGCCGCAACACTTGGACCCGCTAGGAGGAGGACTCCTCCGAGGAAGAGCCCGAGGTGGAAGAAGACGGCTCTTCCCGCACTGAACTTTGTCGATCGTTTTGCCATGTCCCTTGCTTGCGCCTCTCCATTGCTTGCCGCAGCCAGCCGGAAAAGGCTGTACTGCCGGAATCGAGCGGCAGCGGTTCTGTCAGGGCATGCAAGAGGGAGATCCCGGCTGGCGTAGCCCCAAGCAATAACTGCTGCTTGCCGACCTCCACTAGCAAGAGGCGTTCCCGCGCCCCCAACGGCAGGGAGGCGAGCACCCGCATGGGACTGCCTGCGCTTCCCATGCTACCTGGTTGCATGCGTCGGAAGAGCCAAATCAAGGCAAAAAATACCAGCAAGACCAAGATCAGGGCGAAGATCAAACGGAGAATGGCCCAAGAGGAAAAGACGTTGGGCGCAGCCGCTGTGGCAGCGAAGGCAGGCAGCGGCAGGCCAAGCAAAAGAAGAGAGAAATGTCGGAGTCTTGACAGTCGCAACGACGACTCCTTGACAGGCAAGTGCTGCATCAGCGCAACTTCTTTGCCCGCTCCGCCGGACTGATGATATCGGTCAGGCGGATGCCAAACTTGTCGTTGACCAGAACCACCTCACCCTGCGCGATCAGATAACCATTCACCAGGACATCCATCGGTTCACCAGCGAGGCGCTCGAGCTCCACCACGGAGCCCTGCGCCAACTGCAGGAGATTACGGATCTGAATGCGGGTTCGCCCCAGCTCTACCGACAGGGTAACGGGGATATCCTGAATCATGTCGAGGTTGGGGGCATTTTCCCGCCGGCCACTATCCTGCAGGGGCGGCATGGACACCGGCTGCGTCGCAGCACTCTGCGCGGCTGCCGACGGGTCCTCGGCCCCCTGCTCCGCCATGGCCGCTGCCCAATCCGCCATTACATCGTCAGCAGCGTTTTGGCTCGTCGTGTCCTTTTCTTCCTCGGCCATCTTCATTTCTCCCACGCCGCCATGGCGCTCAATCCCTCATCGGTTTCCGGCGCCAACGCATGGTCGAACTGTATCGCATATTTCTCTCCATGGGCACCGTAGCAACCAGAAAAAACCGGAATTCCTTCTACCCGTGCCAAAAGCTGATCGGGTAGTTCAATGGGAATGACGTCACCATCCCGCAACTGCAGAATCTGCGCAACGGTCAATTGCTTGCGCACGAATTCAATCTGCAGCTCGAGTTCCGCTTCCTGCATCTCGGTATTCAGCGATTGAATCCAGCGTTTATCCACTTCCGAACGATCGGCCATGGTACCTGCGGTAAGCTGATCGCGTACCGGTTCGACCATTCCATAGGGCAAACAAATCTGTAACGATCCTGCCCCTGATTCCAGTTCTACCTGAAATTCGGTCGTAATCACCACCTCCGTCGGTGTCGCAATGTTCACGAATTGCGGGTTGACTTCCGAACGTTGCAATTCGGGGGACAAATCAATCACCGGTCGCCAGGCAGTTTTGAAATCCTGCATCGCCATCCCCAGCAGCTTATTGATAATCCTGGTTTCCAGCGGAGTAAAATCGCGGCCTTCGATACGGGCATGGAAACGTCCATCACCACCAAAATAATTGTCGATCACCGAAAAGATCAGGCGCGGATCAAAGACAAAGAGACATAAACCGCGCAATGGTTTTAACTGCACCATATTGATATTGCTTGGCACTACCATACTGCGAATGAATTCGCTGTATTTCACCAGTTTTACCGAGCCAATGGAGATTTCTGCGCTGCGCCGCAAAAAATTGAATAAGCTTACCCGCCACAAGCGGGCAAAACGCTCATTCATCACCTCCAGGGTTGGCATGCGTCCGCGGACGATGCGATCCTGGTTGGCCAGGTCATAGGGGCGAACGCCGCCCTGCTCGATATCCTCCTCGGGAGTAATATCGACCTCGCCTTCGTTCATTCCCTGAAAGAGCGCGTCGACTTCATCCTGACTCAAGATTTGCTGACCCATGCTTCCATTCCTAGACAAAAGTGCTCAGCAAACCCTGATGCACGGTCGCTGAAGGCAACGACGTGATGCCCTCCGCCAGGGTTTCCTCGATCTTCCCGCTCTGCGGCTCATTCCGCCTGCTCCCCGTCCACCCAGAGCTACCCGACCCCACACTCGCCTGGCCAAGCTGCAGACCCATGGCCGCAAAACTTTGCTGCAATTGAGGCACGGCGGCGGCGATTGCCTCGCGCACCTCGGGATGTGCGGACAAAAAGACCGCCGATGCCTGACCGTTCTGGCTGACTCCCAATTGGACCACCAAGGGGCCCAGATGCTCTGGATGGATATGCAGGATCGCCTGTTGCACCCCGCCTTGACTCATCCACTGTAGCCCTTGCCCCAGGGCCTGCCCCCAGGCAGGTTGCTCCTGCAGAGCAGGAGTGAGCTGCAATTGTGCGGGTGCCGCCCCCTGCTGGTTGGACTGCGGCATCTGCACCAAGCTTAGCAGCGGACTTGCACCAGACACGAGGTTGGTACCGGGGTCTGCCAACTTGATCTTTTCCAGATTCTGCCCCTGACCGGGCGACCCGGCTTCCGTTGCCAGCAAGGAGCGAAAGGAAGACTGTGGGAGCGTAACCTGCACGGGCAGATCCGCTGTGGCAGCATGGCCGGGATGCGGATCTGGCATCTGTAGTGTGCCGGCATCCCGTAGCAGCTGCCGAGAGGGCAGAGACTTGTCGCTGTGGGCCAAGACCTCTTTCTCCGCTGTTATTCCAGCCCCCTGGTTTGGATAAGTTGGGAGGAAGCCGAGCACGCTCGTAACGGGCTCGGCAGTGCTGGATTGCTTGCCCTTTTTCTCTCCCTGCTGGTTTGCTCGTGGCGTCAGTTCCTGGGTCGACAAGATCGGCGCGATGGCTCCCGGCGCCGTGCTGGTTGCAGCGGGAGGCGGGACACCGGCGAGCAATTCGGACTGCTGCGCCGCCAACGCGGCCTTATCTCGGACAAGCAACGGTCCACTGTTGGGCGTGCCCGCCGCGGCGGAGCGCGCAGCGGGCTTCTTCCCGGCCGTATCTGTACCCGTCGCGGGACGCTGTACGGATTCCCCAGGCGAGCTCTGCTCTG
This sequence comes from Acidithiobacillus acidisediminis, assembly GCF_023277115.1. Classification (NCBI taxonomy): domain Bacteria; kingdom Pseudomonadati; phylum Pseudomonadota; class Acidithiobacillia; order Acidithiobacillales; family Acidithiobacillaceae; genus Acidithiobacillus; species Acidithiobacillus acidisediminis. The sequence goes on from NZ_JALQCS010000001.1 coordinate 2,523,294, forward strand.
ACGTTTTGTTTGGCCCGCTCAAGGCTGAGTGATCGTCCTTCGCTACAGGTGCTTGCGTGTGCTGCGACAGGATCTGCGCAAAACCACTACGGGCGCCGCTACCACCGGGGTTCGCCGGCGGATTTGTGGAGGCTGCAGGTTCCGGGGTCGCTGGCGCAACGACAGGTAGCATACTCATTGGCTCATCTCCCTATCCATAGCGAATTTCTAGCAAGAATCGGTCCGCCTAGAAACTCGTGCGCATCTGTACGGCGCGCGCCGCCCACGCATCCATCTCCTTTTGCATCCTGCTCAGCTCCGCCAGCTGTTTGGCATCATCCAGACGCTGCAGCAGATGCGCAAAACCATGTTCCTTTGCCTTTGCCATCCGCCACTGCTCCTGCAATCGCAGCAGACGCTGTTCCTGCTCCTGGATCAAGCGCTCCTGCTGCTGTAACACATCCGCCAATTGCTGCAGGAAGCCACGCCAGCGCAGCACCTCCGCACCGGCGATGCCGGCACACTCCCGCGCGGCATAATCTTGCCGGTACTGGCGCAGATACTCCTGCAGCAAGGCGTATTTTTCCTGCAGTTGCTGCAGGAGCCGCTGCTGCGCGAGCAAGGAACGGCGCAGTTCCTGCTCCTGCGTTTGGGCAACATCCTGCAAATACCGTAGGGTACCTTCGCGGCTCACCCTTGCGCCTCGCTTGTGGCAGGCACGACCGGGCCGTCATCGAGCAGCGCGAAGAGCTCGTCTCGCGAGCGCTGCAGGGATACTGATTCGTGCTGATCCTGACGAAGAAATTCCTCAATCCGTGGGTAGAGCCGCACGGCTTGGTCGAGCACCGGGTCCATTCCTGGGGCATAGGCCCCGACCGCAATCAGATCACGTTGCTCGCGATAGCGTCCATACAAGCGCTTCAAGCGCTGCATCGCCTGCATTTGCCGCGCTGAGCCAATGTTGGGCATCACCCGGCTGATGGAAGCTTCCAGATCAATGGCCGGATAATGTCCCTGCTCCGCCAAGGAACGGGACAACACGATATGCCCATCGAGAACGGCTCGGGCACTGTCAGCGATAGGGTCCTGCTGATCATCCCCCTCCATCAGAACCGTATAAAATGCGGTAATACTCCCGCCATCCCGATCACCATTGCCTGCTCGCTCCACCAAGGCCGGCAAACGGGCAAATACCGAGGGCGGATAGCCGCGCACTGCGGGGGGTTCGCCAACCGCCAGGGCAATCTCTCGCTGCGCCATGGCATAGCGGGTGAGGGAGTCCATCAAGAGCAGCACCTGCTGACCGCGATCGCGATAATACTCGGCGATAGCGGTGCACAAATGGGCACCGCGAACTCGGGTGAGCGCCGGCGCATCGGCCGGGGCGGCAACCACCACCGAACGGCGCCGACCCGCTTCGCCCAGGATATCCTCGATAAACTCCTGCACTTCTCGCCCGCGTTCACCAATCAGGCCAACGACGATGACGTCGGCCTCGGTATTGCGCGCCATCATTCCCAGGAGCACGCTCTTGCCCACGCCGCTGCCGGCGAACAATCCCATCCGTGCACCACGGCCAACGGTAAACAACGCATTGATTGCACGCACTCCAACATCCAGGCTCTGGCGAATGGGAGCGCGGGAAAGCGGGTTGATGGCCTTGCCCGTCAGCGAGACGGCTTCCGCATCCACAATCGGCCCCTGCCCATCGATGGGCGAACCCTGCCCGTCGACAACACGCCCCAGCATGGCGAGACTCGCGATTCCTTGGGCTTCCCCAGCCAGCGCTTGAATGCGCGCGCCCGGCGCCACCCCATGCAGGTCACCAGCCGCCATCAGCTGCAGGCGATCGTCGCGAAAGCCGACGACTTCTGCGTCTACCGAGCGACCTTGGGCGGCACGTACCTGACAGCGGGTGCCGATACCGACGGCGAGACCCTCGGCCTCCAAGACCAGACCGACAATGCGCAAGAGGCGGCCACTGGGCAGAAGGGGCGCCGGACGCTCCGGCAAGCGCTGGCGCAGCTGACGCAGATGCGCCTCCCAGCGATCCTGCGGGAGAGACGCAAGGCTCATACTTCAACCCCAGCAAAGAGGGTATCCAAAACTTGGCGCCAACGCGTCGCGAGGCGCAGGTCGAGCTCCGTCGCTGACGCCTCAGAGCGCTCCTGCCAGCGACGATCCGGACGCAGAGTAGCAGCATCCAGGCCGGTCTGTACGATCAGCGAACCACGCTCTAGGGTATCATCTGCCTCGCACAACACCCCTGCTTTGGCAAGCTCGGGCATTTGCTCGGCAATCAACTGGCAGTCTTGTGGATGTAAACGCAGAATCGGCGCCCCGCTGCCGATAGGAACGGCTGCCAGGGCCTCACGGACCAATGGCAGAAGGAGCTCGGGGCGAGCCTGTAATTCCTGCCGGATGACTTGCTTGGCAATTTCCAGAGATAGCGTGAGCAGGGCCTGCTCTACCCCGGCGCTGAAACGCTGGATCGGCTCCGCCAACTCCTGCACGAGGCGCTGGAAGCTGGCAATATCCGCACTGGCGGCCTGCAAACCCTCCTCCCGACCGGCAAGCAGCCCCGCCGCATGCCCGCGCTGCCGTCCCTCTTCCTCCGCCCGCGCGACCATCTGCTGGAATTCTTCTGCGGTCGGCAAACGGACATCCTGCACTGCGAGTTCTTCTCCCGCCTCCACCGCCGGTGGCGGCTCTTCGGCTGCGACCGGCTGGCCGAAGGCGCGTACCGGCGGCAACTGCCAGCGCTGTACTTGGGAGATCTGCTCGCGCTGGATGATTTCCGCATCGCTACTCGGCATTTACAGCATCTCCTCGCCGCCACCAGTCAAGTTGATCTGACCGGCTGCATCCAGGCGCTGCGCGACCTGCAGGATGGACTTCTGTGCCGACTCGACCTCACTGAGGCGTACCGGACCCTTGGCGTCGAGGTCGTCACGCAGCATCTCGGCGGCACGCTTCGACATGTTAGAAAAAAACTTTTCCCGCAATGGTCCCGGTGCCCCCTTCAGGGCCACAACCAGGCCATCCGACGGCACCTCACGCAGCAGGACCTGCAGACTGCGATCATCGAGCTTGGCGAGATCATCGAAAACGAACATCTTTTCCTGAACTTTTTCAGCAAGCTCTGGTTCGGACTCGCGAATCTGCTCAAGGATGCTCCCCGATCGGCTCGTCTCCAGGCGATTGAGGATCTCGGCTGCCGCCTTGGGACCACCCAAGGTCGCCACCTGTAGCGACTGCGAATCGCCGGAAATCTGCTCTTCCAGAATTTCGTTGAGTTCACGAATGGCGCCGGGCTGCACGGTTTCCAGGCTGGCAAGGCGCATCATGGCCTCACCAACGGTTCGCTCCGGCAAAAAATGAATTACCTCGCTGGCCTGCTCCGGCTCCATGTAGGCCAGGATCATGGCCAGTACCTGCGGGTGTTCGAGCTTGATCAAATCGGCGACGGAACGGGCATCCATCCATTTCAGATTTTCCAGCCCGTTGGCTTCGCCGCCATGCAGAATCCGGTCGATGATCGAGCCCGCCTTGTCGCCGAGGGCCTTGGTGAGCATGCTCCGAATGTACTGGTCACTTCCGATCCCCAGCGAAGTCTGATGTTCCAGGCGGGCGCGGAAATCGGACAGTACGGTGCGCGCCTGATCAGTACTGACCTGTGCCATTTTTGCCATGGTGGCACCGAGTTTTTGCACTTCGCGCGGACCAAGGTGGCGCATCACCTCAGCGGCCTCATCCTCTCCCAAACTGAGGAGCAGGATGGCGCTGCGCTCCATGCCATTGAGATCAGCTCCCGTGCTCACCGTTCAACCATTCCTTGACGACTTGAGCGGCGCGGGCAGGATCCTGCATCACCAACTGCCGCGCCACATACAGATCTGTCTTGAGCGGATCCGCTGGCAGCTCCACCTCTTCCTCTCCCGACATCGCGCTCGCTGCGCCCCTACCATATCCCGGAACCTGTCCTTCCTGACCCTGCACCGCAACTCCAGAAGCTGCCGACATCGCCTGCTGGCGTTCCTGGCGCTCGCGCAACAACCGCAAGACGGGTTTGATCAGGCCGAGGAAGAGCAAGAAGGCAAGCAGGAGGATGGCAAGATAGCGCAGCGCCCCATGCGCAAGGCTCAAGAACCACGACTGTTGCCACCAGGGTAGGACCGCGTTCTCCTGACTGCTCGCAAAGGGCATCTGTACGACTTTCACCGAATCGCCCCGCTTGGCATCATAACCGATGCTCTCCTCCACCAATTGTTGGATCTGCTGGATCTGCGCACTGGGCAACGCGGCAAACTGCTTATCTGTTCCACCCGGTAGCGGCTTTTCATCAATCAGCACCGCCACGGAAATCCGCTTGACCGAGCCTACCGGACTGACCGTGTGCGTAATCGTCTTGTCGACATCATAGTTGGTGGTGGTGCCGCTGCTACTCTGGGTAGGCGCCAGGCTTTTCAGCGTCGGAGCCAGGGCGATCAGCCCGGCCGGTGACAAGGTGGAGACCGTCGGCGCGCTCAGCGGCGCGATCGCTACCCCCGGAGGCTGGTTCGAAAGGGCGCCCGGAACACCATAGGGTCCCTCACCGCCGGTGCTGCTACTGCTGTGCACCTGCTGGCTGAGCACCTGATTCTTGCCATAGGTCACCGAACTGCTCTCGCTCTTAGCAAAATCAACGTCGGTAGAGACAGCTACATGCACGCCATTATTCCCGACGATTGGCGCGATGATCGCCTCGATGCGCTTTTGGTATTCGGCGTCAATGGCCTGCTGGTAGGCGAATTGCGCTGGCTGCAGGCCCAGGGACTGTTCCGCATGACTACTGAGCAAATCCCCATGTTGGTCGACTATGGTAACGTTTTTGTCTTCCAGGCCTGGCACACTGGCCGCCACCAGATGGAGGATTCCCGCCACCTGGGCGGCAGAAAGTTGCCGTCCCGGATACAAGGTGAGCATGACCGAGGCCGTCGGCTTCTGCTCCTGATCCAGGAAGACCGATGGTTTTGGAATTGCCAGCTGCACGCGTGCATGCTCGACTTCGCTCAGGGAGGAAATGGTGCGCTCCAGCGAACCCTCCAAGGCACGCTGGTAATTCACATGTTCGACGAAATCGCTGGTGCCCATGGGCTCGTGGTCGAGCAGCTCAAAGCCCACGCTATCGCCATGCGGCAATCCGGCAGCGGCGAGTTTCATGCGCGTGCTGTAGACCACATCGCTGGGCACCGTGATGACTGTGCCGCCATCACCGATGCGGAAGGGGACATTCAGCTTTTGCAGTTGGGCAATGACCTGCCCACCATCCCGATTAGAAAGCCCTGCATAGAGCACCTGATAGCTGGAGGAACCATGCCAAAGTGCTGCCACCAGCAAAACGGCAAGAACGGCAGCACCAGCCACAAGAAAGGCGAAGCGACGATTCGCTGGCATCGCCTGCCAGTGCTGTTGCCATTGCCGCGGATCGAGGCGCACGCCAGGCGAGGTCAGGGCTTCATCGGCCATAGGATTTCACTCCCCGCGACTCAGGCAGAGATGTTCATGATGTCCTGGTAGGCCGAAACCAGCTTGTTGCGTACCTGGAGCATGGTTTGAAAGGAGAGATCTGCCTTCTGGGAGGCGACCATGACCTGACTCAGACTGACCCCGGGATCGCCACTCGCAAACTGATTTTGCAGGGTATTCGCGGAACTCTGCTGAGCATTTACGCCATCCACCATTTTTTTCAGGGTGTCGGCAAAGTCGCCCACTCCGCCCGTACCCTGAGGATTGGTTTTCAATCCCTGCGCCTGCTCGCTCAGGGCTCGTAACTGACTGAGAAGGCTATCCAGCGACTCTACACTGCTCATGACCCTATCCTTCCTGGGAGTGCTTTCCCAACATGAAGCAATATCCAGGCCAAACTATCGAAGATCGAAGCCCAGCTCACGCAAGCGCTGCAGCTTATGCCGTAAGGTACGCGCGCTGATTCCCAGCAATTCTGCTGCCGCAGCGCGGGAACCACCGCTTTTGGCCAAGGCATCGACAATCAACTCGCGTTCATACTGCTCCTTTTGCGCGCCCAATGCCAATTCCTGCGCAGATGGCCGTGGATCCTCCCGGGTCATCCGCTCTGCCGCGAAGCCCGGCAAATCGAGGTCCTGTGCCTGAATTTCGTCACCGTCCGCCAAAATCAAGGCACGTTGCAACGCATTTTGTAGTTCCCGCACATTGCCGGGCCACGGATAGCTACACAAGGCCTGTTCTGCCTGGGCAGACAAAGTACTGTGACGGACCGCCAAGGTATTTGCCGCCTCACGCAAGAGGAAATGGGCCAAGGGCAGAATATCTTCCCGGCGCTCGCGCAGGGCCGGAATCTGGATCGGGAAGACCTGCAAACGATAAAAGAGATCGGCACGAAACTGTCCACTCTTGACCGCCTCGTCGAGGTCACGGTTGCTGGTGGCAAGCACCCGGATATCCAGCGCAATTGTTCGCTGGCCACCGACCCGCTCCAGTTCTCGCTCCTGCAATACCCGCAATAATTTTGCCTGCAGTGGGAGAGGCATTTCCGTAACCTCATCCAGCAACAGCGTACCACCCTGCGCTTGCTCGAATTTGCCCGGGCTGGCCTGGGTAGCACCAGTAAAAGCGCCCTTCTCATGCCCAAACAGGGTCGCTTCCAGCAGAGTTTCCGGGATGGCAGCACAGTTCACCGCCACGAAGGGACCCTTGGCACGCGGACTGTGACGATGCAGATAGCGCGCCAGGACTTCCTTGCCAACGCCACTTTCGCCGGTCAGCAGGACGGTAGCATCACTGCGGGCAACCTTATCGGCACGTTCCAGACATTGCCGCATCCGCGCTGCCTCGGCAATCATTTCACCATTCCAGCTACCGAGGGGCGCCAGATGTTTGCGCAGCTTTTGCTCCAGGTCGTTCATTTCGAAAGGCTTGACGAGATAGTCTACGGCACCGCCCTGTAGGGCACGCACCGCCTCTTCGATCGTCCCCCAAGCCGTCATCATCAATACCGGCGGCGCATCCCGCCGCTCGCGCAGCGTGGCGAGCAAGGCGTAACCATCCATAGGTTGCATCTGCACATCGCTGAGGATCAGATCGGCAGCATAGTGCTGCAACTGGGTCAAAGCCGCCTCGCCGTCCGGCGCATGCTGAACCTGATAGCCGCGATCCTCCAACGCCTCTTGCAAGGCCTCGGCAAAATCCGGGTCATCTTCCACCAAGAGGATGCGGTAACGGGCGGGGTCGATTTTCATGGATTCTCCTGCCGACTCGCCAGGGGTTGAGGCACCCGTGCCAGCGGCACCTGAAGAACAAAACACGCCCCCGGATGGGCGTCTTCGACCTGTAATTCCCCACCCATGCTGGTGACGAAATTGCGCGCAATGCTCAAGCCCAAGCCCGTACCTTCCCGACGCATACTCACGAAAGGCTGAAAAATGCGCTCCCGTTCCCCTTCCGGCACACCAGGACCCGCATCCGTAACCCGCAGCACCCAGAGCTCGGCCTGCCGCGAAGCAAGTGCAGATACGACACTGGCTTGCGGGGCAAAACTCAAGGCATTGTGCAACAGGTTCCCAATCACACTCACCCAAACGTCGGCCGTTCCCGCCAAAATCCAGTCATCCTCGCCAAGAGCCATCTGCAGTTCGACGTTTTTTTGACGGGCCAGGGGAACAAAGATCCGCTCCAGGCCGGCAGCAATTTCTCCCACGCGCACCAGGCTATCGTTTGTGGGTACCGAGCCGCGCAGAAATTGCAACATCGCGTCGATGATCCCCTGCAGATGCCGCAGCCGATCCAGGGCACGCACCTGTTGCCGCTGAAAATGCGCGGCGTCCCGCTCTGGCTGTAACTGTCCAACCGCCAGTAGTGCTGTAGCCAGCGGGGTCCGCAGTTGATGTGCAAGTCCCGCCATGGTTTCCCCCAGGGCGGCCAGTCGTTCGCGGCGCTGACTGGCTTCCTCACGCTCCCGAGCAACCGTCACATCCTGCAGCAACAAGACTCTGCCCCCCTCACCAGCGAGGGGAGTCACGGCGATGGCCAGACGACGGCGACCTGCACTGTCCTCCAGCAGGCCATCGGTTCCGCCTTCCTGCAGAGTCAAACCGGGCAGATCCGGCCAGGTCCAACGCCGCTCCTGGGTGCCCAGCAAGCGCTCGGCGGCAGGATTCATTTGCAGGATCTTGCCCTCGGGGTCCAAAAGCAGCACGGCACCGGGCAGCATTTCCAGAAGCATCGCCAGCCGCTGCCCCAGTGCCTCCTTGGCCAGCAGCTCCTCCCGCAACCGCTGATTCGCAGCCGCCAACTCACTATTCAGTCGGTGCACCTCTGCCTGCAAGGTGCCGTAGGCGTCACTCAATTCCCGCGAGGCGTTGTTGAACAACTCGAAGGCTTCGAGCAGCCGGGCGGTATCCTGTGGGCTCGGGCTGTTGGACACGGGCAGAGTCACTCGCGACCTGGCTGAATGGCGTATTTCCGTAATTTTTCCACCAGGGTGGTGCGGCGCAGGCCGAGGCGCTCTGCAGCCCGCGCAACCACCTGATCGCAGAGCTCGAGCGCCTGCAGAATCAAGGATCGCTCAATTTCCTCGAGGTAATTTTTCAGATCAAAAGGGCTATCGGGCAGTAGATGCCCGTCTGTTGCGGCCACAGGAAGATCTTCCGCCACCCCTTCGCCGTCGTCCATGGCCCACACGCTACGCAGCGCATCCTGCTCGTCACCCCCACCCATCTGCGCACAGGCCAGCTGCAGTGGGAGATCGATCATGCGGACTTCTTCGCCCGCGCGCAGAATGCTCAGGCGCTCGACCAGATTTTGCAGCTCCCGGACATTCCCCGGCCAGAGATATTCGCGCATTGCCTGCTTTACCTCGAGGGAAAGCATAAAGGGCGCGAAGCCCTCCTTTTCGCGCTGCCGCACAAAATGTTCCATGAGCAGGAAAATATCGTCGCCACGCTGCCGCAACGGTGGTAGATCCACGGGAAAAACATTCAAACGATAGTACAGATCCTCACGGAACAAGCCATCCCGAATTCGCTCACCAAGATCCCGATGGGTAGCGGCGATGACGCGCACATTCGCCACCTGTGCCTTACTCCCACCAACCCGCTCGTACTGGCGTTCCTGCAACACGCGGAGCAATTTCACCTGCATCGGCGGCGTCATTTCGGCCACTTCATCCAGAAAGAGGGTGCCCCCTTCTGCCTGCTCGAAACGTCCTTTACGCGTCAGCAGTGCGCCGGTGAATGCCCCTTTTTCATGGCCAAAGAGCTCGCTTTCCATCAGTTCTGCGGGAATGGCACCACAGTTGATCGCGACGAAAGGGCCATCGGCGCGGGCGGAATGCTGATGCAGACACTGCGCCACGACTTCCTTGCCGGTTCCGGATTCTCCGAGAATCAATACCGTACTATCAGTGCCAGCGACTCTACCCAAGAGTTGGGTCACATTGCGTAGTGCTTCACTCTGTCCAATCAGGCCACAGCGTTCCCGGGACAGGGCGCGGCGATCGGCATAATTCTGGGATGCGTTGTTGTCGACGACGCTGGCCATGCAGCTCCTTAGTTTTTGCGAATCGACGCGGACTCGCGTAAACGCGCAATTTCTCGCCGATGATGACGAAAAATTAGTCGATCTAGCAGTTCTTGCACTGTCGGACTCAAGTGAAAACGCAACTGCCATTGGGGGATGGTCGATTCTCCCGGAATGCGCTCAAACCCTTCGCCGGGCAGCAGGAGAGGCAGTGCGAGACCGGGGCGAAGAAACAGTGCGGCACAAGAGAATGGCTCGAGTGGATGTACGTCCTCCGGCAGTTGCAACTGCAGGGAATCGCCGCGCAGGGCGCAAGGGTACCGGGGAGGCAGTGGTTCGCGCGCGCGAATGCCCGCGCTCAACAACGTCAACAAAAGATCGGTTTTGATCTGCAGGTGGGCGAGGGTCGAGCGATCGTCCTCCTCACTGCCACTGCGTTCCTCATCCCAGACCAGCAAGGCCCGCAAGAGAGTAACGTTATCGTCCATGAAATTGGCAAATTCGTCTCCCTGTCCTGACCACGGCCGAATCTCGACAGGCAGAGTAGCGGCAAGGACCACAGCAGATCCGTCCATGTTCTCTCTCCAGTTTCGAGAGAGAATAAAGCCTCAACCGCGTTCGAGCAAACCCCGCCAAGCGTCACGCAGATCCTCGAGTACTGGGCGACAACTCGCAAGCGCATCGAGATCGTCGAAGATATTCGCCCAGGCCAGTTTCTCGAGGACAAAGCGGTAGAGGCTATCGAGCCTATCCGCGATTTCTCCGCCCCGCTCGTGGTCGACGCTGGCAAGTAGATGCGCGGTCAGCTGATAGGCCTTGTCCATAGCCTCTGCCTTATCGGCGACCCGCTGGTTACGAATGGCCAGATCTGCCCGTCGTATATATTCAAGAACACCCTCCAAGCCCAGCAATACCAGTCGATCCGTGGATACGCCCTGCTGCCCGATTTGCCGATAGGCTTGTACCGCGTGGCTTGCAGCCATCATTGCTTAGACTCCTTCTCAACCGCCAGTGGAAGAACTGCTGCTACTGGAAGAACTGGAATAGAACGCATTGAGATACTGGCCAGTGGACTGCAGACCCGATAGCTGCGTCTGCATCGCAGAAAACTGCTGTTGCAACAAGGCCGTCTGATTGCTGGCCGACTGCTGCAGGGTAGCAATCTGGGCGTTCAAACCACCAATGGTGGAATTGATGCCGTTCTGGGCCGCCGTGATGAAACCATTTTGCGCGTTCAGAGCCTGACTCAGCAGGGTATTCATTTGCTGATAGAGCCCCTGACTCAGGGAAACCGTGCCAAGGTTGCCAGTCTCGTTGCCCAAGACCTGAATTTGCAGACCCATCGCGTTACCTGGCCCCGTCACCGTCAGGTTTTGCCCAACGCCGCTGGCTAACTGGCCATTAACGGTACCCGCCACATTGGTCCCTGAAGCCGCCAGCGTGCTGCTGCCGAGACCCGTACCGCCTGAGGCAACACTGGATTGCACCGTAAAGCTCTGGGCAGAACCATAACCCGCAGATTGCAGCTCCAACTTGCCGTTGTCATTGCTCGCAGTGATTCCTGTCAGGCCGCTCTGCTGCAGGGTCGCGTTGATGGTGTTGACCACACCTGCCAGCGTACTGCCGGAGCTGAGGGGCACCACCACCGACTGGGAGCCGGAGCCAAAAGTCAGGCTCTCGCTTTGGGTCAAGCCGCTGGCGGGGAAGCTCGAAGCCGCGATGATCTGGGCCTGACTCGCTGCCTGGGAGATGTTGATGGCATAGCTCCCCGCCTGTGTGGAGCTGCTGGCACCGACGTACTGCACGCTGCTGTTGCTGGTCTGCCCAGTCTGGCCAAAGAGCCCGACCACATCCTGGTAGTCCGCCGTCAGAGCCGTCTGCAAGGTACCGGTGTTCAAGTTGATGGTACCACTGCTGCTCAGGCCCAAGCCCACGGAACCTAGAGAGTTATAAGCGGCGCCTGAACTCAAGCCCACCCCAGGATTGGAGACCAAATTGAGCAACTGCGTGCGCAGACCATTGACCGCCGCATTGCCAAGGAGCGGCCCACCCGAACCTGCCTGGGCGTTATAGGCCGTCAGCTGATTGATGGTGCCCATGGTCTTGTTAAAGGCGCTCACAAAACTCTGCACTGTGGTCACAAAACCCGAGTTACTCGCACTTACCTGCAGGGTCGTGCTGCCACTGCTGGCCTGTAAAAGATTGAGAGACACCCCTGGGATAGCGCCAGAAATGGTATTGCTGCTGCTGGTCACGGGCAGTCCGTTGATGCTAACCCCAGCATTCTGGGCCGCCTGGCTCAGGCTCATACCCCCTGAACCAGTACTGCTATAGCTCAGACTGCCCAAGGCCCCTGTCGCTCCACTCACCGAAACCGTGAACGATTGATTGGCGCCGGTATTTGCGCCCGTGAGGGTGAGGCGGTAGCCGGTACCATCGTAGATCACCCCCGCATTCACCCCCACATTGGCCTGATTGATGGCCTGCGCGATGCCATCCAGGGTGTCATTGCTGTTGCTAATCTGAATGCTCTTGACTGCGCCACTACCAATCTGAATCTGCAGCGAGCCTGTCCCAAGCCCACTACTGGTGCTGGAAAAATTGCTGGAATACACACTCTGCGCTTGGGCCAACACAATATTACTGAGGTTGTAACTGCCTTGCTGGGCATTGGCGCTGGCCGTTGCCGAGGCAAGAGAGCTGTTTGTCACCGTCGCACTACGGTTATTGGTACTACCAATATTTTGTAAGGAACCCAACGCCGACTGCAGACTGGACAGGCTGCTCTGCAAAGTACCCCAAGCGCTGAGGGTGGTTTGCTGCGTCTGCTGCTGATTCTGCAGCAAGGTGATCGGAGCCTGGTAAGCAGCGCTGAGATTGGTGATCAAACTCTGCACGTCGATACCGCTGACCAACCCAGAAAGAGAAGTAGACATACAGACTCCTTACGACTTTTGCTGCAGCAAGTTCCCCAAGGGGGAGGAAGATTCTGCCGCCTTACTGATCTGATCGGCGGGTACATAATAGGAAAATAACACTTGTTTGGTAGTAATGTCAGACAATTTGATTAATACCTGATTGGGATGGTCCCCATTGGGATCCAAACCGGCTTCCAATTTGAATGATGACTTCGATTGTGCCACCTTTTCCTGCAATTTTTGAATCGATTTCTGTACCTGCTCGGCATTCACCGCGCCAACTTTCTGCTGCGGATCATTGCTCTTTTGCGATCCGACCGATGCAGTGTAGCTGCTGGCGTTCCCGGCCGGATTGACCAATATTGCCGCATCCTTGGTCATACCGCTTACACTGGCATTCACAATTGGACTGTCCATGATTCAACCCCCGCTGCCAAAAACCCCCCGGGCGTCCCCGGGAGGCAAACGCAACACCCGTTACGGGATGAGCTTGAGATAGCTCTGCTGCAAAGCATTTTCCTGAGCCAAGGTCGAGATACCCGCCTGTTGCAGGATCTGGTACTTGGTCAACTGCGAAGTTGCCTGAGCGATATTCGCATCCTGGACCGTGGACTGGGCCGATTGCAGGTTCGTTGCCGTGGTCTGATCATTACTGACCGATGCCTGCACCCGGTTCTGAATGGCACCCAATGCACCATTCTGCTGGTTCAGGTAGTTGATGGCCTGATCGACGATGCCGATGGCCTGCTGCGCGCCAGCTGCCGTGCTTACGTTGATGGTAGCTACCTGGGAACCGCCAGCGCCGGATGTCAGGCTGGCTGCCTGAGAACTGAAGCCAATCAAAGACCCACTACCAATCGAGTAAGAACTAGACGATTCGAACTGCACAACGCCTTGGATAAGCGCATTACCGGTACCACTACTAATGGTTCCCGACGACGCTATTTGGGCTCCAGTGGCCCCATTCAATGCCGTCAAAGTACCTGTGGAGCCCGAAGCCAAACCAGTCCCAGATAGCGCGCCACCTGTCGTCACACCTGCGGAAATATTGATGTTATTCCCATTGGCATTGGTAAGAACCAATTCCGTCTGGCCACTGACGACCTGAGTGCTCGCAGAAGTTCCTGTGATTGCCGCTTGGTTATTGATCGCAGTGACCAAAGAACTCAGATCCGGCTGTCCGTTGCTACCATTGGTCACATTGGCAGAGATGTTGACCGCGTTGGTAGGGGCACCGCTGCTACCGTTACTCAAGGTAAACGTGTAGGTCCCGGCAGACGCCTTGAAAGCCACACTGGTGTAGGCTTGCGCGGATACGCCAGTCTGACTCGATACCGCGTTGACCGCAGATGCCAGATTGGCTGCTGACTCTCCGGATGACGTAACGCTTACGGCAGCGGTACCTACACTGCCAGCAATGCTTAAAGTACCCGAGCTGAAGTTACCATTGCCGCTAACACCAAATGAGAACGCGCTACCGGCCGCATATCCACCATCCACATACGCACCACTCGCTGTATAAGCGCCGGCAGTAGAACTACCTGATGCCGCAACCGTATAATTCCCCATCGCCGAGGTCTGGGTATTGCCTACCGCAACATTGATGATCTGGTTGGAGTTTGCGCCCACCTGGAAGGCAGCGCCCGCAAAGGTTCCGTCCAGAATGTTCTGCCCGTTAAACTGTGTCTGGGTAGCGATGGTCTGCACCTGGGCCAGCAACTGGCTTACCACGCCCTGCAGGGCCTGACGGTCAGAGGTGGTGTTGGAGGCATTGGCCGCCTGCACCGCCGTGGTACGGATCTGCTGCAAGAGACTGGTCTGGTTCTGGATCGCACCGGTAGCAGTCTGGATCAGGGAAACGCCCTGGTTACCATTGGAAACCGCCTGATTCAAACCATTGATCTGGGTCTGAAACCGCTGGGAAATGGCATAGCCCGCTGGATTGTCCTGAGGGCCGTTGATGCTCTTGCCTGTGGACAATTGCTGCAAGTAGGTATTCAAACTGCTCTGCGTACCATTCAGAGCATTGAGGGTGCTTAATGCCCCCACGTTGGTGTTGATGATTCCTGCAATAGCCATGATTGCTCTCCTTAGCTAAAAATGAGTGGCTTCCTTGCCAATATTGTGGGCACCTATGACGACCCACAGTCACATTAACGACACAAGGCGCAAAAACTTGAATACCATTCGCCCTCCGCAGCTTGAGCACTGCTTCCCGTCCGGCTACAGTTTTGATGACGGCCATCCTGTAGGGACGGCAGCGGGGGAATCATGAGCGTGAAGCGAGTGCACCAAGCGTTGAGCGAAAACGACTACATGTTGGCAGACGCCGAGCAGGTCGAGGCACGCCTCTTCAGCCGCGAGGGGGACGGCTGGCGCGCGCAGACCTTGGACCGCGAGGACCGCATCCTGCTCGATTGTGGCGGCCTATCCCTGCCCCTGTCACTGGATGCCCTCTATGAGGATACGGGACTGCTTTGATACGGGACTGCTTTAGGGCGCTGTCCGAGGTACCAGAAAGGTCGGCTCCTGGTCTGCGGGCATGGCCCCAAGCTCCTCGGGGGTCATCCGCGCGTAGACCTCCAGTAGATACCCGCTGGGATCCCGCAGCCACAGCTCGTGCAAGGGGGTTCCCCGCCAGGTACTGCGGGGCGGCTTGACGATTTCCGCCCCCGCCGCCAGCGCGCGCTGGTAGCTCTCGATTACCGCTGCCCGATCCCCCACCCCCAGACCCAGGTGATAGAGACTGTAGGTATCCAAGGCCTCTCCTTTATCGTTGACCAGCAGCACAAAATTCAGGCGTAGATGGGGAACGATGAAGGTACTGTAGCGGGCCGTGTGGTCCTTGGGCTCTACGCCGAAGAACTGGCGGTAGAACGCCGTACTGCGCCCGAGGTCTGCAACGCGAATGCTGAGGTGAAACTCTTGACTGTTGGGGATCATTTCCATGGTTCATGCCACTCCGATCTGAGCAATGCGCGCCAATTCCTGTCCCAGGCGTGCCGGATCTTCCGCCAGCCACTGGGCTACCGGCAGCGCCAGCAGGGCCTCGATGCGCTGGCGCAAGACGGTATACGCCTGACGAAACGCCGCATCGATTTCCTCCTTTGTCCCTGTTGCCTTGGCTGGATCCTCCACCCCCCAGTGGGCCCGCAGGGCAGGCCCCAGGTAGGCTGGGCAAGTCTCGCCGGCGGCACTGGCACAGACCGTAATGACGATATCTGGCGTCTGGGCAAGGTCGTCCCAGGACTTGCTCGTGAGACCCTGGGGTGCAAATCCCTCCTGCTGCAAGAGGGCGATGGCGCGGGGGTGTACCTGACCCGTGGGATGACTGCCGGCGCTGATGGCATGCAGTCGTCCCTGGGCCAGACCATTGAGGGTGACTTCGGCAAGGATGGAGCGGCAGGAGTTGCCGGTGCACAGAAACAGGATTTCGGGAACTTTCATAGGGAGACTCCAGGGCAGAACGGGGGAATCAGGGAGTACAACTCTGGGTACCGCTACAGCAGTTGTCGGTCAGATACGCGAGGAGCCCGCGAATTTCTGGCATCTGGGCGCGGTATCGCTGATAGCGGCCCTCCCGCTGCACGGCAACGAGCCCCGCATGTTGCAGGCTCTTCAGGTGAAAGGACACGGCGTTGGCGGGCTGCCCCATGGCTGCGGCGATGTCGCCCGAGACCATACCGACGGGCTCCTGCTCCACCAGCAGACGAAAGATCTCCAGACGCTGGGGCGAAGCCAGGGCCTCCAGTTGGGCGACCCGCTGCAAAAGCTCTGGCGAAAGGTCAGGGTTATCGGGCACAGCACCCTCCAATCATTTCAATGTTATTTGAAGTATTGACATATTCGTCAGCATCGTCAAGACTGCGCCCATCGTATCCACCGCGAGATTGCCCATGTTGGCCCTGGCTATTTTTCTGCTCACCCTGACGTTGGTCATTTGGCAACCCCGCGGCCTGAACATTGGCTGGTCGGCCCTGGGCGGCGCCGTCCTGGCACTGGCCACGGGGGTGATCCAGTGGCGGGATATCCCGGTAGTCTGGGGTATTACCTGGGACGCCACCTTTACCTTCGTCGCCCTGATCATTATTTCTCTACTGCTGGACGAGGCGGGATTCTTCCACTGGGCCGCCCTGCACGTTGCCCGCTGGGGAGGAGGCCGCGGTCGTCGCCTCTTTCCCCTCATCGTGCTCCTGGGTGCGTTGATTGCGGCGGTCTTTGCCAATGATGGGGCGGCGTTGCTGCTGACCCCCATCGTCATGGCCATACTGCTGCAGTTGGAATTCAGCCCCAAGGCGACTTTCGCCTTTGTCATCGCCACCGGCTTTGTGGCCGACACCACCAGCCTGCCCTTGATGATCTCGAATCTGGTGAACATTGTCAGCGCCAATTACTTCGGCATTTCCTTCGATCGCTATGCCCTGGTCATGCTGCCCGTGGACCTGATCGCCTTTCTCAGCACCCTCCTGGTGTTACGCTGGGCCTTCCGCCGCCAGATCCCGGAACACTACGCCACGGCCCATCTGCCCCGGCCAGCGTCGGCCATTCGTGATCCCTTGGTCTTTCGTGCCAGCTTTCCGGTGCTTGTCCTGCTGCTCGTGGCCTACTTCGTGACCGCTCGCTGGCAGATTCCAGTTTCTGCGGTGACTGGCGCCGGGGCCTTGGCACTCCTGGCCGTGGCCGGGCGCTGGTGGCGGGGCGGCAGCGGGGCGGTCCTGTCGGTACGCCAGATTGTCTGGGAGGCGCCATGGAAAATCGTTATCTTCCTGCTCGGCATGTACCTGGTGGTCTATGGCCTGCGCAACGCCGGGCTGACGGCCATCGTCGCCCAGATCCTGCAGACGCTCGCCGGACATGGCCTGCTGGTTGCCACCCTGGGCACCGGCTTCCTCGCCGCGGCCCTGTCATCCATCCTGAACAACATGCCCGCCGTTCTGGTGGGTGCCCTCAGCATCCACCACGCAGATCTGGCCCAGAGTACGCCACAGATCCACGAGGCCATGGTCTACGCCAATGTGATTGGCTGCGATCTGGGACCAAAATTCACCCCCATCGGCAGCCTGGCCACCCTGCTCTGGCTGCATGTCCTGGACCGCAAGGGGGTGCATATCGGCTGGGGGCAGTACATGAAAACGGGCTTGCTCCTTACCCCACCCGTGCTTGTGCTGACTTTACTGGCTTTGGCGGGGTGGTTGAGCTGGATCTGAGCTCAAGGCAACCAGGCGGCGATCCAGTTGTCCAGATTCTGCTCCAAGAGCCAATGGGTCCGCACCTGCTCCCGCAATCGGTCCCCCGCCGCAGCGAGGGCCGCCCGATCGGCAACGGCCTCGCGGATGGCCTTGATCCAGTCACGGTAGCGGTTGCTCACCCGTGTCACCGGAAAGTCTCCTTGATACGGATAAATGTCTGAGCAGACCACCGGATAGCCCAGAATCCCGTACTCCAGCAGACGCAAGTGGCTCTTCGCCTCGTTGAAGGGGTTATCCTCCAGGGGGGCGATGGCCAAATCTAGATCCAGGCTCGCCAGCTTGGCCGGGTACTGAGGCAAGGGCACCCCTGGATGAAACTCTCGCACGTAAGGCTTGAGGGCTTCGGGGCAAAGACCAAAGAAGACCCAATCCACTTCCTCGGCCAGGTCCCGCACCACGTCGGCAATCAGCTCCAGATCACCCGTGTGCCCGACCCCACCGGCCCAGCCTACCCGCGCCTTGGCACCATCACGACGTCGGGGCTGTAGTTTGCCCCAGATGGCGTATTCGATGCAGTTGGGCTGTACCCGGACCTCATCGGCAAAGCCGGCATAGGCCTTGGCCAGGGGCTCCGTGGCCACCACCAGCCGGTTGCATAGTCCTGCTGCCTTGCGGAAACGCTTGGCGATATCCTTGTGGATATGGGCCTTGTGTAAGCTCTTGACGGGCAGGTTGGTGATCAAGTCGTCGATCTCGAAGACCCGAAAGGCCTTGCTCAAGGCCTTGTGGCGTTCCAGGGCCTCGATCTGGGGCCACTCCATCTGCCGTTGCAGGACGATGCTGTCCGGAGACATCCGCTCCATCTCCGCCACATCAAAGATCCGCATAGTCTCCCAGCCCTGCACCCTACCTGCCTGTTGCAGGGCGCGCATCGGGCTGATGATCCGGTATTCTCCGCAACCCTCTCGGTCGGCAGGATGCACCAGAATCCGCGGCCGGGGCCGCCAGTCCGGACTCCAGGTCAGGGCGGCCTGATCCTCGATCAAAAATTCGGTACTCGCTAAGCTCAATTGCCGGTTGTAGGCCGGATCAAAGGCCAGTTGCGGCAACCACTTGTGGTAGAACGCCAATTTTTCGCCAGCGAAACGCTTTTCCTTTTCGGGGCTGGGCTTTTTCTCCACTTCTCCGCGCTGGCTGGCGGAGCCTTCGTGCAAGAGCATGGCCCAGGGGGTAAAGACGATCTTTTTGCCCGCCTCCCGGACCTTCAGGCAGAGGTCCACATCGTTATAAGACACCTGAAACTTTTTCTCATCCAGCCCGCCCACTGCCTCGTACAGGTCCTTACGGATGAGCAGGCAGGCTCCGGTCACGGCGGAAAGATTCTGGGTCAGCATGGCCCGGCCAAAGTAGCCCCGATCCTCGGGCGCGCGACCAATGAAGGGGTGCTCCGCCGGCCCCCGCATACCAAGGATCACCCCCGCATGCTGAATCTTGCCATCGGGGAAGAGCAGCTTGGCGCCGACGATACCCACTTCCGAGCGCAGGGCATGGCTGACCATCTCGTCCAGCCAGTCCTCATGCAGGGCCGCTGTATCGTTGTTGAGCAACAGCAGGAGCTCGCCCTGGGCCGCGGCAACCGCCCGATTGTTCATGGCCGAGAAATTGAAGGGGCCAGGATGACGCAGCACCCGCAAACGCCCACCAAGTTGTTCCTCCTGGGCCGTGAGCATATCGAGATAGGTGCAGGTTTCCGGATCATCGCTGTCGTTGTCGATGATGAGAATTTCGTACTGGGGATACCGGGTCTTTTCGATCAGGGACTCGACGCAACGCTGCAAGAAACCCAACTGGTTGCGGGTGGGGATGAGAATGGAGACCAGCGGCGTGCTGCTCAGAGGGTAGCGCACCCGCGTCGAGGGTGGGAAGGGACCGGGCTGCACCTCGGCTGCAACACCACAACGCTGCAGGTGTCGCTCCAGTGCTGCCTTGCTCGCCGCAAGGATTTCTTCAATCGACTTTGTGCAATGCCCACCCCCCTGCAAGCGATGGTAGAGCAGTTCGGGAATATGACCGATGCCCGCGTCCCCTATCCGCTCCCAGGCCCGCAGTACAAAATCATAGTCCTCGGCGCCATCGGCTGCCGGCTCAAAGCCGTCCAGCTCCACAAACAAGGATTTCTTGATTACCAGCAAGCCCCCCACATAGGGCAGGCTGCGCAAATAATCCAGGTTGAAATCCGGTTTGCAGTGAGCATTCCCATGCTGCCCGTCAGGAGTTACCGAATCCTCGTCGGTATAGAGCAACTGCCACTCCGGATGCTGCTGGATGGCTTGGGTGATCCGAAAACTCGCGTCGGGGGACAGCTGATCGCCGGCATCCAGCAGGGCAAGCCAGTCGCCATCCAAAGTGAATAGCTCCTGATTGGCGCTCTCGAGCCAGCTGGCGCTCCTCGTCTTGGCGTCCAAGGATTGCATTTTTACAGGCTGCCACTGCGCCGCGATGCTGGTGCTGGTAACTTCCCTGTTCCCATTGGCGTTGCCCAAAACGCCAAACGCGAGGTTCGGAGTCGTCGGCGCTGCTGCAAGGGCTTCTTCGGCCCACTGGCGTTCTTGGGGGAGCCAACGATGCTGGGGCAGCCAAGCGATGGGCTGAGGAGAGGAGTTACGCGCTACGCCAGAAACATCCTCCGCTGATTGTCCGGAGACAGAGGAATCGCCGTGCAGAATACGTTTCTGCCATTTCAAAGCAAGTAATGTGGACCACCAATCATCCTGATCTGCGCTCTGGTTCCACCGCGCGATATGTGCCTGTGCGCGTTGACCAATTGCAACTCGCTCCTCTGGGTGTCTACATAACCATCTAATCCACGCACTCGCCTCAGTGAGGTCGGGTTCGGCCCACTGCGTACCTGGAGGAACAACAGGTGCCTGATAAACCGGTTGAGATCCGCGCACATCAACCAGTCGATAATTTACGAGACACGCTACACGCGCATCCATATAGGCCATATTTCCTGACCATGCGGTTGCTATGACAGGCCTCCCAAGCGTCATCGCCTCGAAAGGGCCTAGTCCGAAGCCCTCTGCCCTATGCAACGATATGTAAACATCACATAAAGCCATGAGGGAAAGAACTTGTGTATACGGAAGCGATGCAGTGAGAATATGGATTCTGGGATGAGAATGAAATAATGGCAGCAGAGGCTCTATCAACCTTTTAGACTCAACAGAATCGTTTGCGTTGATTTTTATAATGAGCCAGGCATCAAGGTCTCCATCTTCCATCGCGGCGCAAAACGCCTTGACCACTCCGGCGATATTCTTTCTTTCTTGATCGCTCCAGGGCTCAAACGCGGTCAAAAACAGGACACCTGTTTCTGGCAACCCAAACGTAGCACGCTGAGACGGCTCCCAAGGCGGCAACCTCATCGGAACCGGTGCATTCACCAATCTTGGACCGGGACAGGAAAAGGAAAAGGCAGCATGAATGAAGGGTGTGGCCGCCAAAACAGCATCTAAGGAACGAAGAGAGTCACACCAAGCCGGTGGTATTACGGGCAACTCCCAGAACACCATAGCCGCATTAAACCGGCCTGCTAATTGCAGATCTTCATTATGCCGATCAACAAGCCAACCAATAGTTTCTGGCGGAAGAACGAACACATTTATATCATACCGAAGATCTCCAAGACGCTCGACACTCCGCAAACCAGAAGGAACCGCTTCTTTACCGCCTCGACCTAATCCGGGATCGAGATCAAATAGGGATACAGGAACACCCAGGTTAGTCAAATAGGATATCAGATAGCGGGCAGAAACTCCCAGACCCAATCTTCCACTCAAATAACCGATTACATTTATTCCCACCCTTCCTTCTGCACCCCAAGATGCTCTGGCGACATCACTATCCTGGAATATATCTCCACATAATCCAACAGGAATAAATTCCTCAGGCAATTTTTCAAAGCGAGAACCTTCCTCAAGGCCGTCCTCAGGCAGGTAGATTTCTCGGAACTCGTCCCCTGAGCCAGACTGCAGATTATTGTATAATTCCACCTTATTTTTTCGAAATTCATAGCTGTGAAAAACGCAATCAAAATGCAATATACATGCGCTATCCTGGGCAAGAGCTGATTTGGAAAAAACAAAACCAGGAGTATAAATCTTTGATACATACTCTACCCGACTCTTTCTAAAAAGCCTCCACTGCCAATCAAGACCAATCTTAGAACTAACAATAGTCTCCAATGATCCGTCTCTGTAACAACACCATTTTCTACTAAAGCCTACACAATCAATGTCCTCCGGAAAATCACCCTCCCTTAAATAGGCCAATAATTGCGGAGAAAGTAGTTCATCGTCATCCAGTCTAAAAATCCATTCATTTCTGGCGAGACTGGAAAGATGCGGTACAACCTTATGCTCCGCGATGCAACCATCTTCGTTAGCAACAACAACACTCTTTACCGAATATCTACTCAACACGCCTAAAGTCCCGTCTGTCGTCTTGCTATCAACCCCGACAATTACATCATCAAATATATCCGATATAATACTTAGCGTATGAGAAATGTATTTTTCAGAATTCATTGTTGGTATTATTATACTTACATTCATAATGCGGTCGCTTTGGATAATTTTAGATTCATTATCTGAATCCACACAAGAATCATGCTTCCGTTTATAATAGCTATTAACTCTAACGTCAAATTTCCGTGCAAGCGTTTCGGTGGAGACCCCAAAATCTCTCTCAAAAATTATATTGAAGCTATTCAATACCTCTTTATGTGAGCCTTTTTGTCCAACAACTGCATAATCCGGACTGACCCCACCAAGAACTTCAAGCAACCCGATGTCATCACGCACCGCCATTCCTTGACGTTCTTGAAGACGAAGGACTTTGCTTCGCCTAAAGCCGCTATATTCTACCAGGAAATCTAGGAGCAATGGCGGTATGGGCCGCTGATGGGTGGGGTCAAGGTAGAAATTACAAGCCCCCACCATAAGATTTTCCGGATTGGGAGTTTCCAAGATCAACAGACCACCAGGACGTAGCACTCTGAGAGCGTGCGCCACCAATTCCTGCAACCGTGGAAAAGGAAGGTGTTCCGCCACATGAAACGCGGTAACAACCGCCACGCTTTCATCTGCACAACTCTGTAGATGCGCCAATATATCTTCCTGCTTTGCCGGTAAGTGCCTTTCCTCACAAGCCTGAAGCATCCCCAAATCCTGATCCACACCAACCGCACGAAAACCCCACTCACTTACCAGCTGCAACCACTCTCCCCGCCCGCAGCCAAGATCAAGGGCTTCCGCGTCGGGGTATATCGTCAGCAGGGGTTTAACAAAGGGTTCATACTGCACCAAACGTGACATTATCAATTCTCTGGAGCCACGATAGCGCTCCTCGAAAGCGCGATAAAAGTCCGAGGTGTTCATAATATGGAATTCCCTACTCAAGAAATTAGCGCGTGGTCACGAAATATAATTAAACAAACTCAATCCCTGCACCTGCACAAAGGCCTTCTGCGCAGCCTGCAGCGCCGTCGAACTCTCCTGGAACTGAGTGATCACCTGCGGGTAGCTAATGTCTGTCAGGCTGCTTTGGGTGGTCTGAAACTGCGTCGTCAGGTTGCTATTGAGGGAGCTCACCGACTGTGCTTCCTGCAGGTTGGAGCCGATCTGCGCCTGCACACTGAGGACCTGGGTTTGCGCCTGACTGAGATTTTGCAGGACATTACTGATGCCTTGGGCACGCTGGGCATTCGCGCCGGGCGAACCACTACCCGCCTGGAAGGCCTCGATGAGATCGCTGAAGGTCTGGAACAGGCTCTGGGGCTTGGCCGCTGCCAGGGTAAAGCTTTGGGTCTGCCCGTCGGCGGGTTGCCCCTGTGCCTGAACCGTCGCCATGGGGCTGCCATCTGGGCCCGGAATCGTAATGCTCTGGCCTGGCGTATAGACTCCAGAGGACACCACACCGGAACTGCTCAGAGCACCGCTACTGCTGGCTACCCCGCTGCTGACGCTATAGCTCAGCGCACCACTGGCGTTGGCACTGACACTCACCTGATACTCCACACCCTGGGCCACGAAGGCATTGTTGGCCGCACTCGTATTGATTACGGAGCCCGGACCCAAGGTTACCGTCCCCGAACCCCCACTATAATTGCTGCCACTGGGTGTAACGCTGAACGTGCCGTTGCCATCCGGAATATTCATGAATACCTGATTGCCGGGCTGCGACACCCCCATGTTCAGGGATGGCCCAATCTGCAGGGTCTGCTGACTGCTATCCCCTTGATAGACGACCTGACCGTTCCCTTGCAGGGTGAACGGCTGCCGATTGGTCAGAGAGCCACCGTAGAGATACGCGCCGTTGCCATCCTGGGTATTGGCCAACTGCACCAGCTGCTGCAGATTCCCTTGCATCTGCGTGACTGCGTTCTGCAAATCGTTGCCGTTGACAGTGGCATTATTCATTTGCACCGCCAGCTGTTTGACCTGATCAATCAGCGTTCCCACGCTCTGCAACGAACTACTACTGAGCTGCAGGTTCTGCTGCGCGTACTGATTGCTTTGCTGATAACTCTGCAGATTGGCAATGCGCGCACCCAGATTCAACGACTGGGAATAGGCCGTTGGGTTATCCGCCGGGTTGGTCAGGGCATTACCGGTGGAAAGCTGCTGACTCAACTGATTGAGGGTGCTTTGTTGTTGCAGCATACCGCTGAGCCCGGCCTGAAAGATCTGTTGGGTGCTGACACGCATCTTGGCTCTCCTTACAAGGCCTGGATCAAGGACTGAAACAAGGTATTGCCGACGGATATCGCCTTGGCCGCCGCCTGATAGGCCTGCTGATAGAGGATGAGGTTGGCCGCCTCTTGATCGAGGTTGACGCCGGAATAGGACTGCTGCGCCGATTGCGCTGAGCTGAGTACCGCGGACTGAGCCTGGGCCGTGCTCTGCGCTTGATTGGCCTGGGTGCTGACCTGACTGAGGAGTTGCGCCGCCTGGGCGTTGGCATTGTTTCCCCCAGCAAAGACCCCCTGCGTCGCCAGGGCTGCCAGTTGCTGCGCATTGCCATTGCTGCCCGCACCGCCGGGACTGAGGGTAAAGGTATCCCCCTTACCCACCAAGGTTCCCGAAAGGGTCATCTGATAATAACCGCCCGGGGGATTGTTGGGATACGCAATATCGATGGCGGTACCCGAACTGCCTAGAGCCACCGTCCCACTGGCCAGGGTGCTGCCGCCCGCGCTGATAGTGAAGCCGGCGGAACCACTGCTGGCGCCAGCAGCAAATTGCAGCTCCAGATTCGGCAACGGAAAAGCGAGTCCGCTGAGCACCACCGCACCAGTACCACTCGTGCGCACATACTGCCCCGCCGAGAGGGTCATGTTGCCGGCATTGGTGTTCACTAGGCTACCACTGCTGAGGCTGCCAGGACTTCCTACATACAGGCTGGCCGCGGCAATCTGACTGGGATCGGTCAGGACCGTTTGCATACCCGTCGCCCCTAAGCGGGTAGGCTCCACCAGATAACGATCGCCCGTGGCCACCGTACCAGACACCTGCAAGGAAAAGCCTTGCCCTGAGAAATTCAGGGTGGTCGTGCCGCTACTGACGGTACCCGACGTTGTGGCCAGCACGTTACCCGTATTGGCATCGGCCAACTGCCAGCCGCCGCTGGTCTTGCTCAGCAGATAGTCGCTGCCGGTGAGATTGGCGGTGGGACCGATACTGCCCGAGATCACCGCCGCCAGCCCACCGCTGCTGTTCTGGCTATTGGCAAAGACCTGCACTGGCCCGGTCTGGAACAGGGCGGATCCGGAGCTTCCCTGCAGAGTCAATCCCTGCGCCTGTTGCGCATTGACCGCAGCCGCCAAACCATCCGCCAGGAGCCCCAGACCATTTTCCGCCGGCTGCAGCGACTGACTGCGTAACTGCAGCAGTCCGCCCAGCACGCCACCCGTCAGATTCTTGGTAATGTCGGCGCTGCCCTGGGACCCCACATAGGCCACATCGAGGTTCTGTTGGTTATACTGGCTTGGCTGGGTCTGCAAGGAAAAGGCCTGGTTGCCCGCCACCAGCACCTGTCCGTTGGACAGAAAGACATTGATCTGAGAATTGTTCTGCCGCACCACCTGTACCCCAACCTGGCTGTTGAGCTGGGTGAGCAGCTGATCCCGCTGATCGAGTAGGTTATTCGGCTGCCCATTCCCCAAACCGGCGGAATTAGCGATTTGTTGATTCAACTTCGCAATCTGGCTGCTCAACTGATTGATGCTGCTGACACTCTGCTGCATCTGCTGGTTGATGCCTTGGCCAATGCTATCGAGCTGCTGTCCAAGGGACTGAAAGGTGCTGCTGAGGGTCTGGGCGTCGCCGAGCAGCGCCTGGCGCGACGGGATATCACTGGGATTGGCGGCCACCTGGGCTGCCCCCGAAAAAAACTGCTGGATTTGCGTGCTGACGTTGCCATTGTTGAGCACCCCCAGGACCTGCTGCAATCCCTGGGATAGCGTCGAGGCTCCGCTGGAACCAGCACTGGCAGACCAGACCTGCCCCTGCAAGAAGCTACTGTAGAGCCGCTGCACCTCGCTGATCTGCGTGCCGTTGCCATAAAATTGTCCGCCGAGGAAACTGGGCGAGGTCGTAGACTGAATGACATTTTCTTGGCTATAACCGGGCGTATTGACGTTGGCAATATTGTTGCCCGTAACCTGCAATGCCTGCTGTGCTGCCTGCAAGCCGGTGAGAGAGGTATTGATCAGACCCGATACGCCAGACATCTCACGCACTCCCCAAGGAATGACCGCGCCCGATACGATCAGCAAAACTTGCCGTAGAAGATTGGCTCTCCGGCTCCAGACGCGCGCGGATCTCTTCCATCCCAACGCGAAGGGCATGTTCAAAAGCAACGACGATCTCTTGCAGGTCTAGCACCGCAGCAGCCAGCTCTGGACTGGCCGGGCGCTGCCCTGCGGCGGCCCGCAGGGAGAGCAACTGCGCGAGCAGTTCCTGCTGTCGCAGCAATTGCTTGGGATCGCTCGGCTCCCCCGCCTGCAAAGCTGTCCGCGCTTGCGCAAGCAGGGCCGTGAGGCTTTGCAGTGTCTGCAGTTCTTCGCGATCTTTGGCTTCCATGCCCTTCTCCACTTCTCCTGCCATCTATAACGTCACATTGCTCCGAAAACTCAAGGGGTAAGCCCCGTACCGGCCAGGGCGGCCTGCATGACGGGTCCCTGCGCCAGAGCCGTCATCTTCGCGGCATAGTCGGGATCCGTGGCATACCCGCCATTTTGCAGGGCCTGCGCAAAACCGATAATGTTATTACCCTGCCCCAAAGCCGCGCGATAACGGGGACTATTGAGCAATAACTGGGTGTAATTTTCCACACTGGAAGCTACATTCTGATAAGCGCGGAAGCTTGCATCTTCCGTAGTATTTACGCCAGAAACAAATTCATGGGTAAGATTTTCTAGAGTATTGCCGCCCCAGCCTGTACCCGCCTTGATGCCAAATAGATTATTTCCGGGGGCATGTGCGCCCCAGCCGGTTTCCAGGGCGGCCTGGGCGAGGATTGCGACGGGCGACACATCCAGTTCCACGGCTGCCTGCCGCACCGCGGGCAAAATATTTTCGACAAAGGCACGCGCGCGTTGCAGGAGATTTTGACCCGGCTTCTGCCAACTGGCGGGTGTCGCTCCATTCGCTGGTAAACCGGCGTTATTCGGGGCGGCTGGAATGGTAACCGGAGTAGTCGCTGCCTCCGCCTTGGCCGCGGTCTTTGCATCCCAATGCAGGTGATAGCGATTGGCAATCTCTTTCGCGAGGGTGCTCGCCAGGCCAATTCCCGAGCCCTGCGCCACCGTTTGCGCGATTTGCTGCGTAAAGAGAGACTGGAACATTGGCCCACTGCTTTTGCCCAACAGGTCTGGGCCAAAACTGGTCTTGCTCATCGATTCCAGCATTTGGTCGAGAAGCATGGCCTCGAATTGCTTGGCCGTAGCGAGGATGGCGGCGGGGTTCTTCGCGGCGGCTTCCTGATGCAACTGCTGCAATTGCGCAAAGCTCAGGGCGCTTCCCGCCGCAGTCTGGGCTGTGCCAGCGCTGAGCGGAACGGCCTGGGCCGATGCCTGCAGGGCAATGCCGGCCATGCTCAGATCACCTCCAACTGGGCATGCAGGGCGCCAGCTGCCTTCATCGCCTGCAGGATGGCGATCAGATCGGTGGGCGTGGCGCCAACGGCATTCAGGGCACGCACCACCGCCTCCAGGCTTACCCCCGGCTGAAACATCAGCAACTTGGCCTGCGGTTGCTTGACCGTGACATTGGCCTGCGGCACCACCACTGTCTGCCCCGCCCCCAGGGGATTGGGCTGACTCACCAGATATTTCTGCGAGATGGTGACGGAGAGATTGCCGTGGGCGACAGCACAACTCCCCAGGGTCACGTTCTGCCCCAAAACCACCGTACCGCTGCGGGCATCGATGACCACCTTGGCGACGGGGGTTTCCGGATCGACATTGAGGTTTTCGATCAGGGCCAGAAAATTGACGCGCTGACTCGGATTGCTTGGTGCCCGCACCTGCACCACGCCCGCATTCAGGGCTTCGGCCGTGCCATAGCCCAGACTGCGGTTGATCGCATCGACAATGCGTGCAGCAGTGGTGAAACTGGGGGTGTGCAAATCGAGTTGGAGCGGCCCGCCATTCGTAAAGCCGCTGGGCACTGCCCGTTCCACATTGGCGCCATTGGGGATGGTCCCTGCCGTAGTGATGTTCACCTGGGCGGAAGCGCCATTACTGCTGGCGCCAAAGCCGCTGACGATGATGCTGCCCTGGGCCACGGCGTAGGTCTGCCCATCGGCACCCTTGAGCGGCGTCATGAGCAGGGTGCCCCCCGCCAGACTGGACGCATTGCCCACCGCCGAGACCGTCACGTTGATAGTCTGCCCCGGCTGTGCAAAGGGGGGCAGGTGCGCGGTTACCATCACCGCCGCCACATCCTTGGGTTGCAGATTATTGGCTACCGAGGCCGGTAAATTGATGCCCAGACGCTGAAACATATTGAGCAACGATTGTGTGGTGTAGGGCACCTGAGTGGCCTGATCGCCAGTGCCATTCAACCCCACCACCAGCCCGTAACCCACCAGCTGATTACTGCGCACTCCGGATACCATAGCTAGGTTGCGGATGGTTTCTGCCGATGCCGGGGCCATCGCAAAGATCGTCAAACTGAACAAGGCAAAGCCAAGGGTCCAGAGGGGTAGGCGAAGGTAGCGATGCATGGGGCGATCTCCCGTGGCTCAGAATGGCCAGAGGGAAAGAAAGAATCGTGCCAGCCAAGGCATCCGCGCGGCGGCATAGATGCTGCCGTCACCGCTGTACTCCACCCGCGCATCGGCGATCTGGGTCGAGAGCACCGTATTCTGTGGCGTCACGTCGGCAGGCCGCACCACTCCGGCCACCCGAATGAACTCATGGCCGCCATTCAGCAGCACCTCCTTGGAGCCTTCGATCACCAGATTGCCATTCCCCATCACCCGCACCACGGTCGTCTCCAGCGTTGCGGTAAAGGTATTGCTCTGCGTCGTGGCACCCGTTCCGCCAAATTTTTGGCTGCTATTAGCCCCCATCGACGGGCTGATCTGCGAGCCGCCGATGTTGCCAAAGGCCGGGGTCAGACCAAAGAAATTGGTCAGCGCCGCGCTCAGGCTATCGGAGCGATTGATTGCCGTGTTCGTATTATTGGAGGCGCTGGCATTCTCCTGGATCAGCACTGTGATGAGGTCACCGACACGGTTGGCGCGGTTATCGGCAAAGAGGGACACATTGGTCTCCGGCTGCCAGATGGCACCATTGGCCGGATGCGCGTTCAAGGAAGCGGGCTCGGCCGGGATCGGCAAGGGCTTGATCGGCTCCATGCTGGGATGCTCCATCGTCGCACAGGCACTCAAGCCAAGCGCCAGCAGGACGATCGGAATGAGGCGCCCAAGGCTACGCCAAAGTTGCCAAATCTGTGCGCGCATCAGCAAGCCTCCTCAAATATTGTTGATGGCGTAGCCCAGCATGGCGTCAGAGGTCGACACCGCCTTGCTGTTGATTTCATAAGCGCGCTGGGTCGATATCATATTCACCAGCTCGGAAACCACATTCACGTTGGAGGATTCGAGGTAGCCCTGTTGCACGGTGCCCAAGCCATTCAGGCTCGGTTGACCGGTCTGGGGCGCGCCAGAGGAGCCGGTCTGCAGGTAGAGGTTGTCGCCGATGCTCTGCAGACCGGTCGGATTGATAAAATTGGCCAGCTGAATGGTGCCCACCTGCTGCGGTGCCGCCTGTCCGGGCAAGACCACGGAAACCGTACCATCCTCGCCAATGGTAATGCTCTGGGCGTTGGGGGGAATGGTGACAGGCGGCTGCAGAAGATAGCCGTTGGCGGTCACCAACTGGCCCTGGTTGTTGAGCTGGAAGGTACCATCGCGGGTGTAGGCAATGGTGCCGTTGGGCTCCAGGATCTGAAAGAAACCCTGGCCGTTGATGCCCACATCCAGAGAATTGCCCGTTTGCGTCAGATTCCCCTGAGTCATCAAGCGTTCCGTGGCCACCACCCGCACCCCCGTTCCCAACTGCAGACCGGAGGGATACTGGGTCGTTTGCGAGGATTGGGCGCCTGGTTGGCGCAGGTTCTGATAGAGCAGATCCTGAAATACCGCCCGCGACTGTTTGAACCCGGTGGTATTGACGTTCGCCAGGTTGTTGGCGATGACGTCCATCTTGGTCTGTTCGCCTTCCAGACCCGTAGCGGCAACATAGAGCGAGCGCATCATAAGAAAAACCTCCTCAGCTTCAAGTGAGCACGAGTATCTGATTGGCCGTGTTACGGTCCTGATTGATGGTCTGGATCAATTTGGTCTGCATCTCAAATTGACGACTGTCTTCCAACATCTGGATCATGCTGTGGATGGGATTCACATTGCTCCCTTCCAAGGCACCACTCTCCAGGTATACCTGTGGGTCTTCCGGTGCGGCTTTGCCGTTACTATTCAGAAACAACCCATCTGCCCCCTTTTGCAGACCCTTTTCCGGCGGATTGACCAGCTTAATCTGGTTGATGGCAAGGATACCATTCGGTTGATTTCCCTGAGGAATCCCGGAGATAGTGCCATTACTGCCGATGGTCAGACCGGTCATGGATGGCAAGGAGATGGGCGCGCCATTGACCCCCAACACGGGATGCCCGGTGGCCGTCTCCAGAATTCCCTGCCCATTCACCTGCAGATTGCCGTCGCGGGTGTAGGCCTCTTTGCCATCGGGCCCCTGCACGGCGATCCAGCCCTGACCGTTGATGGCCACATCCAGAGAGCGTCCGGTATGCACGATCGGCCCGCTCTGGAAATCCCAACTCTGGTCTGTGGTAGCGGTATATACGCGGGTCGGCAAGCCGGCACCAGAACCATAGACGGGGAGCGCACGGGACTGGGCAATTTCGGCGCGAAAGCCGTTGGTATTGGCATTGGCGAGATTGTTTGCCACCACCGATTGCCGCTGCAGGAGTGTTTTGGCACCAGTCATCGCAATATAGAGGGTATCCATGGTGCCCTACTCCCTACAGGCTCAGGAGGGTCTGGACCACGGTATTCTGGGTCTTGATGGTCTGTGCATTGGCCTGATAGGCCTGCTGCGCCACAATCAGATTCACCAAGTCCTGCGATAAATTGACGTTAGACTGCTCCACGGCCCCAGACTGCAGCACACCGAGATTGGTGCTGCCGGGACTACCCTGTAGGGGTTGCCCCGAGGCATAAGTCTCTGCCAAATAGTTGTTACCCAAGTTCTGCAAGCCATTGTTATTGGCAAAGCGCGTCAGGCTGATCTGGCCCATGACTTGCGATTGACCATTACTGTAGCGCGCGAAGATATTGCCGCCGGAATCGATGGAGAGGCCGGAGAGCTGTCCAGGCCCATAGCCATTGCTGGTGGCACTGATGACCGCATTGGGCGAGTTGTAATTGGTGCTGCCGCTGTAATTCACATTGATCGTCGTCGATGCAGCGCCATCCGCCCAGGAAATTCCAGAGGTCGAGAAACTTTGGGAGCCCACCTCGGTTCCGAGAGAATTG
This sequence comes from Acidithiobacillus acidisediminis, assembly GCF_023277115.1. NCBI lineage: Bacteria > Pseudomonadati > Pseudomonadota > Acidithiobacillia > Acidithiobacillales > Acidithiobacillaceae > Acidithiobacillus > Acidithiobacillus acidisediminis. The sequence continues at coordinate 2,555,041 of NZ_JALQCS010000001.1, forward strand.
AATTGCAATGTTCCCAATCTACCCGACGTAACACCACCTGACGTGGTGGTTCCGGTAACCGAGTAATCAACATTCCAGGTTTGCCCCGAACTTCCTGGTGTGCTGGGTTGGAGCTGATAATAGGTGGTCAGTAGCTGCGGCGTACCCAAACTGTCGTAAACCGTTGTCGTGGTCGAGTAGTTATAGCTAGAGGGATCATTGATGTTTAGCGGGATGTTAGGAGATGTATTGGTGGAATTGAGATTCAGATTGATGTTGAGACCCGAGGTTGCCTGCGGTGGCAATGCATTCTGGCTGATCGTCAACGGCCCACTGGCACCCGTCAGTTTGCCATTCTGCGCCTGAATTCCAATGAGTTCGCCGCCATTACCGTCGACAATCACGCCGCCGGAATTGAGCTGAAATTGCCCATTACGGCTGTACACCGTGGAACCATTATAGTTGAACTGAAAAAACCCGTTGCCGTTGATCGCCACATCCAGCGGGTTACTGGTCGTTTGAATATTTCCCTGGGTGAATTGCTGCGCTACTGTCATCACCTGGGTGCCAATACCTACCTGCCCATAGGTCGGTGCGGAGTTGGCCATAGCCGCGGCATAGGCATCTGAAAATTCGGCATTGGACGATTTGAAACCGACGGTGTTGGCATTGGAGATGTTGTTGCCCAAGACCTGTAGATCGGTTTGCGCAGCATTGAGACCACTAAGAGCCGTATTGAATGCACCCATCTTCTTCTCCTCAAATAATGTTTTGCACCGAACTGAATGGCACCGAGCCTTGCTGACCGGAGAGCTGCAGGGTTGGCCCGGAACTGCCCAGGGTCACCCCCGTCACCGTCCCCGTTGTGTAGGGCGTAGCAGTTACCGCCTGTTGCCCATTGCTGGCCTGCACCGAGAACTGATAGGCACCCGCTGGCAAAGGGGTGCCCGCGGCATCCTCACCATTCCAGGCAAAACTCTGCATCCCCGTGCCCTGCGGCCCCTGGGGGAGGATGGCCAGGGTCTGGCCAGCGCTGTTCTGCACCAGAACATCGACCGCGCTTGCGGCACCGTTCAGGTCGTAGGCACCCGTCGCCGTACCGCCGCTCAGGGTGAGGGTGTTGCCCGCAGTGGTCACCGATTTGCCAATCAGGCTGGCCGCCTGCAGGCCCTGGTTCTGATTGATCTGATCCATGAGTCCACTGAGAGAGCCCTGAATGGCTTGCACACCATTGGCAACGCTGAACTGCGCGAGCTCTGCCGAAAGAGCCTGGTTGCTCAGCGGGTTCAAGGGGTCCTGATTGGTCAACTGAGTAACCAGCAAGTTATAAAAAGTATTCTCACTGGCGAGGCCACTCGCCCCGGAACTGGCTGAGCCCGAACTTGTGGCACTGCTACTCTGCAGCGAGGCGTAAAAGGGATTCACACTACTGGCCAAAGAATTGACGCCACTCATGATCAGGCTCCTAGACTCAAGGTCTTCTGCAAGAGGATTTTCGTGGTATCCAGGACGTTGACATTCGCCTGGTAGGCGCGTGAGGCCGAGATCATATTGACTAACTCATCGACGGGGTTCACGTTCGGCATCTTCACATAACCTTGACTATCGGCGAGGGGATTGCCGGGTTGATAGACCAATTTGAATGGTCCCGGCTTTTCGACGACGCCGGCCACTTGCACACCGTCCACCCCCGCCGGCGCGGTACTGAAGGGCTGCGCTGCAAACACTACCTCTCGAGCGCGATACGGCTGCCCATTGGAGCTGGTAGCGGAGTTGGCGTTGGCCAGATTGCTGGCTACCACATTGAGGCGGTAGCTCTGGGCCGTGAGGCCGGAGCTGGCAACATTAAATACAGAAAACAAAGACATGAGCATTCCCCCCGAGGAATCAATTACTGGGTCGTGCCAGTGATGGCGGACAAGAGGACCTTGATCTTGCCCGTCAAGAAAGTGACGTCTGCCTGATAGCGCACCCCATTTTGCGCAAACTCCGACTGCTCGCGGTTCATATCCACCGAGTTGCCGTCCAAGCCGACGGCACTTCCCCGCTGGTATTGAACGGCGCTCGCCAGCGCCAAGGAGCTGGGGGAAGAAGTAAATTGCCGAGCTTGATCCGCTTCAAGCGCCAACCCACCTCCCTGTCCGGCTTGCACCGCCTGCAAGGTCTTGGTGAAGGGAATATCCACTGCCTTGTAATTAGGCGTATTGGCATTCGCGATGTTGGCAGCCAAAAGCTGTTGCCGATAGCCGGATACGCGCAGGGCATCCGCCAAAGGATCCAGAGTTTGGTTCAAGAGACTGGTCATAGCGCAAGCCCCCGCAAAAGATAACGTCGCCTACCAAGCAATCACCGTGCCTACTCTCCATACGCCCCGTAATCCTGCCATTCCTCAACCCTTCTGTAGATCCGGCGGCGGCAAGTTTCCGCCGCTGGGCAATCTCGGCAAGGTTTTGCCGCCCCAGCATTGCCGCAGGCGGCGCCAGGTCAGGCAAAGCCATGGGGCGGCGCTGGCCTGTGATTTGCTTGCTACTGCCCATAAAGCTGTTCTGGTATTGCTGAGGCCATCGTGTACAGAATCTTTCCCCACTGGACCATTTCCGTCGCCATTACCCTGGGATGTCTGGGACTTGCCAGCAACGCCATGGCAGGCGAAGGAGCGGCGTCCATCAAAGGCGCGGTAATGGCCTTTGTACAAAAGCACCTGCCGGAAGCAGCAGTCGGTAGTGAAATCCGGGTCGACGTGCCGGCAACGAGTGTCAGCTTTCCGACCTGTACGGCTTTACAACTGGCTTACTTCGGCTACGCCAATCCGTTCGGCAATCAAACCGTTGCCGTCCACTGTCAGAGCCCGCAGAGCTGGACCCTCTATGTGCCGGTACAGATCCAGCAGGGGCGCCAAATTCTGATCGCAGCCCATAGCCTGAGCGCCGGCACCATTCTCAGCCGCGCAGATTTTGACGTCAGCGAGGCCAATCCGGGCGAGCTCTCCGGCACCCCGGTAAACACTCCCGAACAGGTCATCGGACAACGCTTACGCTTTGGCGTGATGGCTGGGCAACCATTGCTGCTATCCATGTTGCAAAGCCGAAATCTGGTACATGCTGGGCAAATGGTAACGGTCATTGCCGAGGGGGATGGGGTACGGATTGCCACCGTGGCGCAAGCCATCGAAGATGGACGTGACGGACAAAGCATTCTCGTACGCAATGTGCAATCGGGGCGGGTTCTGCATGCCATTGTGACGAGCACCGGTAATGTGCGGGTATCCTTTTGAGTGGGCGAGAGAAAACGTTTCTTGCACGATTCAAGAGATTCTGCAATTGTGCCGTTATTGTGGTGACGAAGTGAGAGGAACGCATTCATGAATCCCATCCAAGCAAATAATCGCATCACGCCATTGCCGAGCGACACGCCGCGTAGCAAAAACGCGCCTGCGAAAGGTCCAGCTAATACAACAACGGGAGGCGCCACGCAGGAACAGGTGACCCTCTCCCCGGCTGCACAGGCACTCCTGCACGCCAGTGGCAACAACAAGGAATCCGGTCATCTTGAGGCCCTCCGCGCGGCCATAGGCAACGGCAGCTTTACCATCCTACCGGCAAAGATTGGCCAGGGCCTCGTCCAAGACCAAACCCAGCTGCTACCCGGCAAGCCCAACAGCCAGCAGAGCTAATCCATGCCCGCCAGCAGCGAAATCCTGTCGCAACAAATCACTCGTCTCGAGGCGTTACGACAGGTTTTGCACGCGGAGTCCGAGGCTCTGCTCGGCAGCGACTGGGCGCGGGTGCAGACAATCGCGGCGCAGAAGGTACAGCTTTTCCGCGAGATCAGCGTCCTCGAAACCCAGCGTCGATCCCAGCGTGGCAGCGCCGAGGAAATGCGCCAACGCCACTGGCTGCTCCAGGAAATCGCCCAGATCAATCGCCGCAACGGGGCGAGCATCCAGGCCTTGGGACAGTTTCAACAGGAAGCTTGGCGGGTCCTTTTTGGTGCCGAGAACCAGCTCTATGACGATGATGGCCAGATCGGCAAAGGCAAGAGTGGTCATCGATTGGGAAGCGCCTGATGCTCGTCCTGACGCGCAGAAAGGGACAGGCGATTCGCATTGGGGAGGATATTCGGATCGTTATCACGCGCATCGAGGATGGACAGGTTCGTATTGGTATCGAAACCCCCAGCGGCGTCGCCATTCTCCGGGAGGAATTATTCGAAGCCATACGCAGCAACAATCGTGATGCAGCCCAGAATCAACTGGACCAGCTCGATGCCTGGTTGACCGGGCGTGGCACTGACAAGGTGCGGGAGAACTCATGAGTAGCAAGCAATACCCAACTCGCTTTGGCCTTCTGCCCATTGCCGAGAAGCAGATTTGGCACTGTGAGCCAGCGCTGTCTGGCTTTGCGGAGCTGCGCCATTTTGCGTTGATTCACGTCGACCAGCAGGGGCCTTTCCTGTGGCTGCAATCCCTGGAAGATCCCTTGATTGCGTTTCTGCTCTGTGCGCCCCAACATTTCGGCCTACAATACGGTGCTCCGCAGGCCGCCTGCGCCGGGGGCGTCAATATGTTGATGGTGATCCTGCCGCAAAATGCAGCAGAAGACCTGCGGGCGCATCAGTTGGCGCCCCTCTATTTTTGCCCCAATCAACGTAGCGTCCAGCAATGGATAGTAGAACAAGCGCAGGAAGCCCCACGGAACGGCTCAGATACGCCGCCGGCGGAGCTCTTGGCTCATGTTGTGCCTCTGAGCCTAGACACCGCAGCCCCCTCAGAGACGAGCGCGATGTAGCGCTTCCCGATCATGGCGCAGGGCATATTGGATCAGCTGTTCCTGTAATGCCAAAGGGGGGGCAAGAAATTCCACTCCCAGTTCTTGTACCGCCCCATTGCTGCTCCGCCGTGGGCCACTCAGATGCCGCAGGGTCGCCGCCAAGGCGTACTGCTTTCCTGCAAAAGCGAAGTTCAGCATGGGCAAACGCTCTTCGACACTGAGGGCATAATCCTTTGGGGTAGACACGCGTAGCCGGAGTCCACCCGCGCCGAGGTCGAGCACTTCCATTGCCAGGGCCTGGGCACCCTGACGCTGCAGACTGCCGCGGCAACCGGCCGGGGCTGGGGCCCGCAAGAAGGCCCGCCGTTGCCACTGGTACACTTGCTCCGGCATCGCCAGATGGACGGCAGGATAGCGTCGCCACTGGGCCCGTCCCAAAAAGCGCGTGACAAAGCCGGTGGGTATTCCCCCCAAGGTACTCCAAAGCAAGACCTCCTCGCCTACCCCCTCCACGGCATCAGGAGCGCCCATCCAGGGATCAAAAAGCAACCCTTGTTCGTCGGGCAAGATGTCAAAAATTTCACTTTCCACCACTCGCTGTGATGCACCGGCAAGGATGGACCAGGAGACCTGATCAAGCATGGCGGCACCGAGACGGCGGAGAGTCGCCTCCCCCTGTCGATGACTTTTTTGAAACAGCTGTTCGATAAAACTCTGATCCGACAGCATTGGCAGCCTCCCCACAAAAACGACGGATTTGCCAAGCAGCATCCATGCCGGCATGATCCTTGCGGATGGACAATCGGGATTCGTGCAGGAGAGGGAAATGACCAGACGTTCTCGCCAGGAGGAAGAATGGGAAAACCATGAGCGCTGGCTAGTGTCCTACGCCGACTTCATTACTTTGCTGTTCGCGTTTTTTGTCGTCATGTACGCGATATCCTCCGTCAACGAAGGCAAATACAAGGTACTCTCCCAGACCCTGGTTTCGGCTTTTTCCGGGCACCCGTGGTCGCCAACCCCAATTCAGGGGAGCGCCAGCCGTGCCCCTACACCCAGCGCAGCGGTGCAGCTACCGCCCCTGCCGAAAATCGTCGACGCCACCCCAGGCAAAATGCAAAATCCAGCTGATCCATCCCATCCTGTGGCCAAGCAGCCACCCGCAGACGATACTCGTCTCGATACGCTGAAAAAGGAGATGGAAGCCTTGCTCCAACCCCTCATCAGCAAGGGCAGCGTACTGATCCACCGCAGTGGTCTCGGTGTGGTGATCGATCTCAATGCCAAGATCCTGTTTCCCTCTGCCCAGGCACACCTGACGCCAGCGGCAGAACAAACCTTGGCGCAAATCGCCCAGGTCTTGGCGCAGGTTCCCTATCAGATTCAGGTGAATGGTTTCACCAACGATCTACCCATCAACACGGCGCAGTACCCCAACAACTGGGCCCTGTCTGCGGCGCGGGCCGCAGCCGTAGTGGAAATCTTCACCGCCCACGGAGTAAATCCGCGGCATCTGGTTGCCGCCGGCTATGGCAAGTATCATCCGGTTACACCCAACGACACCGCCAAAGGATTGGCCATGAATCGTCGCGTCAGTATTGTCGTCGTCGCCCCGCAACACCCCAGCAAGGCGGGCATGGATCCCATCATGGCCGGATCCATTGAGCAGCGCGGCTAAGGAGAGGACAGCGAGATGACACAGAATTCGTCAAAAAATCGACGACTGAAGGGCCTGCTGTGGTTTGGCCTTTTCCTACTCCTCATCGTCATTTTTCTGGCGTTTATCCTGCAGCGACGACAAACTGCACAGGAGGTCGCGGTAGGGGCATCGTCGGTGCAGCTTCATCTCCCCCTGCCAGCTGCGGCTGCCATTGCCCCTGCTACCAGTACTCCGCCAACGGTCAGCGCTGCAACGACGCAGAGCTTGGCCGCCTCCCCGTCTCCAGCGACAGGCATTTCTTCCGTGAGCAAGGGTCTTTCTGCGGCGAAGATGGAGAAAACGGTACTCGCTTTACCCGGTACCACCTGCCGCTCCGCTGGCTGGTACGTGCAACTGGCTGCGTTTGGGTCGTTGGCCGGAGCCCAGGAACTGGCACAACATGCCAGCCAGGCGGGCGTTCCGGCCTGCATCGGCAACCTCCCGCATAACCGCCTGTATCGCGTATTGGTAGGCCATCCTCAAGCCAGTCGCTTGGCTGCCAGCCAATTGATGCAAAAAATCAGTGCTGCCAAGATTTCCAAGAGTTCTGGCTACCCGCAGTACTGGAGCCCCGCAGCACAGCCGTAACGCCCTCAAGTTTTTCCTCCGTTGTGCCGTACTGTACCCCTGAGGCAGTACGGTGCAGAGCAGGAACATTCTTTGCTTGCGCCTGATAGAGTGAGCCATTCATTTCTGGAGGCAGAGCCAATTCATGGGCGTCGACGAAGTAGACAAAAACATTCGCATCCTCATCGTAGATGACTTCTCCACCATGCGGCGGATCGTTCGCAACCTGCTGCGCGAGATCGGATTCGGTAACTTCGATGAGGCAGAGGATGGCGTTCAAGCGCTACAGAAGTTGCAGGGTAGCCCCTTCGACTTTGTCGTATCCGATTGGAACATGCCCAACATGCAAGGAATCGATCTCCTGCGCGCAATCCGCGCCGACGCGCAGCTGCGCCACATTCCCGTGCTCATGGTCACTGCCGAAGCGAAGCGCGAAAACATCCTCGAGGCCGCCCAAGCCGGGGTAAATGGTTACATCGTCAAGCCTTTCACCGCCGAAACCTTGCGCGAAAAACTCGACGCGATCTTCAAGCGCTTGCAGGCGGCACAGGGGGCGAACCGATGAACGGAGCGGCGCCGGAACATTCCCTCAACGAAATCGAGCTCCTCCTGCGCGAGGGCTTACGGCGAATCGCCAGTACTGCGGAAGAGGATCTGGTCGGTGCAAAAGATCCCCTGGAAGAAGCCTTGCGCCTGACGGAAGAACAAACCATGGCGACACTGGCGGCGGTTGAAGTCGCGCAAGGGGCCCTGAGTGACATTCGTAGTGCCCATCACACCTTCATTGATCCAGAACTTGCACAGATCGAGCAGGCCCTGCAACGCATTGTGGCCAGCCAACAAGGTCAAGATCTTGCCGGTCAGCGGCTGAAGAAGGCCATCACCCTGCTCCGCGCCGTCGAGAATCGCATCCGTCAGACCCTCACCGAGATGGGATTGGAGCGCCAGCCCTCCGATATCGAAGAGAATGGCATGAGCAATCCTGATATCGATCAGGACGGGGTCGATGCACTGCTCGCAGAGCTGGGGATCTGAGCATGGATATGGACATTCTCCAGGACTATCTCGCCGAGGCGCGGGAGCTGCTCGAGAAGGCGCAAGCGGAAATTCTGTGCCTGGAGGATCGGCCCGACGACGACGAGCTGCTGGCCAGCCTGTTTCGCGCCTTTCATACGCTGAAGGGTGGGGCCGGCTTTCTCGAGGCACAAAACCTCGTCGACTGGACTCATCATCTGGAAGATCTCCTCGACAAGCTGCGCAGTCACCAGTTGCGCGCCAACGGCGACATGGTCGATGCGATCCTGCGCGGACTCGACGTCATCGATGGCATGCTGCAGCAGCTGGCACAAGGGGCATACCCTGCGCCCGGTCCGGAGGACCTTGGCGCGCGGATTCAGGCACTGGCCAGCGGTTGCGTGCCCGAGCCCGCTACCTCGGCATCGCCATCCGACCAGGCGGCAGCAACGAGCGAATCCTCCGGAACCGTCTACGCTGAGCAGCGCGCGGATGCACAGGGGAATCCGGGGATCTTCGTCGCCCAATGCCCGGAGCCGAGCGACATAACACCGGACGCTGCCGCAGATGAGATATCCGAAGCGGAGTTCGAGAGCGTCCTCGATCAACTGTACGGCAGCCGGGCACCGGGCCTGGACCAGGCGGCGCCGGCAGCAGACGAGATATCCGAAAACGAGTTCGAGAACCTGCTGGATCAGATGTACGGCGATCACAGTGCGCCAGGCCTATCCACCGCGGCGCCCGCCGTCGAAAAGCCGGCACCAGATTCCGGGCCACAGGCTCCGGCTCCGGCAACGCCAGCGCCAGTACCAGCCAAGTCCCCCGCGCCGCGGAGTATCGGTAGCAGCGAGGTGGAGAATACCCTGCGCGTCGATGCGGCGCGCCTTGATGCGGTGATGAACCAGGTTGGCGAACTGGTACTGCTGCGCAACCGTCTCAGTTCAGCCATCGGCAGCTTGCTCGAAGAAAATGAGGATCTTGGTCGCATTGCCCGGGAAATGGACCTTAGCGTCAATGACCTGCAGGTCAATGCCATGCGGCTGCGCATGCAGCCCTGCAAACGCATCTTCCAGCAGTTACCGCGGGTAGTACGCGACGCGTCGCGGCAGCTGGGCAAAAATGTCCAACTCGAGATCCAGGGGGAAGATGTCGAGATCGACAAGGCCGTCGTCGATGCCCTCTCTGGTCCGATGACCCATCTCATCCGTAACAGTCTCGATCACGGGATTGAGCTGCCTGAGCAACGACGCACGGCACAAAAACCGGAAACGGCGCGGATTCGCGTGGCCGCCATTCACCTCGGCGACAAGGTACGCATTGAAGTCAGCGACGATGGCCGCGGGATCGATCGCCAGATGGTGGTGCAGAAGGCCATCGAAAAAGGGGTGATCAGCGCCGAGCAGGCGGCACGACTTTCGGAGCAGGAAGCGCTGGAACTGATCTTCCGGCCCGGCTTTTCCACCAAGGAAGAGGCGACGGAACTCTCCGGGCGCGGTGTTGGCATGGATGTGGTGAAAGAGACCGTGCACAAGTTGCGTGGACGCCTGGACATCCGTACCAGCCTGGGCGCCGGCACCACCATTGCGATGGAATTTCCCCTGACCCTCGCCATTCTGCCGGTCCTCTATCTGCGCTTGCGCAGAGAGACCTACGCCCTGCCGGTGAACGCCATCGAAAGCCTGATTGATGTCCAGGACTCCCGCATCCATCGCATGCGCGGACGCAGTCTGTACCGGCTGGACGAAGGCGAGGTCCGACCGATGATCGATCTCGGGGAACTGCTACACGGCCGTAAGCTACGGCTCGGCTCCGAACCGATTGAAGGCATTCTTACCGAGCAGGCCCTGCTCCTCGTCTCCGAAGTGCTCGGCAATGAAGACTCCGTAGTCAAACCGCTGGATTTTTTGGCCAACGAGAACTGGTATCAGGGTGCCACGATTTCCGGGCGCGGCAACGTGGTGTTGATTCTGGATGCCGCAGCTCTGGGACGGCAGGGCATTGAATCAGGGGAGGCGAGTCGATGAGTACCGCACGGCAAATCATGGAGGTTGTCGATGCCTCCTTTCGCGCGCGCCAGGATATCGATCGGGCCTTGCAGGAAATCGACCGACGCGCCCTCAACGCCATGGTGCTGGTGAAAAAGCATGGCAATGTCCTGGCGGGCTACGGAGTCGTCGCCCAGGCCTTCCGGGAACGTGCTGCAAACTTGCGCGAATCCGCCTCGCACCTGCAAGCCAATATCGCGCCGCTGATCGAAGCGCAGATGCGCATCCTGCAGCAGGAGCGCCTGATTCAAAACTACGATCAGATGATGCAAAGCCATGGCAGCACCCTGCATCAACAATGTCCCGGTTTTGCATCGACACGCCAGGCCTGGGTCAAGACCATCACCATCGAACAGGACAAGGCGCGCAGGATCCTGCGCCAATTGCTGGAAAAGGTGCGGGTACTGCAAGAGGGCGTCGAAGAACAGGAATATGTAGTGACCAGTGGCCGCATCGAAGCGGCCTTGGTGGAGGCGAGTGGGGCACCGCTCATGCGGGTGTCACGAGACATGGGTGAGGCGGTACAGATCGTGGCGCGGGCCATACGCGACTATCGTCAGCAACTGGAGCGGTTACAAGATGAAAGCAACGAAAGTCTTTGAGGCCAAGGATCATCGCTGGTGGATACTCTATGACCAAGAGGAAAGCCGGGTCATTGACTCCAATGTCTATGTCATGGAATCGAAAGGTCAGTCTCTCCTGCTCGATCCGGGCGGATTCGAGATCTTTCCGCAAGTCTTTGCCGCACTCGTCGAGGCTGTGCGACCGGGCAGCATTCAGGCGGGCTTTGTCTCGCATCAGGACCCCGATATTGCCTCCAGCCTGCCTTTATGGCATGCCTGTAATGCCGACATGCAGTGGCATGTCCCCGCTCTGTGGGAGGGGTTCATTCGCCATTACGGGGCCTTGGAAGCGCCATTGCAAAAGATCCCTGACGAAGGTGGAGGCATCCTGGTTGGCGGGCGGCGTCTGGAATTCATCCCGGCGCATTATCTGCATTCCTCCGCCAATTTTCATGTCTATGACCCAGAGGCCAAGGTGCTGTTTTCTGGTGACGTCGGGGCGGCGCTCCTCCCCCCCGGACATGCGCCTTGGGTGGATCGGCGTGATCCCGATGGCAAATCCTTCGCCGCCCATATCGAAAAGGCGCGCTATTTCCATCAGCGCTGGATGCCGTCCAACCGCGCCAAAACTGACTGGCTGGAACGCGTGAGCCAACTCGAAATCGATTTTCTCTGTCCCCAACATGGCGCCATTTATAGCGGTCCGCAGGTACAGCGCTTTTTCGACTGGTTTGCTGCCCTCCCCGTTGGCAGCGCTCTGACCAATGGATGAATCTATGCAGCTTCAGGACCTGAAAAACTACGCCCAGGCACTGCTCGAGCCGCTTTCCACCCTGGAGATGCTCTGTGCGGCCGATCCAGCGATGGAAAACCGGATCTTTTATATGAACGAGAGCGCACGGCAGGTGATGGATCAGTATGCCCAACGGCTGCAACCGCTGCTGCGGGGAGCCGATACCCGCACTGCCCTGGGGCAGTCGATTCATCAATTTCATCGGGATCCGGAACGAGTGCGGGGGATATTCCGCAAACTCGCTGATGGAAGCCTGCGTGAACATCACAATGTACTGGATTTGGGAGACATCCGCTTCATTCTGCGCTTCAGCGTGGTGCGGGAAGAAAATGGGAGTCCCATCGCCTTTCATGCTTCGTGGTCAGACCACAGCAGTGAACGCAAGAATCGCCAGGTTCTCGCAGACATCGCCGCCAATGCCATCGACAGCGCAGTGACCATTGGCGAACTCAGCAAGGACGCCGAGCAGGCCATGGGCAGCACCAGTCGTAACCTGGACTTACTGCGCACGAGCATTGCCAGCAACCAGGAGAAGGTTTCGGCCCTGGTCAACCAGATCGGTGGCATCGGCAGAATCGCCCAAACCATTCGCGAGATTGCCTACCAAACCAATCTTCTTGCCTTGAATGCCGCCATTGAAGCGGCGCGCGCCGGGGAGCATGGACGCGGTTTTGCCGTCGTCGCCGACGAGGTGCGCAATCTCTCGCGCCGCGTCCAGGAAGCGACCGAAGAAGTCCAGGAAAACCTGGGCACGATCGCAGAGTCGGCGCGATCGCTCGGCGAGGTGGCGCGGCAAAATCAGGCGCAGGCCGGCGATGCCAAGGCCGTGACCGAGCACCTACAGAAGCAGGTGGAGAAACTCCGCTGGCTAGCTGCCGCAGCCAGCATCGATGCGGCACGGCAAAGCCATCAGGATCGCTTTCAGCAAGTGGCCGATGAAATCCAACTGGGCACCCATCACCTGCAAGCCACTGACCTTGCGAATGAGCATAGCTGTTCCCTGGGACGCTGGATGGAGCGCATGGGCGACGCCCTGCTGCGGAACCAGCCGGAATATGAGGCGATTCGCAGCCCACACCACAGGTTCCATGAAAGTTTGCGTGCAGCCCTGGAAGCGAGAGCAGCGGGCCAGCTGGATACGGCGCAGCAGCTCATTGACCGAGCCCGCCCGGCCCGCGACGAAACCCTGCAACATCTGCAACGGCTGAGCAGCGAACTGCATCAGCGGATCAAGGAGTAGGAAATGGACAGTATCTTGCGCGAAGTCGATGAACGTGCCCAACTCGCCGGGACCAACAAGTTTGAGCTACTCGTCTTTCGCCTCGGTGCCGATGCTGCGCTCGGGAGCCAGGAACTTTTCGGCATCAATGTCTTCAAGGTGCGTGAGGCCCTGGTCATGCCGAAAATTACCCCCATGCCCGGGGCGCCAGAGCATGTCCTGGGCGTGGCCAATATCCGTGGACAAATCATTCCCGTCATCGATCTGCCGCAAGTGGTCGGCTGCCAGGCCAAGGGCCTGAACATTCTACTGGTCACCGAGTATGAACGCTCGGTGCAGGGCTTCGCTGTGGAGGACGTGGAAGAAATCGTCCGCCTCGACTGGAGCCACGTGCTCTCGGCCGAGGGCGCTGCAGTTGGCGGCCTAGTCACCAGCCTTGCGCGCTTGGATGAGGATATTGAAAAGGCGCGTCTGGCGCTGGTGCTCGATGTCGAACACATCCTGCGCAAGGTCCTGCCCTCGCGCTTCAAATCGGGGGATGAGCTCAACCAGCATCATGCCGTGGACATCCCCGCGGGGTCGGTGATTCTCTACGCCGACGACTCCGCCGTGGCACGCAACCAAATCGAAAAGACCCTGCGCAGCCTGGGCCTGCCCTTCATCAGCACCAAAACGGGCAAGGAGGCCTGGGAGCGCCTGCAACAGTTGGCCAAGGATGCGCGCGCCGAGGGACGCGCCGTTACCGACAAGGTAGCCCTTGTCCTGACCGATCTAGAAATGCCGGAAATGGATGGGTTTACCCTGACCCGCCGCATCAAGGAAACCGAAAACCTGCGCTCCGTGCCGGTGGTCATCCACTCCTCGCTCTCCGGTAGCGCCAACGAGGCCCACGCCCGCAGCGTTGGCGCCGATGGCTACGTGGCCAAATTCCTCCCCGATGACCTGGCGCGATCGGTCGAAAGCGTCATCCACCGCGACGCCAAATGAGGTAAGAACATGCCAAGCACCCCAGATTCTCTCAGCTCCCTCCTCAGCGCTTGCCTCGACGGTGACGCGGATACCGCTCGCCTACTGCGCGAGGACGAAGAATTTCAAAGCTCTATCGCCCCCATTTGCCAACAGCAGCGAGATCAGTTGCGCCGGTATTGTTCCGTGTTGGACCAGCAAATCCGGGCATTGCAGGATGCCAACGACAGTCATCTGCTGGAACTGGAGTTTCGTGCCAGCTTGCAACGGGCAGAGCTCGATAGCCAGTCCCTGGTTGATCAGGCGCAGGCCGTCATCCGTGCCGTCAAGGACTCGGCCGTAGCGGTCGCCGCCAATCAGGATCTCGCCTCACACACCTTGCATGATGTTCAACTGGGTAACCAACGTCTCTCCGAACTCATCGGCGAGATGGATCTGGTCGAACAGGCCGTGAATGGTATGGGGAAAACGGTACAGGCCTTTCTCGAACAGACCCGCACCATCACTACACTGGCGGTGAAAGTGCAGGAAATCGCCAAACAAACCAACCTGCTCGCCCTGAATGCCGCCATCGAAGCGGCTCGTGCCGGAGAACATGGACGGGGTTTTGCCGTCGTCGCAGATGAAGTCAAAAAGCTGGCGCAAAGCTCTTCTCATGCCGCCAGCGAAATCCGCAGTGCCGCCAGCAATATCAATGAAGGCGCAGCAGAAGTGGAAAACCGGGTATCGGCCAGCATTCAACACCTCCGTCGCGGCGGGGACTCCCTGGAAACGGTGGCCGAGGTCCTTGGCATGGCGAACCACTCTGCGCAGGAGACCCAGGAAAACATCAAAAACATCATCGACGGCAGTGCCCAGGAGATTGCTGCGGCGGAGGCCATGGGGGCGCACATGGAAACCCTGCGCGGGTCCATGCAAAAATTTGACGGCAGCTTTAGTGAGATTGGCAACTGCCTCGGAAACATACAGAAAAATCTGGAGCAGGCCGCAGAAGAGGCCATGAATGGGCCTGTTGTCCCTCTTGCCGTGCGTCTCAGCATTGCGAAAAGCGAGCATGTGCGCTGGGTCGGAAAGATACTGGAAGCCATCCGCAGCGGCAACACCAGTCTGGGCACAGAGGAGCTGAAAGACGAGCACGCCTGTCGCCTGGGACTCTGGATGGATGCCTTGAGCGAGTCTGCCTTGACCCAAAGCACGGAATTCGCGTCCTTGCAGCAGGTCCATCCGCAGGTGCACAAACTTGGCTTGCGTCTGCTACAGTCAGTGCGCGAGCACGACAGGACGGCAATTCACAAAGGCGCCGAACAGCTAAAAAGTCTCAGTACGCTGGTGCAGACGCAACTCGACAAACTGCGTGACAAGATCCTCAGCGCGGGGGATTGACGGTGGCAAAGCAGGAACCTGTGGCCAGCGAAGACGCCGCCGCGCCAGAGCACCCTGTCGCATGCTGGCCGCGCTTTCGACTCTGGGCCATTGCCCTCGCCGCCGCCATCGCTGCCGCCAGTGGAACGATTTTGCTCCCGCCCGCCATTCCCGCCGCCGCCCCATTTTGGGCACCCTATGCCCTCGATATTTTTCGCTTTCTGGTTCTCTGGTATGTCGCGCGGGTCTTGGTCCGCAGCCTATTTTCTGTGGCCGAGTGGGTCTTCTTAGCGCTATTCCCCGTCCAGCATAAAGTTTCGTCGATCGACTGAGCGGTTTAAGCTCAATGGCGCCGCGCCGTCCACCAATCGCGTCCCAGCCCAAAAACCGTGAGCGCCAGTGCCACAAGCAACAAATCAGCGATCCAGCGCCAGCGCACCCAGTCGCAGATCGCTGCCAAATGCAACAGGGTACTGACTCCCATGCTCGGCCCGTGCAACGCCAGTTGCGCCTTCGCATTGGTTTCGAAGACCACCCCCAAATATCGCATCACCATCAGCAGCAGCACTACCGCGAACAGTGCCAAGCCGGTGTAGATCCAGGCCGAGCGCCGACGCCAACGCATGACTACTCCTGACGCCAGGACTGCAGTTTCTGCATCGCCGCCGACAAGAGAGTGTTTGCTCGTGCCAGTGACCCCGCTTCCACGTAGCAGCGCAACTCCGGGGCATTACCCGAGGGGCGCAGGTGCAGAATCTCGTCCGCTTCACTGTGCAGGCGCAGCCCATCGGTCAGATCCGAGCGGGCGGCAACAAAGCCGATATCAGCAAAATCCCTGTTAAACGCTGCCAGCCCAGTTGCAGGCTCCTGGTAGCACGCCAGGATGCTGCGGCTGCGCTCCGTCGGAAATTCCTGTACGCGATCACTGCTGGTAAAACGTTGCGGCAGATCTTGCAGTAGCGACGAGAGCGGCGTTCCCGCCCGCGCAGCCGCCAGTAAAGCGGCCAGCATGGGTAAGATTGCATCCCGCGTCGGTAGTGGATGCAAATTGCGCCCATCCTCGTGCAGGGTCGAGGCGAGCAGAAAACCGCCATTGGCCTCGTACCCTACCACCCGTGTACAGCCTTCTGCCAAGAGCTGCTCCATACCAGCGATTACATAGGGCGATCCGATCCGCGTGCGAAGCGTACGCGCAAAGCGACTGGCGCGCTCCAAGCCGGTATTGCTGGAGACGGGCGTTACCACGGCATCTGCCTGCAAGAGCGCGGCGCAGACTTGCCCGAGCTGATCCCCACGCCACCATTCGCCTTGCTCGTCCGCTACCATAGGACGATCCGCATCCCCATCCGTGCTGAGCAGGGCATGCAGCTGCCATTCCTGCACCCACTGCTGTGCCAAGGCGCGATCCTCCGGGCGTAACGCCTCGGTATCCATAGGCACAAAGGCCTCCGATCGCCCCAGGGTCAGCACTTCGGCGCCCAGGGCCTCGAGGATTTCCGGCAATAGATCGCGGGCAACACCGGAATGCTGGTAGACCCCAATACGCCAGTTTTTCAATGGCTGACCAGGGAAATAGTCCAGATAACGCTCTTTGTATTGCACGCGTCCTGCATCCTCCGCAGGCGGAAGCTCCGGTCGTCGGCGCAGTGCGCCGGAGTCGGTAAAGACCCCTCGATCCAAGGCGGGCCGCCGGGCGAGGATGCCTGCTTCATCCTCCTTGCGCAGTTCGGTATGCGGTCGGTTGAACTTGATGCCATTGCGATCAAAAGGGATGTGACTGCCGGTAACCATCAAAGACGGCACCTTGGCGCGAAAACCGGCATAGGCCAACGCCGGCGAAGGAATGCGTCCGAGATAATGTGGCTCGCCGCCAGCATCCAGGACTCCCTGCCAGGCCGCTTGCAGGATCGCCGTAGTGCTGGGACGAAGATCACCTGCCAGGAAAACCTTCATCCCGGGCTGAAACTCGTTCAGCTCTTGCAGATGCTGCAAAAAGGCGATGACGTGGCCAAGCACCACCTCGTCTCGCAACTCCGTCACCAAACCCCGCAAACCGCTCGTACCAAACGCCGCCATCGTCTTCCTCCGGGAGTGCCGCACCATCATAGCATGGCATGCTCCTGTCCCACTGAACACGCCTTGACACTCTCTACGGAACTCTCTACATTGCGCAACTCTGTTGCAATGTGTCGACGCCATGTCCACTCCCTCAGCCACATCCGATCCGCTTTTGGCAGTGTCCGCTCTTGAGGTGCGCCTGGGCGGGCGACAGGTCCTGCAGGACATCTCCTTTTCCCTGCAAGCCGGGACGGTTGCGGCCCTGATTGGCGAAAACGGTGCTGGCAAGACTACCCTCCTGCGCAGCATCCTGGGCATGCAAAGCTGGCACCAAGGCAGCATTCGGGTCCTCGGCCAGCCAGTGCAGGAACAGCTCGGCGCCCTGGGCTATGTGCCGCAGAAGATCAGCTTTGACCCTTATCTCCCTCTGCGAACCCGGGATCTGGTGGCCTTGGGGCGTATGCCGCGGCGCTGGTGGCAGCGCCCCGATGCCCGCATCCTCCGCGACGCCCTCGCTGCCGTGCAGGCCGAGTCTTTTGCCGAACAACGGGTGGGCATGCTCTCGGGCGGGCAGCAGCAGCGTGCCGTCATCGCCCACGCTCTCGCCCGCCAACCCCGCCTCTTGCTCCTGGACGAGCCTCTGGCCAACCTGGACTTTGCCAGCGCCAGTCGTCTGGTGCAGCTGCTGGGGAGCCTCGCCCACCAGCAGGGCATTAGCGTGCTGGTCACCGCCCATGACATGAACCCGCTCCTGCCCGTGTTGGACCAGCTGATCTACCTGGTGGGTGGACGCGCTGCCGCCGGTACCGTGGACGAGGTGGTGCGCAGCGATGTGCTGAACCGCCTTTATGGCTACCCGGTAGAGGTCCTCCAACACCGCGGACGCCTGCTGGTCCTGCCCGAAGATCCTCGTCAGGGTCTTGAAATCCCCTGCCACGTGCATCATGACTGATCCTCTGCATCTGGCCAGCTTTTTTCAGAACTCCGCCGTGCAGACCGCGCTCTGGATTGGCGCGTTGGCAGCGATCCTCAATGGGACAATAGGGGTCTTTACCGTGCTGCGGCAGCACAGCTTTGCCGGCCATGCCCTGGGGGACGGCAGCAGCGCCGGGGGTTCCCTGGCAATCTTTGCTGGCATCAGCGCCTTGTGGGGATTTTTGGCGATGGCGTGGCTGGCGGCGTTGGCCATGGCGGCCCTGGGCTTGCGTCGGGCGCAGGAGCGCGACCTCGCCACCGGCATCGTCCTGGGGGCCACCTTGGGTTTGTCAGCGCTACTTCTGTACTTTGATGTCACCCTGACCCGGGCCAGCAGCGCCACGGTAGACGTGATGTTTGGGTCGATCTTCGCCCTGGCACCCCAGTTGTTTTGGCCCATTGTGGCCCTGGTGGGGGTAGCCATCGGTTTGGTCCTGATCCTATACCGGCCGCTGCTCCTCATTGCTGCCGATCCGGACCTGGGCCGCGCTGCGGGCCTGCCGGTACGGCGCCTGGAAATCCTGTATCTGCTCCTGCTCGGCACGGCGGCGGCCTTGTCCGCTCTCTCCATCGGAGTGATCCTTGCCACTGCGCTCCTGCTTGGGCCAGCGGCCAGTGGCCTGCGTCTGGCGCGCAAACCGTGGCAGAGTTTTTTCTACGCCCAGGCCATCGCCCTGCTTGCCGTCTTTGGCGGCATTTACCTCGCCTACAGTAGCTACTACTGGTCCGGCGGCGCCAGTTGGCCGGTGAGCTTTTTTGTGGTCCTGCTCATCCTGCTGTGTTATTTAGCGACGGCAGCCTGGGGTCCAGCACGGGGCCTGCAACGCTGATGTTTTCCAGTTATCTCCTGCATACCTGGATTGCGGCTACCTTGCTCGCCATTGCAGCGGGTAGCCTGGGGTATTTCGTGGTCCTGCGGCGCAGCGCCTTCGCCGCCCACGCCCTGCCCTTGGCGGCCTTCCCCGGCGGGGCCCTGGCGACGCTGCTGGGCTTCGCACCCCTCTGGGGCCTGGCAGGATTTGCCCTCCTCGGGGTGGCCTTTCTCCGTTTTTTCACCCGCCTCGGCCGGCGCGATGTCGCGATCGGCCTGTTGTTGAGCAGTTTTCTTGCCCTCGGCGGGCTGTTTCTGAGCCTGGGGCGCGAATACGCTGCCCGCGTTTACGGTCTGCTCTTTGGCGAGGTCGTGGGCATATCGGCAGCCAGCCTCCTGCCCTTGGGGCTACTGAGCCTGACGGTTATCCTGCTGTTGCTCTGGCGCTTTCCCGATCTGCTGCTGCAATCCAGCCAGAGCGAACTGGCCATGGCGCGGGCCATCTCACCCATCCGCATGGAGTGGTTTTTCCTCATCTTGCTGGCCCTGGTGAGCGCCGCTGCGGTGCCCGTGGTCGGCACCCTGTTGGTCTTCACCCTCCTGGTCAGCCCCGCCGCCGCGGCCCAACGGCTGTCCGCCCATCCCTACCGCGCCTGGCTGCTGGCAATCCTCCTGGCGGAGCTCCTCAGCTGGTCTTCGATAGCCCTATCCTATTGGTCCAACTGGCCCCTGAGCTTTTTTGTCGGTACCCAGGGCGCCCTGCTTTTTTTGCTCAGTCGCTTCCTGACGCGGCCCTGATTCCCTTCCCTCACATCGCGCTTGGTGGCATCATCAGCGGCGTTGAGGAAAGAACACCGAGACGCAGTCGAGGGAAGTCATGAACACACCGAGCACCAAACGACCCGATCGTTTCATCATCAGCGGAGCCCTGCATGGTGTCACCCCCGAAGCAAGAAAAACCCTGGAAGAATTCGAGAAGCTGGGCGGCCATATCGATTATCTCCCGGAAAAGGCCCTGGCATTGATCCAATACGACGGTCGATGCGGCGCGGAACTGGAGGAACACATGGTGGCGGTATTGCAACGGGCGGGCGCCTCCTGCGATTCCCATGGCGTCATCTGCCATGGCAAAGACCACTGTGAACCCCTCAATCTGCATGTTGGGCCATTGGCACAGGACCATCCCCGTCGCGGTGAGTCTCTCAGTAAACACCTCGGCCGATGGTTACATCTCAAGCAAAAGTGAGTCTTTGCCGCCGATGCCACAAGCTCGGCGCTGTCCTCCTGCTGTTTTCTGGCTTTGCTCATGGCGCTCTCAGTGCGCAACAGGAGCTGCTGCTGCAGAATGCGGCACAAGCCTTTTCCCAAGGAAATTATCGACCGGCTGCCGCAGCCCTGCCGCAGCTCGCCAATACCTATATGGGACCTTGGGTGGCCTACTGGTCCTTACAGCCCCGTTTACAGACCCTGCAAAACGCGCAGTTCCGGCAATTCGCCAACGAATTTCCCCAAGGCGCTGCCTATCTATTGTTGCGCCGGCAGTGGTTGATCGAACTCGGGAAACGGCAGGACTGGCAGCACTTTACCGAGGTCTATCATGCCGGACCCGCGCCCGAGAATATCACCATTCGCTGTTACGCGGCGCGCAATCCCTTGCTGCGGATGGGTGATCCTGGGTCGCTATGGCAGACAGCGCCGGCGACGGATGGTGCCTGCAACCGTATGGCCAAAAACGCGCTGAGCCAGGGGCAGATCGCCACCCCTCTCCTGTGGCAGAAACTGGCGCAAATGGTACGCACCCAACAGCTCCACACAGCGGCGAGCTTTGCCACCTACCTTCCTGGCCCTGCCAGCTCCGCCGTGGCGGCGCTGCTGCAAAATCCCCATGCCTGGCTGGCAGCGCATGCCGAGACTACGGGAGCGGAATTTGGTAGCGTGGCTGGAGCGGAATTGCTGCACCTTGCGCTGCTCTGTGAACTACCCAATGCACCAGCCCTGGCAGTTGCGCAGGCCGAAACATTGCCGGATCTGACGGCGGCACAGCGGGCCTCCGTTTGCTACAGCGCGGCGCAGCAGGCGGCACAGAAATTCCAGACGCAGAATGCCGTTGCTTGGTACCAAGCGGCAGTCAATGCCGACGCGAGCTACCGGCCAGAGGTGGATGTTCTGCAATGGATGGTCCGTTCCGCCCTGTTGCAACAGGACTGGCCGCTCGTTCTTGCCGCAGTACAACGCTTACCCAGGGAACAGGCAGAAAAGAGTCAATGGCAGTTCTGGCGCGCTCTGGCGCTGCAAAAAAGTGGTGAACCTGCCGCAGCGCGCGCCATTTGGAGTCGCATAGCCTCACCCTTTGATGCCTTCGGACAACTAGCCACCGTTGCCCTCGGCCGGCCGCTGGGTCTCCCTACCGCAAATCCGGGCGCAACGACATTCACGGCGCCGGGAGGTACACGGTCGGCGCCAGAGAGTCAGGAAAATAGCAGCCTGCGTCGCGCATTCAAGCTCTACCAACTGGGCTTGTATTTCGATGCCCTTTGGGAGTGGGGGCGGTATCTGGACACCCTCCCCAACACCGACGCCATTCGCGCGGCCACTGAAAAGGCCGCCCAGAATCAGGCCTGGTTGCTCGCCATCAATGCCAGCACCCGCATTCCCAATGATGCGGATTGGCGGCAAGGATATGTGCTTCCCTACCGCAACGATATCCTGGCGAGCGCAGCCCAGAATGCCCTGGCGCCATCCCTGGTTGCAGGCGTGATTCGCCAGGAATCGGGCTTCGCGCCGGGAATTAGCTCCTCCGCCGGTGCGCAGGGAATCATGCAGGTCATGCCGGGCACGGCCGCATGGGTGCAACGACACTATCCCCAAACTGCGACTGCGGATCTACAGAGTGCCAGTGGCAACATCCAGATTGGCACGGCCTACCTGGCCTATCTACGCTCCCAATTGGGCAACTCGCCCTTGCTCCTCGCCGCCGCGTACAATGCCGGGCCAGGGGCAGTGCAGCGCTGGCTGGCCAAAATCCCCATCGGGGACAGCCAATGGACCGGCCTGATTTTTGCTGCCAACATCCCCTACCGGCAGACCCGCGACTATGTCCTTGCTGTACTCAGCAACACGATCGTATATCGCATGCTGCTCGCGGAACCCACACAGTCTCCCCTATCTTACTGGCAACTTGCGCGCTAGACACATGCGTCGATCATCACTTACTAGCGAAGAAAACGAGAACATGCTAGCTTTGCAGGGTACGCCGTGCGGGGAAGCACAGAAAAACGCCCACAACGCAAAAATTCACCGACATGTCCAATTTTAGTCCGCTCGATCTTCGCCAGATGCTCCCAGCACGCTCCGGACTGGACCTGCAGCTATATCACCAGCTTCTCATCAACGATTTCTCTTCTGTCGGCTTTCGTGACCCCGCTGATATTTGCCAAGATGCGAACAATACCAGTGTCATTTTTTCCGCAGACGAGGATGATGATGGAAGCATATTTGTGTTTCAGAATTGCTCTAACGACCAAATTCTTTTCCTACCCCAGGAAAATGTCCTCAGCAAAGTCTACGATAGAAGCCTGATCTGTATAGACAGCAAGAGTTTCATATCCAGCTTTTTTTCTGAATTCTCCACTATCAGAAATGGGTCTTTCCTGTTTCAGGCGCCAAACCTGGTCTACTGGAGAAAGAAAAGATTTCGTGATCGTATTCACCTACAGACAAAAATCCTCATTCGGCGGCGGAATCTGCAGACGATTCACGGCTGGCTGCGCGATTTCAGCACTACGGGCATCGGCTTTCTCGTCAATGACGTGGATCTTCCATTAGGTGAAATCGTACTGGTCGAATTTTCCGTTCCCAATTGCGGCGATATTGCGAGCACGGCGCGTATCGTGCGGCGGGAGAATCATCTCAATCGCCAATTTGGTCTGTTCGTGGCGGCGCGCCTCCTACTGACACGAACCCAGGCAGAATATATGAGAAGTCTGTATTTCTGCGCTCAGGGCAAGGGGCTGAACCTGCCCGACACACCGGAGTTGTCAAAAATTGGCAGCTATGAGAAAAAATCGTACGCTTCCCTCAGTGACAAGAGGCCAGACACTGCACGCATGAAAGACGCTGAGACTCCTCCGCCAGCAGCGAAAACACCTGCTAGCGAGCAAACTGATCTGGGCATCGCCCCGTTGCCTGTGCAGGCCATTCTCAGCATGGCGACGCCCTACCAGCCAAATTTTTCACCCCTATCCATAGAGAATCCGGGCAGCAGTGATGATCAGGTCGACAACGTCTCGGCAACGGACGCGGTGAAGGTGGAAGAAGTACCGCAAGCCATCACCGTAGAACCAGCGCCGGTGGAAGATCCGCCAAGTGCTCTCGCGCATGCCAAACTGCCGGCCATATCCACGGACCCTGATGATGCGGATCAGGAGGAACGCCCCCCGCTTGTCACCCCCCCCCTTTCGCAAAGCGTTGACCTCTCCCAGGAGACCATGATGTCAGAAGAGCAGTCTCAGCAAGCTTCGTTTTCCCCGGTTGCCAACAGCGTAACCCCGGTACAACCCAGTTACAGCAGTCCGCGGCGACTCAACGCGCGCGTCGAACTCGCGGCGGTCCTGTGCAGTAAAGCAGAAGTCTTTATCGAGACGGAAGGGTATCGCGAAGGGTTGGAGTCCTACGAACAAGCCTTGGCCATTCTGCAGGACTTGCCAGAGGCTGATGCAGTCACGCCAAAGACGCTGGATATCCGTGGCCGCGCTTTGCTCGGTAAGGCAAGAGCGTTGTTTTCTCTGGGTGACAGCAATGCGGCCAGTTCCGCGAGCGAGGCCATCCAGACGCTCGCCCAGGTGCAGCAGGACAGCGTTCTCAAACGCCCCCGATTGGGCATGGACCTGGCGCAGGCGTACATGATTCGTGGCACCGCCGCCTCCGGGCAAAATCCTGCAGAGGCCATTGAAGCCTATCAACAGGCAGACAAAATTCTGCAAGAGATGCGCGGGCAGCTCGCGGACCAAGCCCCGCTCGAGCTTCTGCAGCTGAGCGCACGGCTGGCGCTCTGCGTGGGCAACCTCTATGCCAGCGAGGGCAACTTGACCGAATCCCTGCCCCACCTGGATCGTGCCCACGAGTTGAGCGAGCTGGCGCTGCGCGCGCTACCCGAGGAGGCCTCCTGGGCCTTGCGGACGACGAGTGCCAGTGCCTTATTGCAAAAAGGAAACATGCTTTTTCAGTTGGGAAAGGAAGGCGAAGGGAAGCAAATTACCGAAGAGAGCATCCAGATTTGGCAAGGACTGCGCACCCAGTTGGCCGACCAGTTCACCAGCAGCCATTACGCGCAATTGGGCATAGCGCAATTACAATATGCCAAATTCTTGCGCACCCTGGGGCTCTACAGTCAAGCAGAAAGTACCCTGGCGGCGGTGCAGTCCGTGCTCCAGGAGCTACAGCAAAAATTTGGCGACGCTTTGCCTCCACACGCGCAGCAGCTGGTCGCTGCGGTGCAGTTGCAAGAGTCCGAACTAGCGCTGGAGCAAGGAAAGCTGTCCCAGGCATCCACGAGTGCAGAGCGGGTGATTACCGCCATGCGCAGCCTGCAAGATCGACTGGGTAAGCAATTCAGCTTCGAAATGCGGGAGCTGCTCGCCGCTGCACTGCTCTCTTTGGGCAAAATTCATGGCGCCTCCGGAAACAACAAGGCAGCACTGGACGCGATCAGCGAGGCACAACTGATACTGGCCAGCTAGCGGCCCAGCGGTCGCTGCGAAAACAGGGGCCCACCGTGAATTCTTCCCCCAATGAGCTTGTCATTACGCAATGTCGCGAAGGTAGCAGGCAATACCTTCGCCTCTCGCCTGCTGGGATTTGCGCGTGACGTCATTCTGGCGCACCTGTTTGGCGCGGGCATGGCCGCCGATGCGTTCTTTGTTGCGCAACGCATCCCCAATCTCTTTCGCCGACTGTTTGGAGAGGGCGCCTTTTCCCAAGCCTTTGTGCCCGTACTAGGGGAATATGTTCAGGAACGCAGCCAAGAGGAAGTCCGGGAATTCGTCGCCGACGTGGCCGGCTGGTTACTGCTTAGCCTCCTGATCATCACCTTCATCGGGATTCTTGGAGCGAGCATCTTCGTTTATCTCCTCGCCCCCGGTTTCGCCGCCGACCCGGCAAAATTTCAGCTGACCGTCCTGCTCACGCGCATTACCTTCCCCTATCTTTTGCTGGTATCCCTGGTTGCGCTCTCGGGGGGGATCCTCAATACCTACGGCCACTTTCAGGTGCCAGCCTTTACCCCCGTCTTTCTCAACCTTGGAATCATTGCTGCGGCAATCCTCTGGGCACCCCACATCAGCCAACCAGTCATTGCGGTAGCTTGGGGCATGATTTTTGGTGGTATTGCGCAACTGCTGTTTCAATTACCTGCGCTGCATCGCGTGGGACATTTGCGCTGGCCTCGTCTGCGTCGCCACGACCCCGGTGTGGCACGCACCCTGCGCTTGCTGGGGCCAGCGGCCCTGGGCGCCTCGGCGGCACAAATCAACCTTTTCCTGAATACGGTTCTGGCCTCCCTGGTCGGTGCCAATGTGGTCTCCTACCTGTATTATTCCGACCGCTTGGTGGAATTCCCCTTGGGCGTATTCGGTGTCGCTCTGGGAACCGTGGTCCTTCCCACCCTCACCCGGCAAAGCAAGAGCGCTGAGTTCCCGCACACCCTCGACTGGGCCCTGCGCTGGACCTGGCTCATTGGCCTCCCCGCCACCCTTGGCCTACTGCTCCTAGGCAAGCCCCTGCTCATCACCCTGTTTCGTTATGGCGCCTATAACGCCGCGGACGTGGATCAGAGTTACCTCAGCCTCTTCGGTTACGGTCTGGGAATTCTCCCAATCATCGCGGCGCGCGTCTTTGCGCCCGCTTTCTATGCCCGCCAAGACACCCGCACCCCAATGCGCTTTGGGGTCATCAGCGTGGGGATCAATATCGTCATCAGTCTCCTCCTCGCCTGGCCCCTGCATCAGCTCGGTCTGTCCCTCGCCACCAGCATCGCGGCCTCGGGAAACGCCTCGTTACTGGCGCGCCGTCTGTGGCGCGAAAACATCTATCGGCCGGCCCCCGGTTGGTCCCGCTTTCTGCTGAAAACCGCGCTGGCGGCTGCAATTCTGGGCGTGGCCCTGTACTTCTTGCGCGGCACTCCTGCAGATTGGTTGCGCTGGTCTGCCGGCATCCGTGTGGCTCATTTGTTGGTGCTGATCGTCGGCAGCATCTTGCTCTATGGCTTCCTGCTCTGGCTCATCCGGCTGCCAGAGCTACGCCAGTTACGTCGACGCTGAACCGACTCTTCGCTACACTACAGCGGTTTTCGGCTCAGGACCCCGTACTCACTCATGACCCAGCATCTGCGCCTGCATGCGTTGCCCAGACCTGTTCAGGCAGCGGCACAGGCCGTGACCATTGGGAACTTCGATGGCGTTCACCTAGGACACCAGCGGCTTCTTGCCCAGATGTCCGACAGCGGATTGCCACGCACCGTCCTGACCTTCGAGCCTTTGCCGCGCGAGTTCTTTCTCGCTGCGCAAGCACCCATACGGCTCAGCAGCCTGCGGGAAAAAACAGACGCCCTGCGGCATTACGGCGCCGATCATGTGGTCTGCGCCCGCTTTGATGCCAGAATGGCTGCGCTCTCTGCCGAGGACTTCGTCCGCGAGGTCCTGGTAGGGCATCTCCACGCCCGCGCCGTCTATGTCGGCCACGACTTTCGTTTTGGCGCGCAACGCCGGGGTGATTTCGCCCTGTTGCAGCGTCTGGGGCGGGAATTCGACTTTATCGTGCAAGAGCAGCCGCCCTTTCTGCTCGATGGCAAACGGGTGAGCAGTACCGGTATCCGCCAGTTCCTGGAACAAGGCGAACTCGATCGTGCTGCCCGCTGGCTGGGCCGACCCTACGCCGTTTGCGGCCGAGTACGCCGCGGCGATCAGTTGGGCCGCGAGCTGGGCTTTCCCACCGCCAACCTGCCCCTGGAATCGCGCCCCCTACCCCTGCGCGGCATCTTTGCGGGTCGCTTGCACAGCGAGATCGGCCACTGGAATGCGGCAGTCAGTATCGGCCTACGCCCCACGGTCAATGGCAAGACCCTCGTCCTCGAGGCGCACTGTCTCGACGCCGATTCCCCCAACTTGTATGGACAGCAGGTCCGCGTCGAACTCTTCCACAAGTTGCGGGATGAAGAAAAATACTCCAGTCTCAAGCTCCTGATCGCCGCCATTCACAACGACGTAGAACAGGTACGGCAATTTTTTCTTCCCCATTCATCACAAGCCCATGGACTATAAAAGCACACTCAATCTCCCAAAAACCGACTTCCCCATGCAGGGCAAATTGCCCGAGCGCGAGCCCGAGCGCCTGCGCCGCTGGCAGGAACTAGATCTGTATCAGCACCTGCTCCAGGCCCGCGCCGAGGCCCCAAGCTTTGTCTTGCATGATGGCCCTCCCTATGCGAACGGGCAGATCCACATTGGCCACGCCGTCAACAAGGTGTTGAAGGACATCATCAATAAGTCCAGGCTGATACAGGGCATGCGGGTACCCTATGTGCCGGGCTGGGACTGTCATGGCTTGCCGATCGAAATCCAGGTCGAGAAAACCCACGGGCGGCCCGGCGAGAAGCTGAGTGCGTCGGCCTTTCGCCAGGCCTGCCGCGACTACGCCGCGGAGCAGATTGAAGGGCAAAAAGCGGACTTCATTCGCCTCGGCATCCTCGGCGATTGGGACCATCCCTACCGCACCATGGACTTCGCGGCCGAGGCGGACATTCTGCGGGAATTGGGTAAGCTCGCGGTAAGCGGACAAGTGTATCGAGGCGCCAAACCGGTGCACTGGTGCGTGGACTGTGGCAGCGCCCTGGCCGAAGCCGAAGTGGAGTACCGCGATCGCAGTGACCCGTCCATCGACGTGGGCTTTCGCGTAGCAAACCCGAAGGATCTGGCAGAACGTCTTGCGCTGCCGGGACTCACCGGAGAGGCAGAGGTGGTGATCTGGACGACCACCCCCTGGACCCTGCCGGCAAATCAGGCCGTTGCTCTGCACCCAGCCTATGATTATGTCCTGGTGCAGGCTGGTTCTCGCTTGCTGATCCTGGCCGATGCCCTGGCGGAATCCGCCTTGGCGCGCTATGGGCATCCTCACAGCGAAGCCCTCGCCACCTTCCGCGGCGCGACCCTGGAGGGACTGCGCTTGCTCCATCCGTTCCAGGAGCGCAGCGTCCCCGTCATTCTCGGTGAGCATGTTACCCTGGATGCCGGTACGGGATGCGTACATACTGCCCCGGCCCACGGCGTGGAAGATTACCTGGTAGCCCAGCAGTACCACTTACCCATTGACAGCCCATTACAGGGTAACGGTCAGTATCGCCAAGACCTCGGTGATGGTCTGGCCGGACTGAGCACGGCGGAAGCCAACCACGCCGTACCGTCCCTGCTGCACGAGCGCGGGCGCCTGCTGCATCAGGAAAAAATCGAGCATAGTTACCCCCATTGCTGGCGTCACAAAACGCCGCTGCTCTTTCGCGCTACCCCGCAGTGGTTCATCAGCATGGAACGCAACGGCTTGCGGCAGAACGCCTTGGCAGCGATCGAACAAACGCGCTGGATTCCTGCTTGGGGGGAAGAACGCATCGCCGACATGGTGCGCAAGCGCCCGGATTGGTGTATCTCCCGCCAGCGCGCCTGGGGCGTGCCCGTGGCCCTGTATGCCTGCGCGCATTGTGGCGAACCATTGCGCGATCCCGAGGTTTTTGAGCGCATTGCAGCGGCGGTGGAAGCCGGCGGCGTGGATGCCTGGTTTAGCGGTACCGATGGCGATTTCCTCGGCGCGGCGGAGCGACACTGCGCCGCCTGCGGGCACAAGGAATTCCAAAAGGTGACCGACATTCTCGATGTCTGGTTCGACTCTGGTTCTACCCATGCCTTCGTCCTCGAACGACGCGCAGAATTGCATAGCCCGGCTGATCTGTATCTGGAAGGGGCAGACCAACACCGCGGCTGGTTCCAATCGTCCTTGCTGGAATCTGTTGCCAGTCGCGGCAGAGCGCCCTACCAGGCGGTCCTCACCCATGGCTTCACCGTTGACGGCGAAGGGCGCAAGATGAGTAAATCCTTGGGCAATGTCATTGCCCCCCAGGAAATCATCGATCGCTTTGGTGCCGACATCCTGCGCCTCTGGGTGGCTTCCGAGGACTATCGCGGCGAGATCCCCATCTCCGACAATATCCTGCAGCGGCTGGGAGAGAGCTACCGCCGGATTCGCAATACCGCCCGATACATCCTGGGCAATACCCACGACTTCGACCCTCAACACGATGCCTTGGCGGATGCCGAACTGCTGGAAATGGATCGCTGGATGCTCGGCCGTTGCGCGACCGTGCAGCAGGAAATCCGGATCGCCTATGAACAGTTTCAGTTTCATCGGGTGGTCCAGGCCATGCACAATTTCTGCGCCATCGACCTGGGCGGGCTCTATCTCGACGTGCTCAAGGATCGGCTCTATACCACCCAGGCATCGTCACGAGCACGACGCTCGGCACAGACGGTGCTAGCCAGGATCCTCGATGCCCTGCTGGTCTGGATGGCACCAATCCTGAGTTTCACTGCAGAAGAAATCTGGCAGCATACCCCCTGGCGGAGCGCGGAAAGTGTCTTCTTCGCCAGCTATCCAGATCTTGGCGAGTCGGCAGAGCCCGTTCTGGACGAAACCTGGCAGCGTCTTCTTGCCCTGCGGGACGCAGTGAATGCTGCCTTGGAACCCCTGCGCCAGGAGAAAAAGATTGGTTCTGCCCTCGATGCCCGAGTAATCGTCTACGCCAATGCCGAGTGGCAGTCGCGGCTGCAGCCCAGGGCGGCGGAGTTGCGCTTTTTGCTCCTCTGCTCCGATTTCCACTTGGCCGAGCTCCAGCCCAACATGGAAGAATCTCTCCCCGGTTTGCATATTACCGTAGCACCCTACGATGCCCCGAAATGTCCGCGCTGTTGGCACCGCCGCGGAGATATTGGCAGCCATCCCGATCATCCGGAGGTCTGCACGCGTTGCGCCGAGAATGTGGCTGGCAGCGGTGAACTGCGGGAGTATTGCTGATGCTCCGCTACCTCTGGTTGAGCGTCATCGTCATTCTGCTGGATCAGGGCGTCAAACTCTGGCTCAGCCAACTCTGGCGCGTTGGGCAGGGTATCGTAGTCATCCCTGGCATCCTCAACTTTCGCCTCGTCCACAACACCGGCGCCGCCTTCAGCTTTCTCGCGGGTGCCGGTGGCTGGCAACGCTGGCTGCTGATTGGCATTGCCATACTGGTCGTGGTGGTACTCGTCGCCATTTTGCGACGCCTAAAGCCTGGTGCCCATTGGACGGCAATTGCCCTGGCCCTGATCCTTGGCGGGGCGCTGGGAAACCTTATCGATCGCATCCGTTTGGGCTATGTAGTGGACTTCATCGGCGTCCATTGGGGCAACCTCTACTGGCCCTATTTCAACCTTGCCGATAGCGCCATCAGCATTGGCGCCGTGATGCTCATCGTCGACGCATTTCGTCGCCATTGATGCACCATTGTCGTGAAAATGAGACAACAACCCCACTATAGGAAGTGCAGGAAAATTCTATCTCACTGATTTATAGTAATAATAATATTTGGCCCATATATTGCTTACCTCTTCTACAAGACTGTAAAGAGGGGCAATCATGGATAATCGGGCGAATTTATTGGCAGCGCTGCGTCGGGTACGACACTATCCGAGCTATCATTCCTTCATGGCGACCCAAGAGCGCGAACGCATCAAGCGGGATCTGCAAAAGCGTTTGCTCCGTTTGCGTCGTGGACAGCAAACGACGCAGGGAGGCGGTTTTGCTTTCTTCCGCAACGCCTTCCTGGCGCAATTTCTCTACTAAGCCCTAGTTCGGCTCGTTGCCCGGACGCCACTTGATGCTGCAACCCATACAGGGCTGGACTTGGCGCGGCGCTTCCTGACCCGCGAGCACGGCACGGACGGCAGCATCGAGATCAGCGCCCGTTACTGGTAGATCATTCTTGGGACGCGCGGCATCAAACTGACCGTGGTAAAAGAGCTTCCCTTCTGCATCAAACAAGAAGATATCTGGCGTACAGGCGGCACGAAAGGCCTTCGCCACGGACTGATCGGCATCAAAGAGGTAAGGGAAGTGGTACCCCGCCCGTTCCGCCTCCACGGGCATTTTTTCCGGCGCATCGTCCGGGTAGGTCTCTGGGTCGTTACTGTTGATGGCCACGACCGCAAGACCATCATGCTGCCAGGCATCGGCCAGCTTGGCCAATTGCTGCGCAATGTGGATCACGTAGGGGCAGTGATTACAGATAAAGAGCACCAGCAGTGGCTTCCCCACTGCCTGACTGGTAGACCAAGTCCCGGCACGCCCCCCCAAGGGTAGGGTAAATTGCGGGAGTGCCGTTCCAAGCGGTAAATCAATACTGGTCATTGCCATCGTTGCTATCTCCTCTTGCTGCAAAACTATGCGGGTGAAAAGTGGCCAAAGGCCAATTGTGCCTCATCCCCGCGAGCTGCATCTTCCATGCGCCATTCTCCATCCCCCAGCAGGCGCAGACAACGGGAATGATAGCGCCAAAGACTCGAACGATGTCCCACACTGATGATCGCGGAGTCCGGCAAACGCTCGGCGATGAGGGCATACAACTCGCCCTCTGCTCGCTCGTCCAGCGCTGAACTCGCTTCGTCCAAAAAGATCCAGCGCGGCTTCTGCAGCAGGATACGGGCAAAAGCGAGGCGCTGCTGCTCTCCCAGGGAGAGGGTATGGGACCAGAGACGGGTTTCTTCGAGTTGCCCTGCCAATGCGCCCATCCCCACACTCTGTAGCGCTTCGACCAGCACTTGCGCACTGTCATCCGCAAGACCATAGGGATAAACCAACACCTCGCGCAGGCTGCCCATGGGCAGGTAGGGACGCTGTGGCAAGAAGAGGGGGCGTTCCGACGCTGGCAGGCCAATCTCGCCATCCCCATAAGGCCAAATGCCCGCCAACGCGCGAACCAGAGTGCTCTTGCCGCTGCCCGATGCCCCCATGATCAGGAGATGTTCCCCAGGCGCAACGGACAGATTCAAGCCGCGCACCAGTTCCCGCCCATCGGGCAAACGCACATGCAAATCGCTGACCTCCAGGGCTGTGGCATTTCTTTGTTGGATATGATAATGCCGGTCCTGAATTTCGTGCACCTCGCGCATGGAGCCGCGGAAAAATCGCAACCGGTCGACTACCGCATGCCAGTTGGCCAAGGTCGTATAACTGCTGACGATGAACGACAAGGCGCCTTGCACCTGGGCAAAGGCAGACATGATCTGTTGCAGACCGCCCACGCCAATTTCCTTGTTGACGAAATAGGCCGGCAAACAAACGATCAGGGGGAAAATAATGGCAATCTGCCCATAGGCAGAGGTCCACCAGTTCAAGCGCATACTTCGCCAGATGATGCGCCAGAAATTGGCGTAGACCTCGGCGAATCGCTCGCGGAAATTTTTTCCTTCACGCGCCTCTCCACCATAGAGCGCGACGCTCTCACTGTTTTCCCGCAGGCGCATCATACTGAAACGAAAATCGGCCTGATAGCGTTCCTGCATAAAATTCAGGCGAATGAGTGGGCGACCAATCAAGGCGGTAATGACCGTACCAAATACCGAGTAAATCAAAGCAGCCCAGACCAGATAACCGGGGATGGTGAACGTCTGCCCATGTACGGGAATCCAGATCATGGCCGATAATTCCCAGAGCATGAAAATGAAGGTGCCCAAGGTCACCACGGAACTGAACAGACCGATCACGATATTCAGTGTTTGATTAGTGAAGCTGGCCAGATCTTCACTGATACGCTGATCCGGGTTATCCGTGCCATCTCCCAATACCTGCATATGGTAAAAGGTACGCCGTTCCAGCCAAGAATCGAGGTAGGAGTGGGTCAGCCAGCGTCGCCAGCGAATGACCAGCATCTCGGTAAAGAAACTTTGCGATACCGCAGCGATAATGTATGCCGTCGCTAAGCCGCAAAAAACGAGGATCTGCTGCCAGGTCGCACCCGATTGATAATGTTGGACTGCGTTCCAAAATACCGCATACCACTGGGTGATGCGGTAGGAGATGAAAACCATGAACAGATTGAGCCCAATGATCAGGGCAAAAACACCCCTCGCTAGCCAGCGATCCTCCGAACTCGTCCAATAGGGTTTACTGATCTGCCATAGATCGCGAAAAAATTCGCGATTGAACTGCCGCATATGCGCTCCCCGCAACCATTTCCGAAAATGTAGCTCCAGGCGCAGAATTTGCTACCTCGTATAGAGCCAATCGCAATCGAAGAGGAGCATAGCATGGCCGAAGACAAAAACCATTCACGCCGCCGCTTTCTAGGTGGCCTGGTCGTTGCCGGTGCGGCATCGGCGGTGGCCGCAGCGGCACAGGGGCAGAGCATGGGAATGGGCATGATGGGACCGTCCAAGAACAAGGTCGTCTATCAGCTCAACCAATCCGACCCCGCCTATATCCTGGATATCTTACACAGCGCGGCCGTGGTGCTGGAGCATTACAACAACGATGTCGACATCGTTCTCGATTGCTTTGGCCCCGGCATCTGGCTCTTGGTCAAGGACGAGAAGAACAAGCACCATTATGACAAGTTCATCCGCGAACAGGTCTCCAGCCTGCATATGTATGGGGTAACCTTCGCCGCCTGTGAGCAGACCATGAAAACGGTCAAGATCGACAATGCCGACCTGATTTCCGAGGCAACTACGGTATTCAGCGGCGCGGTGGAGCTGATCAGCCTGCAGCAGAAGGGATACGCATATGTCGCATGGTAATGCGCGCTAAAGACGGCAATGTGTCAGCGCGGGCAAACGGGCGCGGAGTTGTGCCATCTGGGCAAGATCCAACTCCGCCAAGGCGACGCCAGCGCCCTCATCCTGTTGCGCCAAGATCTGTCCCCAGGGATCAATGATCATGCTGTGCCCCCAGGTCTCGCGCCCATTGACATGTCTTCCCCCTTGGTCGGCTGCCAGTACGAAGGCTTGATTTTCGATGGCACGGGCACGCAGGAGTGTCTCCCAATGGGCGCGCCCGGTCTGCACCGTGAAGGCGCTGGGCACGACGAGAATGGCAGCACCGGCATACTGTCGGTACAACTCTGGGAAACGCAGATCGTAGCAGATCGATAAGCCAATCTCGCCCCAGGGGCTGGATACCTGCACCGGCTTCATTCCTGGGGCGATGCTGGCCGATTCGCGGTAGCTCTCGCCGTCGGCTAGATCGACATCAAACAGATGGATCTTGTCGTAGCGAGCCTGTAGTGTGCCCTGGGGGTCGTACGCCAGCAGACTGGCATAACAGCGGCCATCGGGCGCGCGCAACGGGATGCTTCCCCCGAGGAGCCAGATACCATGCCGCGCTGCCTGCTCCCCGAGAAAATCCTGGATCGGCCCGTGGCCTTGGTCTTCCATGAGCGCCAGCTTGTCCGTGTCCCGCACGCCCATGAAGGCAAAATTTTCCGGCAGCAAGACCAGCTCTGCACCGCGCGCGCCGGCACTGGCAATCGCCTGCGCTGCCGCCTGCAGATTTTCTCGCCAGTCGTCGCTGGAGACGGTCTGGATGACGGCAGCAATCAGACGATCATCGGCCACATCCGCTCTCCTGGATGCTCACAGACCCTGCCCGGCCAGCCAGCGCTGAATATCCGCAGCCCCCATCGCACCGCTTTGCCGCGCCACTTCGCGTCCGCCGCGAAACAGGATCATGGTCGGGATCGAGCGAATCTGGTAGCGGGCGCCACTCTGCCCGTCCTCCTCGGTATTCACCTTGGCAAAGAGGCAACGCCCTTGCATCTGCTGCGCCGCCTGCGCAAATGCTGGCGCCATCATCCGACAGGGGCCGCACCAAGGGGCCCAAAAGTCGACCAAGACCGGCAACTCGTTCCGCTCGATATAGCGTTGAAAAGCTACGCCCTGGAGTTCAGCGGGATGATCGGCAAAGAGCAGCTGATGGCATTTACCGCATTTCGGGCGCTCGCCAAGACGTTCCTTGGGGACCTGATTCACCGCGCCACAGTGGGGACAGACGATATGCATGGTTACGCCTCCCGTTCAATCGCGTAGCAGGGGATCCAATTCGCCCCGACGCTCCAGGGCAAGCAGGTCGTCACAGCCACCCACATGGCGCTGGGCAATGAAGATTTGCGGCACCGTACGCCGACCCCCGGCGCGTTGGACCATCTCCCCTCGCCGTTGCGGTTGCTGATCGACCCAGATGATCTGAGGAGCGACGTTTTTCTGCTGCAAGAGTGCCAAGGCCCGGCGACAGTAGCCACAGGCGTGGGTAGCATAGACGACAACCTCTGCCACCTACTTCTCCACCGGCAGTCCAGCACCACGCCAAGCCTGGATGCCACCCTTCAGGCTGTACACCTTCTGAAACCCGGCCTTGTGCAGAATCGACGCCGCCCGCGCCGAACGCATCCCGCTGGCACACTGACAGATCACATGATGTTCCTGATGCTTTTCCAGATCCTTGAGATATTTGTTCAATTGCCCTACGGGAATGTGTTTGGCCGAAGGCAAGTGGCCGCGGGACCACTCGTTTTGCTCGCGCACATCAATCACCAGGGCATCGTGTTGATTGATGAGCTGCACGGCGCGCTCCGGCGTGATTTCTTCCACCCCAGCCAACTTGCGGCTGATCGGCCCCTTGAACACCAGAACCACAAAGCCCAGGGCCAGCAAGAGCAGTGGCCAATGCGTGGACAATTCTGCGCCGATATTCACTGTTTATCTCCCGCAACTCGGGGCATCACTCACCCCTATCTTGTGCAGAATATTGACCAGGGGGCAAAAACCCGAGAGGCCACTTTGGAAGAGATTGAATCCGACAAAGAGGGTAAAGGCCAGAAACCACTCGCTGATAAAGATCGGACTGGCCGGCGCACCCAAGGCCACGCTGATCATCACGAAGGTACCAGCCACCACACGAACCCAATTTTCTGTAGTCATTTCAGGTCACTCCCTGCGCTTTGCGCTCCAGATGCCGCTCCCAGAGAAAATACAGCAGCGGAATCACAATCAATGTCAGCATGGTGGAGGCGAAGGTGCCAAAAATCAAGGATACCGCCAAGCCACCAAAGACGGGATCGGTCACCATGATGGCGGAACCGAACATGATCGCCAATGCCGTCAACAAAATCGGGCGGAATCGCACCGCACCCGCTTCCAGTACCGCCTCATCCAAGGGGTAGCCCTCGCGTCGGTATTCGATGATGAAATCGATCAGCAGCAAGGAATTCCGCACCACGACACCCGCTAGGGCAATCACCCCAATCATTGACGTCGCATTGAAGGGCGTATTGAGCAGCCAGTGCCCCGGAAAGACCCCAATGAGCGTAAGCGGGATGGCACCCATGACGATGATCGGCATGATGAAGGATTGGTAGTACGCCACCAGCATCAGATAGATGAAGACCAGGGCAACGATGAAGGCGGCACCGAGATCCCGAAACACATCGAGGGTCAGACGCATGTCACCACCCCAAAGGATCTGATAATGGGTGATGTCCCGCGGCTGGGCCGGCAGGAAACCCAGGTTGCCCGTGCTCAGAGGCACGCCCGCGAGGGTCTTGCCATTGAGCAGGTTATTCAGGGTGTAGGTAGCATAGACCGGGCTGGAGCCCAGCAAGTCGCCGGTGACATACACCACATCGTGCTGGTCCCGGTCGACGATCGGCTTGGCCGCCGTCGTCCTCTTGATCTCGACGATGCTCGATAATGGCACCTGCTGTCCTGTCTGGCTGCGTACCCGCAGACTCAGAATCTGCGACTGCCAGGCGCGATCTCCCGGCGGCACGCGCAGGATAATATTTACCGGCTCCCGCGCTGTGCGAACGGTAAGGGCACCAATCGTACTGCCCGCAACAAAGTCATGCACCAGCGTGGCCACTTGTGCCGGTGCCACGCCAGCCAGCATCGCCTTTTCCGTCAGGACGTGAATCCGATATTCCGGGACAGTACCCGTTACCGAGTCATCGACGTTGACCATGTCGTAGACTGTACGGAATTTCTTCTCGACCAGCCCGGCGAGTTGGCGCAGTTTATCGTAGTCAGGGCCATAGAGTTCCGCGACCACCTGCGCCCGCACCGGAGGTCCTGGTGGCACCTCGAACAGTTTGATTACGGTGCCGGGAAAGCGCTGCTGCAGGACGGCAATTTTCCGGTAAATATCGACGCCAATCGTGTGCGACATGGGTCGCTGACTGCGCGGTACGAGATTGACCTGGATCTGCGCATAGTTGCTCCCCTTGCGCATCATGTCGCCGCGCACCAAGCCGGCAAAATCTACGGGCGCCGAACGGCCAACATAATTCTGGAAATTCTCAACGTACGGATTCTCTGCCAATACCCGGCCCACGTCCTGTACCACCCGTCCGGTTTCCGCCAGAGCCGTGCCAGCAGGGGTGTCGACCTGAATCATGAAGTCACTGACATTCCCTGCCGGCAACATCTTGACGTTCACACCCAAGGGACTAAGCGGTCCGTTCATCCCCGCAGGGCGCACAAATTGCCAGGCCGGCATGAGCATGGCCAACAGCAACAGCACGATCACGATCAGGAAAAAGACGTTGCGCCTCGCTCCTGAGCGCAGCAGGGGGGTAAAGATCCGCAGGTAGAGGCGCTGCAGCAGATCCCGCGCGCGCATGCCGTCTTCTTCTTGATGCTGACGCGCATGACGATCCGCTTTACCACGGAGAAAGCGATAGGCACCCCAGGGCACCACCGTATACGCCAATAACACCGACGCAATCATGGCGATCGGTACAAAGATGGGGATGGGCAACATGAAAGGTCCCATCATTCCCGTCACAAAGGCCATGGGGACAAAGGCCAGAATCACCGCCAGGGTAGCAATATTCGTTGGATTGCCGATTTCATTGGTCGCCAGCACCACCTTGTCGGCAAAGCTGCGTTTGCCTCCACCGTGACTGATGTGACGGTGGATGTTTTCGATTACCACAATACCGCCATCGACCAAGAGGCCGAGAGACAGGATCAGCGCAAAGAGGGTGATCCGATTGATGGTCTGGCCGAGCAACCAACCGATCCCCAGCACCACCCCCAGGGTCAGGGGGACGGTCAGGATGACGATGCCGGCCTCGCGCCAGCCCAGAAAGACCAGCAGAATGATTGCCACCACCCCAACCGCAATACTGAGATGCTCAAAGAGGGTACTCACCGCATCGTTGGCGCGGGCGCCATAATCCCGGGTCACCGATACCTGTATGCCCTGCGGGATGGCCTCTGCCTGCAAGCGCTGCAGTTTTGCCTTGATCGCATCGGCAACCACGACTGCATTGGTGCCCGGCCGTTTGGCCAAGGTAATGGTTACCGCCGGCATGCTGCTACCTGCAGGCAAACCGAGATGATTGGCCGGACCGGTATTGTTGGTCATCAAGGTGTCGGTTTCGGCTGCGCCCTCTTCCACACGCGCCACGTCGTGCAGGAAGATGGGGCGGCCAGCATGGGAACCAATGATGACGTCCCCCACCGCCGTCGCCGAGCCCAACGCTGCATCCACGCGCAACGGAATGCGCTGGTTGTTGGCGACCAGATGGCCCGCAGGCATGACCAAATTGCTGCCCTGCAGCGCTTGCCGCAGCTGCGCCAGACTGACACCACTGCTGGCCAGCTTCTGCGGATCGATCCAGACATTGACCGCTCGGCGCGCACCGCCAATCAGCTCGGCGTTGGCCACATCGGGTACGTTCTGCAATTGATCCATGATCCGCAGGGCGACGGCACGCAACTGCACCTGGCTGTGGGAGGCGGAACTCAAGGTGACATCGAGGATGGGTACGTCGTTGATGCCGATCGATTTCACCAGCGGCTGCATGGTGCCGGGCGGCATACGGTCGATGTTCCGGCTCAGTTGGTTATAGACTTCGAGCAGGCTCTTCTCTTCGTTCGCGCCGACCTGGAACTGCACCGTAACGATGCCCATGTCATTCACGGCATACCCATAGGTGTGGTGCACCCCGGGCAATGACGCCATCAGGGCTTCCAGGGGACGCACAACGAGATTGTGAACTTCTTCGCTGTTGGAACCTGGGCGCATGACAAAGATTTCCGCCGCAGGCACCACGATCTCGGGGTTATAGAGACGTGGCGTGACCAGCACCGCCATCGCCCCGAACAGGGCAATGGCCAGCATGATCAACACGGTGATCTTGGAGCGATAAAAGCCGCTGGCAAGCCGACCGGCGAGATTCATTTGCCCGTCAGCCATGGACGGCGCTCTCGATCTGATCGCCATTGTTTACGGCTTCGGTATTGCTCACCACAATACGCTCCCCCGCCGTCAATCCCGCCAGGATCTCCACTGCACCATTCGCCGACTGGCCTGGGCGCACCATGCGATATTCCGCGATATCCTTTCCGGTAACGACAAAAACACCGGGAATACCGGCCCGATTGAGCAACGCCGCACTGGGAATCTGCAAGGTCGACGTCTTCCCGACATGGGGAATCTGCACCTGCACAAAGGCACCCGCCTGCACGCCACTATCTGCCGGCAGCGACAGCTTCACCAGGTGGCTATGGGTCACCGGATCGGCCACCGGAACCAAATCCCGTACCGTCGCCGTCAGACTTTTGCCGTCCTCGAGAATGGTAAGGCTTTGCCCGACGTGGAGGGTGGCGAAGGCAGCGCTTCCCACACTGCAGTCCACCTCCAGCACGTGGGGATTGGCCAAACTCAGGACGGGATGACCGGGGGCAACCAAGTCGCCATTCTGCAGAAACTTTTCCGTTATGACGCCGGCGAAGGGTGCGCTCACTCGGGCATAGCGCAACTGCGCGGCGGCGCTACCGGTGCCGGCCCGCGCTGCCGCCACTTGCGCCTTCGCCATTTGATACTGACTGCGCACTTGGTCCCACTGCTTCTGCGGGATCGCCTGCGCCGCATACAGCTTCTGGAACCGGTCATAATTCGACTGCGCATCGGCAAAATTCGCCTCGGCCTGGGCCAGACTGGCCTGGGCCTGGGCGACCTGACTATCGACATCGGCGGGGTCCACCTGGAAGAGCAATTGCCCAGCGTGCACTGCCTCGCCCACATGTACCTGCAAGCCGCGCAGATAGCCACTCAAGCGCGACCCCAACTGAATCTGCTGGCTGGCCATGATGGTACCAGGCACGGTCTCGAAATTTTGTCCCGCGCCCGCCGCTAGTGTCAGCACCTGCGCCTGCACCTGGTGCGTCACAGCGGCAGCATGCGGCGGCTTCTCGCCACAGCCAGCCAGGGCCAGGGTCAAGACCATACCCACCACCAATACGTGTTTTTTCACTTCTTTTCCCCCGTGTTTGGCGCCCCGGTCAACGACTGCAGGTCCATCTTGCCGATTGCCAGAAACAGTGCGCCACGCTCGATCGCCTCTTCATAGCGAGCCTCTACCAGTTCAGCGCGCGATTGGTCGAGAGATGCCTGACCACGCAGCAGGCCGGTCAGGGTTTCCACCCCGTTCTGATAGCGCAAGCGCACCAGACGCTGTGCTTCCTCACTTTGCCGCACTGCAAGTTGTCGCATCTCTACCCGCTGTGCCGCCAAATGTGTGGCCAACAGCGATTTCTGCACCTGTAATCGCGTCTTGTCTTCCGCTTGCTGCAAATTCGCCAGGGCCGCCTGTACCCCGGCCTGGGCACTATCCATCTGGCCAGAGCGGGAAAAATCGAGCAGGTCCCATTGAATCTGGCCACCCACGGTATAAGAGGGCACAGCATTCCCCAGGGTAGTGCCATTCCACTCCTGTTTTGCCATGGCATTGATGTGCGGCAGATACGCCGCACGAGCCACGCCGACATTCGCCTGCGCGGCATGCACTTTTTCGCGCAAGGCACGCAGACCGGGGTTACTGGCGAGGGCCTGCTGCTCCAAGGCATAGGCATCACCGGCCGGCAGCGGCGGTTGCACCGCGACGTCCACATTCAGGGGGGTGCCCATCGGCTTGCCAATCAACAAGGCCAGGTTCGCGCGGGCATTCGCAACCGCATTCTTGGCCTGCTGCACCTGCAAGGCAGCTTCCTCCTGATGGACTTGGGCAGACAGCAGATCGCTCTTGACCACCACCCCCTGCGCCAGCAACTGCTTTGTGGTCTTCACATAGGCATCTGCAGCGCGCGAGGCCTTTTCTGCCACCCCCAGACCAGCCTTGGCGGCAACCAATCCGTCATACGCCTGCAGCACGACAAAGGTCAGCTTTTGCCGGGCCACTTCGTCGCCCGCCTGGGCGGCATGGAGCATCCCTTCGGCCGCATCGATACCACTACGAACAGCCCCGCCATTCCAGATGGGGATGGCCAAGGAGATCTCGGTACCCAAATTGTGATACCCACCGGGGTGGTCCAGATTATTGGGGCGGATGTTCAGCGCGCTGGGATTACTGGGGTCGAACTGGTTGGCGCCAAAGTCATTGAAGGTGGCAACGCGCTGGGACAGCTTCATGCCAAAAACCGTAAGCGCGTTGTTGGATTGGGCACCAGAAAAACTGGCAGACAATTTCGGCAACAGATGGCCCTGCGCCGCGTCTACCGCGCCCTTGGCCTGAGCCGCCTGCGCCTCGGCCAACAGCGCCGAGGGATTGCGCTGCAGCGCGGCATGGACGCACGCACTGAAATCCATCGCGTGCGCCACTGGCACGGACAGCACGGCGGATAGCGCCGGCAAGAAAGCTAGCCAAAGTCGGCGGCGGTTCATATCGGTAGTACTCCCCTCGATCTTTTGATCTTTGCCAAAAGAGCACAAGGCGCCGTGGCGCCAAAGATAATCAGTATATGATAATATTCTTTCCGAGAGAAGCACCCGTCAGTGGATACTGCAGAACACCTCGCTCATCATCGAAATCAGACGCAGAGTACGGGGATCACCAACCCGGTAATAGACCTTGTTGGCATCCTTGCGGGCCTTGAGGATGTCTTTTTCCCGCAAGATCGCCAGGTGCTGAGAAATGTTGCTCTGCGTCGTGCCAACGGCCGCCACGATATCCTGCACACTCATCTCTTCCGAACCGAGAACGCAGAGCACCTTGAGGCGCAACGGGTGGGCCATGGCCTTGAGCGAGCGCGATGCTTGCTCAATGTCTTCTTCGCGGGTGGGTAGTTCTTCCATTCTTCATCCTCTAATCGTCAGCATTCTGTATGGACCCAGGCGGCCAGCCGGGCACCTAGACCACGCCTTGCCTTTTCTCGACTTTCTTCTATAGAATGGAGCATTCGCGGGTGTAGTTCAATGGTAGAACCTGAGCTTCCCAAGCTCATGACGTGGGTTCGATTCCCATCACCCGCTCCAAATTCCTGCGATTTTTTCAGAACAACGGCTTCTCCAGCCCTCCGAGAATCTCGTCCACACGCTGCTTGACCTCTTCCGTCATGCGGATTGGGGTACCCCACTCGCGCTGGGTTTCCCCCGGAAGTTTGTTGGTGGCATCAAAGCCGATCTTGCCGCCCAGGCCGGCGACCGGCGAAGCAAAATCCAGGTAATCGATGGGGGTATTTTCCACCATCAAGGTGTCGCGCACCGGATCCATGCGGGTGGTCATGGCCCAAATCACGTCCTGCCAGGAACGGGCGTCCACGTCTTCATCCACCACAATGATGAACTTGGTGTACATGAACTGCCGCAAAAATCCCCAGACCCCAAACATCACTCGCTTGGCGTGCCCGGGATAGCCCTTGCGAATACGCACCACCGCCAGGCGATAGGAGCAGCCCTCGGGGGGGAGGTAAAAATCCAGAATCTCCGGGTACTGCTTCTGCAGCAGCGGGACGAAGACTTCGTTCAGCGCCACGCCCAAGATGGCCGGCTCATCCGGCGGGCGCCCCGTGTAGGTGCTGTGATAGAGGGGATTCTGCCGATGGGTCAGGCGCTCCACGGTGAAGACCGGAAAGCGCTCGGTCTCGTTGTAGTAGCCCGTATGATCGCCGTAGGGCCCTTCTACCGCAAAATCATCAGGATAAATGTGCCCTTCGAGGACCAGTTCCGCCCGTGCCGGGACCTGCAGGGGGACAGTCAGGGCATTGGCCAGTTCCGTCTTGCCGCCGCGCAGCAGGCCCGCAAACTGATGCTCGGAAATCGTATCGGGGATAGGGGTGACGGCGGCGAGAATGGTGGCCGGGTCCGCCCCATAAGCCACCGCCACCGGAAAGGGCTGACCGGGATTCTGGCGCTGAAACTCGCGCAAGTCCTGGGCGCCACCCCGATGCGCCAGCCAGCGCATGATCACACGATTGGGGCCGATCACTTGCTGGCGATATATCCCCATATTGGCCCGCTTTTTCAGGGGGCCTTTGGTGATGGTCAGGCCCCAGGTCATCAGCGGCCCGACATCCCCTGGCCAACAGGTCTGCACCGGCCAGCGCCCGAGATCGATCTCCTTCCCTTGCAAGACGACTT
The DNA here is from genome assembly GCF_023277115.1 of Acidithiobacillus acidisediminis. NCBI lineage: Bacteria > Pseudomonadati > Pseudomonadota > Acidithiobacillia > Acidithiobacillales > Acidithiobacillaceae > Acidithiobacillus > Acidithiobacillus acidisediminis. The sequence continues at coordinate 2,598,347 of NZ_JALQCS010000001.1, forward strand.
CCTGACAGGGCGGGCGGGAGAGCACCGTCGGCGCCATGTAAAGGACCTTGCGCAGGGTGGGTAGCTTTGCCCACAGATCGCGCAGCCCCTTGGGGGGCTCGGGCTCCTTGAGATAGGCCAAGAGATGACCGATGTCGCGCAGGTCCTGCAGGGATTCGCCGCCCATCCCCAGGGCCACCCGGCGAGTGGTACCGAAGAGGTTGCCCAACACCGGAATGTCAAAACCGCTGGGGCGTTCGAACAATATCGCCGGACCGCCCGCCCGCAAGGTACGGTCGCAGATCTCGGTCATTTCCAGGACGGGGGAGATGGGCTGGGAGAGGCGCCGCAGTTCACCACGGCGTTCCAGGTCAGCGATAAAGGCGCGCAGATCGATGTAGCTCATGCGCGGATAGTAGCGAATCGCGCCTAGCTTGTCCCGTCGCCGGGCTCTTCCCGCGCCACCACAAAGGCGCTGTCATCGATCTGCAGGCTCGAGGTGGCCCGTAGATCGATGGCCTCATGACCACTGATGTATTCCTCGGCAAGGGCGGTGAGGCAAGCGACCTCCTCTTCTTCGACCGGAGAAAACCCAGAAAATCCGATGTCTTGCAACAGGCGTTGACCAGCCGGATCGTGACCCATGGCGGCAAGGACTGCGCCCAACGGCGCAGCAAACTGCGCCATGCGCGGCGAGACACAAAAGGCGTGGAACGCGAAGGCGTCATCCGACTGGGCGATGATGCGCAGACTCTCCCGGGTGATGCGGCTGGCGCCCTCGAAGACCTCATTGAACACAAAGGCAAGGTCCACTTGCCCCTGTAGCAGACTCTTCAGCGCCGACTGATAGCTACCGGTAAAGGTGAAATCCAGACGCGCTCGGTCAATGTCTGCTTTATCCAGCAAAAACAGGCCGACCATATGCACCAGGGTAGCGTCACTCGCCGAGGCAATGCGGATGCGCTCGGGCAGACTGGCCACATTGGTGAGGCCAGAATCACGGCGGGAACAGAGGAGCACCTCATCGTAGTGCTCTTTCGGCTTCGCTACCGGAATGAAATCCCTCTGGGTAACATATTGAACCCAGTCAAAGGGATTCGCATAGACCAGATCAAAACCTCCCTGCAAGACGGCCCGGCGCCCATCTTCGAAGGTTTCATGGGGCACAAAATGCAGACTACATTGCAAGTGGCGTTGCAGGTACGTGTTCATCAGAAACCAGCCGGGAAGATTTTTCCCCGAATAGTTGGGATCTACGGTAAAGCCGAAGGACTTTTTCTCCGATGTACTTTCCATACGCACTACAGATCAAAGTCCACGGGAATCTCACCCAAAATATTCAAATGAATATTGAATGGAGTCATATATTTCATTGCGGTCATCATTGATCCCTTGAACTTCAACTTCCGACTCATCAGCGCAGTTTTGCCGGAAACCTCGCCAGAAAGTATTTTTTGCCAGTTTTCCATGGTTGCCCACATGATGAAATCTCGGCGCCGCCCATCAGATGGACCCGCATAAATCACCTTGCCTGCCTTACAGAATAGCATTACATGGGGGATGTCTGGCCGGTCCTCGATATAATACTCCCACGTCGCATTAAAATTCTTGAGATCCTTTTGAATCTCTGGATGGGTGTCCCACTGCTTACCCACCAGACGAATCCACTCCGTAC